>CAZPQA010000189.1:0-4387 GCA_964588535.1 uncultured Desulfobacteraceae bacterium
AAAAAGATGGTATATGCAGAAAGAATATATTGGGGACCTATACCCATGTGCATGCTGCCGGTGAGTCGGATTGGGCGAAAGGTCTTTTTAAGGCAGCGCTTAACCACAAAAAAATGGCCAAACCCTGAAGAAGTCGAAAAAGAACATTTGACAACTTACGAAACAGGGATTATACTACTCCGATTGTGTGCGGCGTTGGCTGAAAAAATATTCAGGTGTGGTATTTTTAGGGTATTTTATTTAACAAAAAGGAGGCAATTCAGGTATGGCAACAGTAGAATTTGAGGGAACCAGCTACGAAATTGATGAAGACGGATTCATCGATGACTTCACCAACTGGGACGAAGGATGGATGAGATATGTGAAATCAACCGAGGGCATTGAAGAAATTACAGATGAACATAAAAAGGTCGTTGATGTTTTACAGGAGTACTACAAGAAGAACGGCATCGCCCCCATGGTCAGGATTCTGTCTAAAGTTACCGGCTACAAACTGAAGTATATCTACGAGCTGTTTCCTTCAGGGCCGGGCAAAGGTGCCTGTAAAATGGCTGGACTGCCCAAACCGACCGGTTGCGTATAATCTTACGGATGGAAATTCTGGGAGGCAACGTGTTTCCCGGAATACAAAAGCACTGAAACAAAAAGGCGCCAAAACAAAAAGGCGCCAAAATAAAAAGGCGCCAAAATAAAAAGGCACGGGGAAAACGGTAATGCCGTTTCTTCGTGCCTTTTTTCATTTAAACATGAATGAAAGGCGCTACGATAAAATACAGCCCTAAGACTCCGATGAGGACCCCCGCCCCTTTTCGAAACCAGTTGCCGGCCCCCTGCCAACGGCTGCTTTCCATTACGCGCTTTACCGCGGCGGTGGAACTGCCCGCCACCACAATAGGAAGGCAGTGACCCAGGGCAAAAAGCAGAATAAACAGGACCCCCGTGACCACCTTCTCCTGAACAGTGACAATCGCCAGAATAGGGGCAATAAACCCAAAGGTGCAGGAACCGGAAAGGACCCCGTAGGCCAGACCCAGCGCCAGGGCCCCGAACATGCCGCGAAATTTGAGTTTGGTGAGAAGATTCCCGCTCATGGAGCATTTTTCAACGCCCAACATGCCCAACGCGACCCAGACCAGGACCAGCCCAATGAGGATCTGCCAGTAGTTTCCCACGTCTCCCAGCATTCGCCCCAGCAAGGCGCAGATGATACCGATGAGCGCGATGGTGATAAAGAGCCCCATGGTGAAGGCCACGGAATAGTAGGCGGCCTGTCTCGGTTTCAAGAGCGTCTCCTGCCCGCCTACATAAGCGACGATTAAAGGGATAGAAGCCAGGTGACAGGGGCTGAACACCACGCTGACCATGCCCCAGATAAAACAGCCTAACGCGGCGATGGCCGCACCTCCGGCAATCCACTCATTAACTGTCAGGAAAAATGTTTCCAGCATCAATTCTCTCCTGTTTTCATCCCAGGGCTATGGAACGATTATGCCTTCAGCTGATACCCATCTTTTTCAACTGGGAAACAATATCTGCTTCCCCCATAAATCCGGTGTGGCGAAAGACCTCTTTGCCTCTTTTGTCAAAAAAGATCTGGGTGGGGATGGCGCGAATGCCGAAACGCCTGGCCGGCTCCTTGTCTTTCCAGACATCGATGAAAACGATGGCTGCTTTTCCCCGGTACGCTTTTTCGAGTTTGGTAAGGATGGGTGTCATCATTTTACAGGGGATACAGGAGTCCGCACCCAGGTCCACCATGGTCACCATCCCCTTGACCGGCACAACGCCGGCGGTCTGCGTATGGGTTGCAGGGGGTTCATCGGATGAGCAACCGTATAACAGCAGGCCTATAAAACTGAGTAAAAGCAAGCCGAGCGCTACATCCCTTATTTTCCGTGTCATTTAATTCCTCCAGTCTTTTTCTATCTTCTGATGACCTGTTCCTGTTTGGCATCTGCTTCTTCAAGCCATTGGATCAGCCTGGCCCTCGGGGGCACTTTGCCCACCGACTTGACCTTGCCGTTGATGAGAAGGCCCGGTGACCCCATCACGCCGTATCGACCAATCTCTTTGATATCCCGCACATGCTCAATATTGGCTTTAATCCGGAGTTGTCCCACTGCTGCCATCAATTCCTCTTCCAGTCCGTCGCACTGGGGACATCCGGGCCCCAGCACCTTAATGTCAAGGCCGGAGGAAATCGCTTCTTCATAAGGCCTTCCCAAATGCTTTTTAAATTCTCGCAGAAATGCCTTTTTGTAGGGTCCCCGGGCTTTGTTCGGGATATAATTTTTCTTTGAGAGCCTGTTTATAAGCTCATTAGCCACCTCCTGGTCAGATTTTTCAGCATAGGCTGTCGTCATGTCTTGAAGCGCTGCATTGAGCCCAATGATGCCCACGGTATAGTCTTCCACCCTGATCTGAACCACATCCTCTTTCGTCATGATGTTTCTTCCTTTTTATGCCGAGGCTCTAACTGGCTATCACTCCGTAGAGCATGCCCGCAATGGTGCTCAAAATTACGATGATGGTACAGAAAACCGCCGTCTTTTTAGCGCCCATGACGCTTCCGATTACCAGCATATTGGGCAGGGACAGGGCCGGACCCGCCAGCATCAGGGAGAGTGCGGGACCCTTTCCCATGCCCGCGCCCAAGAGTCCCTGGAGTATGGGGACTTCCGTGAGGGTTGCAAAATACATGAGCGCCCCCGAGACCGAAGCAAAGAGGTTGGCCCACAGGGAATTTCCGCCCACGAGTCCTTCAATATACTGGTCGGGGATCAGGGCGGCATGTCCGGGCCTTCCCAGCATAAAACCTGCCACCAGAACGCCCGCACCCAGGAGTGGAAAAATCTGTTTCATGAAGCCCCAGGTGGACTGGACCCAGGTGACCCGTTCTTCTTTGACGAACCAGGCTTTCAGTATGAACCCTAAAATAATCAGCAGTCCGGCGGTGATATACCACTTGGCGGCGAATATGGCCGGCCACACACCACTGGATCCTTCGGCCGGTTTTGCAAAGGCGGCGAAAACCAGGATCAACACCATAATCAGCATGAAAAGCCCGTCCTGGGCAAGGGTCCGTCCCATTCCCTCGTCCTCCGGCAGGAACAGTTCCCCTTTGGCCCGTTCCGCATCGTCTTTTCTAAAAATGAAGGCCATGAGCAGGCCGGTGATGACGGCAAAAAGAATCGCGCCGATGGCTCTGGCCAATCCCAGTTCCCATCCCAGGATCCGGGCTGTGAGCACGATGGCCAGCACGTTGATGGCCGGACCTGAATAGAGAAAAGCCGTTGCGGGTCCGATGCCGGCTCCCCGCGAATAAATCCCAGCAAAAAGGGGCAACACCGTGCAGGAACAGACGGCAAGGACCGTCCCCGAAACAGAGGCAACCGAATAGGAGAGAATTTTTTTGGCAGTGGCGCCAAAGTATTTAAGAACCGAGGCCTGGCTTACGAAAACGGCAATGGCCCCTGCGATAAAGAAGGCGGGGATAAGACAGGTGAGCACATGTTCACGGGCGTATTCCTGGAGCATCATAAAGGCTTCTAGACCGGATCGACGAATTACAGGACTTGCCCAGGGTACATAGTAGGCTGCCACAAAGACCAATATGATCATCAGCAGTTTCCAGCGTTCCTTCATGATTCGAGCTCCTTCCCTACGGCCGGGTGGCCGTGTTATGAATTTATGAATCGCTATATATCAATATATTAAGCACAAAAAAAATTAATTTCTGCAGATATCTTCTCTCCGAATCGAGGGAAGTTTTCTGATTAGATGGGAAACCGCTTCATCGTCTTCAAGCCAGTGCCTCAAATTTCCGAGAAGGGCTCCAGCGTATGGACCTTTACTTGAGCCACTGTATGCAGTTTCGGTAATATATAGCTGTCCGATTGGGAAGTCAAGGAGGTTTCTTCGGCCTCAGCAAAAAAAAATATACTTAAAAAAGGTTGACATTTATATACGACCGGTCTATTTTTATTAAACATTTTGAGAAATGCGGGGATTATGAAAACGGATACCAAGCAAAAGATTCTTGAAACCGGAGCGGAGCTCATCCATTTGAAGGGATTCAATCACACGGGCCTTCAGGAAATCCTCAACGCAGCCGGAGTACCCAAAGGATCGTTCTATAACTATTTCAAGAGTAAGGAAGATTTCGGACTTCAGGTCATCGACCATTTCGCCGGATATTATTCCTTCATATCACGACCGATCCTGGAAGATCCCGCCCTTTCTCCCTTGCAAAAAATAGAAAGCCTCCTTGAGTGGTTTATGGATTTTTTTAAATCAAAGGATTACGCCTATGGCTGTCCCATCGGCAATCTCGCCCAGGAGATGGGTGATTTGAGCCCGGCATTTCGAGATAGGCTCATGTCAGCTG
>CAZPQA010000190.1:0-4332 GCA_964588535.1 uncultured Desulfobacteraceae bacterium
CGGCTGCCCACTGCTGCCGGTGCAAAAACCAGGTCTGCCCGGGCCAGCTTAAGCCTGCCAATGGCATTGATGGCGTTGGCAACCGCCAGCACCCGCACTTCCGGGTTCAAATCTTTGGCCAACAGAGTAATAAAAGCGTTATCGCCGTCATTATCCTCTGCCGCAATAACCATCACCGCTTTTCGAACACCGGCCTTCAGCTGTACCGCCTCATCGGCGGGATCTCCAATGATTTCGCCTTCCCCGGGTGCAAGGGCACCCTCGCCCCGGCTTCTGATACGAACGAAGGAAAGCTTCCTCTTTTCCAGTTCCACGGCGGTATTGCTGGCGATGATACCTTCCCCTGCCAAAATGATGTGTTTTTCCAGTTTCATTCGGTCTCCTTCAGGGTTTAAGATGTGGCCCAGCCTTTTCGAAATGGCCGGACCCAGAACAGACACAATGGCGGTGGCGAAAACACTCAACCCCACAATCAGCAGCGACACCACAAACAGACGCGTTTCGGGCGTGATGGGTGCGATATCACCATAGCCTACGGTGGAAAGGGTTATAACGGTAAGGTAAAAAGATGTTGTCAGGTCATTAATAGCTGGTCTAAAACCGTTTCCAAGCAAATAGCTGCCGAAAGTGCCATAAGCCAGAATGGAGAAAACACCGGTCAAAGAGATGATATAGGTGGCAAGCTTGGTCTGGCGGTCGAAGTAACGCCTCAGCGGTATCATCACCAGAAGCATTACACCGGGGAAAATGATCCGCTCTCCCCAGTTGTGCTGGGCCAAATTTACCCCGAGGGTTATCAGCAGAAGGATGACGGCAAATGACCAGGCGGTGGTCAGCCTTCTGATCAACCCGAAACCCACCAGCACAAGTCCGACACCCAGGATAGCCTGGGTGCTGCTGCCCAGGACAGAAAGAGACTTTTCCAGTCCCATAAATGGGCTGATCTGGCTGAAGGGCAAATGTTCGGAATTGAGGCTTCTCAGAACATTCAACACACCGCCTGCCACAATGGCGGCCGCCACGGGCCAGTGAGGCCAGAACCCCCACAGCCACCTCAGAAACCGGCGCCAACGGCTGGGACGAACGGGATTCGGGGCTGTTTTGTCCCGGGTCATTTATCCTATTCCAGCTTGCTTTGTAGGGAATGTAGGGTGAGTTTCAGGCACTCTTTAAGGGTGGCGCCGACGCCCTGGCCGTTGAACGCGCTGGCGGAAAAAGAAGGGACTTGCAATTGACGGTTCATGTCTTTCTCCATGCTTTCCACCGATATCAGGCGGATTCCCTCTTTTCCGAGATCTCTTTTGTTGTATTGAAGAACCAAAGGGATTTCCGAAATTTTCAAGCCGTACCCGCTGAGGTTTTTCTGTAGATTCTGTAACGACAGGATGTTGTGTTCACGCCGGAGAAGAAGTGAATCGGCCACAAACACCAATCCGTCAACACCTCTCAAGACCACTTTCCTTGTGGCGTTATACCGCACCTGACCGGGGACCGTATAGAGCTGAACCCGTATATCATAGCCCCGGATCTTTCCAAGCTTTAGCGGTAAAAAATCAAAGAAAAGGGTGCGATCACCTTTTGTATTGATGGAAACCATTTCCCCGGTGGCCTGCTTCCGGTAGGTTTGGAAAACATATTCCAGGTTGGTCGTTTTTCCACCCCGTCCGGGACCGTAGAATACGATTTTGCATTCCATTTCTTTGGTTTTGAAGTTAAGATTGGCCATGTGATCAAATCTCCGTAATCAGCATATTCAATAAAACCGGAACTCGTCAAGCAACTTTTTAAGATAATCGGCACAACTTACTTCTTGACACCGTTTGGTGGTTTTCTTAGTCTCATCATAGCGCGTTAAAAATCACTTTGAAACTGCGGACCGACTTTTGCCGTTTTTGTAGGTACTGGAAAAATGCATTTTGATACCGGAATAAAAGAAGCTGAAATTTATCGTTCAATGGGGTTACTCAATGAATCCTTGATCGTTTATGATGAAGTCCTGGCGGCAATTCCAAAAGATGATACCAACGGCACGGCATTCATCAACAAAACGATTCGGATTCTGAAGAAGGAAATCGAGAGCCAGGAAACCCATGCCCCTGAGATCTCCCAGGAAGATATTTCGGTTATCAGGGAGGCAATTGCCGTCGGCGGACAAAGCGGCATACTGGACAATGCTCTGGCCTTCAAGCAGTTGGGGTTGATGAATGAAGCCGTCACTGAATATGAAAAGTTGTTTAAAACAGATTATCCGATAATCAAAATTATTCCGGATTTTGCGGAATGCCTGCTGAATCTGGTTTCTCCCGATGATGCCGTGAAGCGGATCCACCAGGTAGTTGGGGAAATGGACCTTCGGGGTCCGCAGCTAGCCCAGGTCCGGTTCTCACTGGGACTTCAACTGGAAGACAGCGGGCATAAAGACCTGGCCCTTGCGCAGTATAAATCCGCATCAAAGCTGGATCCTGCAAACCGCGAGATTGCGCAGAAATTAAAACTCGGCATGTCAGCGGTTTCTCCCGGGTCCAGATACAGTTATCTCCTTAAGAGGCGAAGCGTAACCCTTTCCCAGCTTCAGAAGGCCCTGGTAATTTCCAAAAAAGTGGGCAAAAGCGTTGAGTTTGTGCTGGTCGATCATTTCAAGGTCAGTCGGGAAACCATCGGAAAGTCACTTTCCGAATTCTATGATTGTCCATTTCGAACTTTTGATGCGGATTTGCCGGTTCCTGTTGAGATCATCAGTAATTTAAAACAGGCCTATCTTTTACACGCCGGATGGGTGCCCTTGAGCTGGGGTAAAAAGGGTTTGGAAATTCTCATAGATGATCCCAGGGACCTGAGGAAAATAGACCAGATTACCGGATTGATGAAAGCCAACCGGATTGAGTTTTCGGTGGGTATCAGGGAGGATATTGAGCAGTTTATTCAGCATTTCTTTGAAAAAACTCCCGAAAAGCCCGATGAGGCTATGCTCGAAGAGCTGGACATGATTTCTTTTGTCAGCTTTGAGGAAGAGGAGGAAGACGAGGTCGATCATACGCTGGACGAGTCCTCGAGTAAAATCGTCAAATTGATTGACCAGGTGATCGTCACCGCTTTCAGGAACAACGCATCGGATATTCATATCGAGCCTTCCGTTATTTCCAAAAAAACCCATATCCGTTTTCGAACTGACGGGGTTTGCCAGAACTATATCGAAGTGCCCATCAGCATGGCCAGAGGCATGATTTCGCGGATTAAAATCATGGCAGGTCTGGATATCGCTGAAAGGCGATTGCCCCAGGATGGAAAAATCAAGTTTAAACGCAAAGGCATCCGTCCCTTTGAATTACGGCTGGCCACCCTGCCTACCTCAGGAGGGAGTGAGTCTGCTGCCCTGCGGATACTGGCCGATCCCGGGGCCATGAAGCTGGAGGATATGGGCCTCAATGACCGAAACATGGCGGTTCTAAAGAAAACGATCCAACAGCCTCATGGTTTAATACTGGCGGCAGGTCCAACGGGCTCCGGAAAAACCACTTCTCTGCATGCGGCGTTAGGGGTGATCAATAAACCGGGCATCAAAATATGGACCGCAGAGGATCCCATTGAAATCACCCAGCTTGGCATGAGTCAGGTGGAAGTGAAACCTAAAATCGGCCTCGATTTTGCCCGGGTCATGCGATCTTTTCTGAGGGCGGACCCCGATGTGATCATGATCGGCGAAATGCGCGATTTTGAAACCGCATCCATCGCTGTGGAGGCTTCACTTACCGGGCATCTCGTGTTTTCAACCCTACACACCAACAGTGCACCGGAGACAGTCACCCGGTTGCTGGATATGGGATTGAATACACTTAATTTTTCAGATGCTTTTCTGTGCGTACTGGCCCAGCGGTTGATTCGCAGGCTTTGTCTTGCCTGTCGTAAGGGATACCATCCTTCAAAAAAAGCGTATGATGAGATTGTAAAAGATTATGGGATCGAATATTTCAAGGCAACAGGAATTGAATACTCTGAAAAACTGCGCCTCTTTTCACCTGTGGGTTGTGAGGAATGTTCACAAACCGGATACAAAGGGCGAATGGTGATTCATGAACTCATGGAAGGCACGCCCCGCATTAAAGAATTGATAAAGGACCGGGCAAACCTTGAAATCCTTTTGTCGCAGGCTTTGAAAGAAGGGATGACAACTCTGAAGCAGGATGGTATTGAAAAAGTGTTTGAAGGATTGACAGATATCAGTGAGGTGCGGCGGGTCTGCATCAACTAGCAATAAATTGCAAAACATATATATCAGAACCAGTGCTTTCCGATCAAACCGAGGTCTGACATGCCAGAAAATGCCTTAATTGT
>CAZPQA010000191.1:0-4279 GCA_964588535.1 uncultured Desulfobacteraceae bacterium
TGGCGCCAGTTCTCCGCTGAACCCGAAATCCCCACCAATGGGTTGACGGACCCGTCGTCCGTAGAGGGACCTTGTCATGGGGTAGGCAATGCCGTTGGTAATGGTGCCATCGTATTTGTGCCGGATATACAGGGGGGCTACGTACGAAAATCCGCTGAAAAGCGGTTCCCCCAGGTGTTTGATCCACTCGGGGGTGATGCTCTTGAGATCAGCGTCTACCACCACCACGGCCTTGGCTTTAAGGTCCACTACTTTTTGAAACAGGTTTTTGAAGTTATTTCCCTTTCCTTTAAGGCCCGGTTCAGTGGAAAGATAAATTTTAGGCGTTTGGGTCGGCGTTTCCAGAAAGGCCTCCCGGGTATGATCCGGCGAGTTGTTATCGCAATTGATGATGACGGATTCAACCTCGCTGAAATATTTCTGCAACCCGTTGTCGGCCTGGGTGGTGGGATAACGGATGGCGTCAGCTTCTTTATAGGAAGGGATACAGACCACCATCTCCGCTTTTTTGATGTTTTCCGGATTCATTTCTTTCTGAAAGCTATCAGGCATGGGCCTTCTCCTTGCTTGGACTTAAAATATTTAAAACGGCTGCGTTCCAGCCTTTTGGACCTGGATATTTTGTTGTTTCGAGGTTCGGAATTTCTTTTTCAAGATCCGGGAAATTCCGTCCCGAATGAATCAGTACCGGAAAATCGGCACACAAAAGCATGGGGAAATCATTGGGGCTGTCGCCCAGGGCAATGGTGGGGATAGGGTCGGAATGCCCCTCTAGATGATACTGGGCGTTATACCAGGACGCAATCCGTGCCATGGCTTTTCCCTTGTGGTTGTTGCCCATCAGGTGGTGAAAGCGACCCCCTGAGACGACTATCAGTCCTCTTTCGGCGGCGCTTTCATGAAGCGGCCTCAGATCGTCAGGCGTCTTTCCTTCAAAAATAAAAGGTTCATCATATTCCCGCATGGCAGCGAGACGAGCGGATTCTTCATTGAGCCCCGTCAGTCGGGAAATTTCGGCAACATCCATGTCGGAAAACCCCTTCAGGGACCATCCTAAGCTTTTTCGCATATCGCTCAACGCGTGAATCAAATGGGCGTAGGGAATGCCCAAAGACCACTGCCACAAGCCTTCCGATTCCTCTTGGCCCTGGATCTCCGACGGAAAGGAACCGGTCGGTGCATCCTTGAAGGTTTCCCGCGGAAAGAATACGCCCCCGCCATTTTCCGATACAAAGGGCGCTGAAAGATTCAATTCACGACGCAACACATCCATTTCAGCTCTGGTTTTGCTGGAGACCAGGATCACCGGTACGCCGTTTTTTCGACAATGTTCAAGCGCTGCAAGGGCCGCTTCCCAGCCGTAGGTATGGTGATCCAGCAGGGTGCCGTCCAGGTCGGTAAATACCAGATGGGATGGGGGAGACGTGTCCCGGGTGAAGAAAGCATCAACCATGAGTCCTACCATCGCATCAGGAAAAACGTCTTTTCTCATTTTCAACCACCTCAATCAAATCGTAAAAGATTGTTGGCAGTTTATTGCTCACCCGTTCCCAGGAAACCGTTTGCGGTGTTTTGAACAGCCGTTTTTCGGTGCTATGTTCCACCTGCAGAATGGTCTGGGCCAGGCCGTTCTTGAGAAAATCGGTGAATTCATTGTGAGAGTTAACAAACCGCAGGAATTTTTCCGTCATGCGGTAAGGGGAGGTGAGCATATCCCCGGCTTCAAGGATTGAATGGGTGAAAACTTCCTTGATCAGGAATTCTTCCTTGTCGCGGTCGTATGTGAGGCCGCTGAAATCGGCATCATCGGAATATTTTTTGACCTGTTCTTCGGCCACGGCCTGGTACGTGACCGTCAGGTCCCTGAAAAAGGTATCGGAGATTTCCAGACCCTCTTCGATAATCAGGGCATTCATCAGGGTTGTGACGATGTCGATGGCCATTCGGTTAAGGCCTTTGGTGCGATCCTGCGGGGAGATATTCTGGTGCTTATGGTCGAAAGGGTCCTTGGTGAACATGACCTGGGCCGGCGCTGAAGCCTTCCGATACACTTCAATGAGGGTGAAAATCTCTACGCCCCAGTTGGTGGCGAACCGCATCTTTTTCAGCAGGTCCACGTGGAAGGCCACCTCGCCGCTGAGCTGATATTTGAAGCTTAAAAGGAAGTCGATAAGATTCAACATCTTCTGGTCTTTGCTCTCGGCGAACTTCCGTTTCAGTGCGATGAGAAGGGGGTCAAGCAGAAGTCTCTTAACCCGGCCGTAGATCTGATTGTCCTTGATTCTGGAATAATAGGCCTTGGAAAAATCATAATTGAGGGCCACGACCGGGTAAAAGAGTCGGTCCAACTGCACCCGCTTAAAGGTTCGAATATCCGCGTCGATGAGGCCGATGGTTTTCGCGCCCAGGGCCATGGCGATCCCGAAGCTCAGAAACATGTTTTTCCCTTTGCCCGGTTCGCTGATATTGAACCCCGCTTCGTTGAGCTTTTTGTATATGCCAAGAAACCCGGGACCGTCATTCCACTGAATGGTGTAATTCTGGATGCCAAAATTATTGATGAGATCCCGCAGCAGCAACGCTTCCTCTTCCGTGGCCCGGTCCAGACCAAAAATAATTTCGGAGACGTAGTTGATATCTCTGAGCTGTCCCAGGATATTCTCAAAAACCGGAAGGTTGGCGGGGTCGGTATATTCGCTGGCCAGAAGCGGGAGGATCAGGACCGTTTTTTCCCACTTGGAATGAAGCGTCAACTGCTTTCGAAGGTGTTCCCGGTCCTGTCGGAGGATATGAAATGAAGTGACCTTGCTGTTATTTTGAGAGAAATCAGAAATGGCCAGACTCCTTTCGTGGTTTTCAATCTCTCCGGTTAAACCCAGCAAGACTAAAAAACCGCATGCCTTATGCCTTGATTTTTTCTGAACTTAAACAAAACCATAGGGTTTGTCAACATTCCATTGGTGCTTCCGGGAGGGGCCATTTTTTCATGTTTCGTGCGGCGGTATTTTTTCTTGAATGGTCTTATGAAACCTGATAGATATCATGTCCGTAGTCAAGGGATTTGGTGTCAGGTCGAAAGAATCCAAAGGAACAAACAATGATTCCATCAATTAAAGAGTGTTACTGCTTCATGGATAAATATCGCATGCTTGCCCATATCAAAGCCCATTCGGTTGTTGTGGCAAGGGTGGCCCGAATGATTGCCCGGGGGCTCAGGGAGGTGAATCCGGATATCTCCGTTTCAAAAACAACGGTTGGGGCATTGCTTCATGATATCGGCAAAACGCCATCAATTAATTTCGGGGGGGACCATGCGGAAATTGGAAAACAGATCTGCATGGAAAACGGCTTTGACGAAATCGTCCCCATTGTGGCGGAGCACGTGATGTTGAAGAACTATCGTTTGAACGGTGCCGATTCTGAAAAGGAAGTGGTTTTTTATGCGGATAAACGGGTCAACCACGACAGGATCGTTACCCTCAAAGAGCGAGAGGACTATATCCTTAAACGTTATGGACGAGATCATGAAGAGCTCGGTCAAAAAATCAAAATAAATTTCAGGTTATGCGGTCAGGTTGAAGAAAAGCTATTCAGCAAATTGAAATTCAGCCCCGAATCCCTGATGAAAATGGACAGGGCTGAAATTGAGCTTTTTGAAAGAGGCCTGGAGATTCCAGGTGCTCATTGAGCTTCGGCTTTCTTCTCTTTTTTCTTTTTCTTTTTCTGCTGACGTTTGCTCTCAGCCGCTTTTTCCTCCTGCTGTTTCTTCTTTTTGGATTTCTTGGGTTTTGCGGCTTTTTTGGCCTTGGCTTCGGCCATCTTCTCCAACTTTTTTTCTTTTTCTTCGATGGCCCCAAGCCGATCGCGGGTTTCCCTTATTTTGGCACGGATTTTTTTGATCTCCGTGTCCTTGCTGATTTTTTCAGGTGCAACCTCTTTTTCAGCCAACCGGGCGAGTCGCTGATTCAACTGTTCTTCCCAGTAGCCCATTTGAGCCAACCGTGATGCCTTGCCTTTTGATGCCATTGTTTCATCCTTTCTTTACGGTAATGGTTTCCGCCCCAGGGTTTTTATCAGTTCTGCCCGGAATTCGGCGGAATCGAGACCCTTCTTATCAGGAAATGCGCCAATAGTAAAGAACCCCGCATCAATTCTTCTGAAGGCTTTTTAAAAAAGTGCTCCAATGGGCTCCAAACCAGCCCTATTCCCGTGCCATGGATGCTCCACACTTGGGACACTGCTGGTCGTAGCAGGGCGTTCCCATCTGGTGGGGCGCCTT
>CAZPQA010000192.1:0-4241 GCA_964588535.1 uncultured Desulfobacteraceae bacterium
GCCTTTCCTCTAATTTGCGTTTTCATGTCGACATTCTCCTTTCGAGTGCAAAGTTCCGCCGTCAGCCTTATAGGGACTGACAATATCGACCATACCATCTGTTTTTTATCCTTCATTTGGAATTCATAATGCCCTATAAATTCCGGGGACACAATACAAAATTTTTTAAAAGCGAACTTCAGGAGTAAGAATATCAGGAACTCCGTCAGCATGAGCGAACTGGCAAGCCTCTTGGGCGTGATCTGACCATTGATAAGTTTGAGGTGTTGCTGGGAAAACAATTCTGGAATAAAAATCCCGGACCGAAAGGCCCATGGGAAGAAAGGGGAAATCAATAATTTTGTATTGTGTCCCCGGAATTTTGTAAGTGTACTAATTGCCATGTTCTTTCTTTTTTCTGGCATGCTATGTCATGAACCACTGAAGCGTTTCGAAACTTTCCAGAGTAAGGTGCCCCAATAAATGACCATGCGAATGTAGGGATGGAAGCTCCATCAATTATAGAATTCGTTGGTACCTCCCATTTAATTCCGTTTGGATCTTCGTAAAAGAAATACTCTAAAATTTTCATCTTACGACCATCATCTAGCCATTCTGTTTTGACAGGGCCGGAGTATTTACCGTAATATTCTTCTGAGTAAGTGATTGAATTAAAAAAAACCAAAACCAATGTTAGTGCAATTATAGATAGTTTCATTTTACCCTCCTTGCTTATTTAGTTTTTGCATAACAACCCGGGTAACAGGATGGCTTTTGAGTGGCCAGCGAAAAAGCCAGTCCTCGTTCACCCGATGGTTAAATGGCTTCAGCGCAAATCGAGTCAGTAATGTGAGAGGGTCACCCATCAACTAGATTATCCTGGTCTCTAGATAGATTCGGTTCCGGCCTTTGCAGGCCACTGGAACCCCTTTGGTAGTGCCTGGTAGGTCTTCAGTTCAGCCGTCAGCCGATCGTGCAGTTCCTGCATCCGCTTGACGTTGGCGCTCTTACGCAATCCCCACGCCAAGTTCTTCATCTCCCCCGGATCATCGGTCAGGTTGTACATCTCGTACTGGATCTTGCTGCCATTATCAGTGAAGTACACGGCGTACATCCAGTCCTCGAAACGGATGCTTCGCATTTTTCCCGGGACGGTTTCGAAGACGTTTTTCATGCCCAGGAACTCGTCGAAGTAGTACCCGAAGTCCTCTGTAAAAAACATAACATTGTCCCGCACACTGGCCTCCGGATCCTGCATGATGGGCACAAGAGACCTGCCACAGATGCCCATGCGCTTCAGGTCTTCGAGGGAAGCGGCACCGGTTATTTCCGCTATGGTGGGAACAAGGTCGATCAGGCTGGCGAAGGATGACGTGGTTGTCCCTTTGGGGAAGAGCTTCGGGTTGGAGATGATCAAGGGCACGTTAATGGTCTCCTGGTAACTGGTCAACCCCTTTTGTATCATCTGGTGGGACCAGCCCTGCTCCCCGTGGTCCGCGAAACGGAAAATGACGGTGTCGTCGGTGAGTCCTTTTTTGTCCAGTTTGTCCAGCACAGCCGCAATGTGCTTGTCCACCACGGTGTGGAGGTACGCGTAGAAGCGGCAGTAATCGATGCGGTTTTGTGTACCCGAGCAGGGCACCGCTTTGTCACAAAGCTTCTGGAACCATCTCTGGGCCACGGGCTTCTCTTTCAGGTCGTCCTTGTAGTTGGAAGGCAGGTTGATCTCCTTGAGCTGCGTATACTCCCCACGGTCATAGCCCCATTCGTCCTGCACGGGCCATACCGAGATGTCGTGGGGGTTGCCGAAGGAGCACACCAGCAGGAAAGGCTTGTCCGACTTGGGATTGTGCTTGTCCAGGAATTCCAGGATCGTCTCCTCGCTTCCTCTCACAGGGGGTGTCATGCGGTTGAACGTGTCCGGTACGCCGTTCACGTAGCGGCCATCGTTGTTCGGCCAACCACCGGAAATCCAGACGTTGCCGCCCGAGGACATAGCACAGTCGGGTGGATTCCATCGGTTGGCGCGGTAGTGGTCTGAAGCCCACTTGATATCATAACTCGTAAAGCTGTCCTGAGACGGATTGCTCTGGGGTGTAAACAGGTGCATCTTGCCTTTGTAGGCCACCTCGTACCCGGCCTGCTTCGCGAGTTTGAAAATGTTCGTGATGTCCGAGCGCATGGGAGGAATCGGCGGGATCTGTGGAACACCGTTCACACTGGGATAGACACCCGTAAGCAAACTCGCACGACTGGGTGAGCAGGCCGCTGCAGCCGTATAATTGTTGCTGAAGGTGATGGCGTGCCGCTGCAAGCGTGCCATAGTAGGCATATGTTCTTCGAGCCACCCGGCCGGCCAGTGCTGGGCCTGCCGCTGCTGGTCCGTGATGATCAACACGATATTGGGGCGTTTCTTCCCCACTGCTCCCTTTGCTGCCGGCCCCCCTGCAGCACGCTTGGCCGTGCTGCAGGCCAGGGCATTACCCACCACAACCCCGGCTCCGGCAATGGAGGATGTCTTCAGGAATTTGCGCCGCGTTATATCTTTCATTGCCCTGCTCCTTTCCTAAAAGTATTGATGGACCTGTTGGCTGCAAGAACTGGAAAATCAGCCGCGCGGTTTACCAAGTTGGCTGCAGTGCCCTCGATTACGGATTCGCAACTACATGTCAATACCATCTATGAATACTGGATTTTTATTGAGCATGAAGTTTTCTTTAAGCGGTTTAATGTAAAGATCAATATTGGTGGAAATTTTAACAAATCTCTTCAGACTATTCAGCATTGCATGATTTCGCTCGCAAATGCAAAAAATCTGCTTGATGTCCCTCTCAAAGGCATAATTATTAATATGTCTGATAAGAATGGCCAGATGAGAAGGTTCTTTATATCCAATTAGGGTAAGCATGACCTGATTCAATTGATCACCAGGTTTAAGAACTCGAGGCAATACGCCAGCTATAAACAACAAACGACCTATTATCTTAAACTTCAAATCAAGTGTTTTCAAAGTGAGTCTCATGACTTGACTCCAGTCCCAGAAGCCTAAGCAGGTTGAAATATTCCCCTTATCTTCTATAACGAGCAGGTTTTCCATAGAGAATCCAGGGGTCCGGCTTATGAATCGGGCCAAAGAGTCGGCTGAAGCGGGTTCATACATCTCGTGGTTTTTCCAGGTTTCGTTTAACAATTCAGCCACATTCTCAAGGTCCCTGGAACCGGCAGGTCTGACCTTTTTTCCGGAGCGTAAATCAATCTCTTTTCGGACTGCTAAGCCCGGCATGACGAGCTTACGCTGCAATCTGAAACCGAGGCTTTCAACGAGCTTAATAGAAGGCAGATTCTTTTCCATGATCAAGCCGTAAACAAGCACCGCACCGTTTTGTATTAAATGATTCTCCATATGTTGAAGAAGGAGTTTTGCCAGGTTCTTTTTCCGATGGTTGGGATGGACAAATGTCTGAAACGAATACCCCACCCGACTCTGTTTGCCGTTGACAAGGGCGTTTCGCAGCGCCCAGGCGTGTGATGCAATAATTCTATCTCCCTCGCAGGCAACATAAACCTTGTATGATTCATACGCTTTTGCCCTGGCGAAAAAGTCAGGTGTATTGACAGTTGACACGATGAGTGAGGTGCCTTGCGGACACTGTATCTGAAGCTGCTGAAGTCCTTCGTTATCATTCAGTGTGGCTTCTCGAATAAACATGGGATTTCCTTAACGCCATCATGAAGGGCACGGGGTCAGCCCTTGAATCAGGACAAAGCAGAAATAATCTTGCCTATCTTTTTTCTTATCGCCCTGTTTTCCTTAACTGCCTTTGACATCCTATGATACACCTTTGCCACTGCAGCAAAGGTTGGCCATTGAAGATCTGACCTATCTGGCCGTTCGTCATGCCCGTATATTTCTTTATAATATAGATACAGATGTTTCGGTACTATCTTCTGTCATTTAGGACTTCTTTATTATCGATGCCAAAAAAGACCGAGACACCATTTACAATTACATCCGGTTGATATGTTGATTCCAACAATCTTCTATGAGATGTCTCTTCTTGGCTTACAATCCTTTCCTTTAATCTGCTCAATTTTGTCCCGATTCAAGGGCTGACTCCGTGCTCTTTTCCAGATGTTTCGTGTATTAGGGCTTTCTTTTGAGCATTCCCAAATTCAAAAAAGCCAAACAAATAACCAGCATAAACGGAAAATTCCGGGGACACAATACAAAATTTTTTAAAAGCGAACTTCAGGAGTAAGAA
>CAZPQA010000193.1:0-4235 GCA_964588535.1 uncultured Desulfobacteraceae bacterium
TTTTTTCTCTCCACCAGCCGGTTTAATACCTCCAACAGCTTCTCTATATCGGCAAAATGAAGCCCGGTGGTCGGCTCATCCAGCAGATAAAGTGTTTTCCCCGTACTTCGTTTGCTCAACTCCCTGGAGAGTTTAATGCGCTGCGCTTCACCCCCTGAAAGGGTGGTGGCCTGCTGTCCCAGTTTGATATACCCCACCCCCACATCCACAAGGGTCTTCAATTTTTTTTGAATGGGCGGGATGGCCTCAAAAAAAGCCAGGGCCTGGTTCACGGTCATGTGCAGCACATCTGCGATGCTTTGCCCCTTGTATTTGATCTCAAGGGTATCCCGGTTGTAGCGCAGCCCCCCGCAAACTTCACAGGTGACGTAGACATCCGGCAGAAAATGCATTTCAATCCTGTTGATGCCATCTCCTTTGCAGGCCTCGCATCGACCACCCTTTACATTGAAACTGAAGCGACCGGGTTTATACCCTCTGGCCCTCGATTCGGGCAGCATGGAAAAAAGATCTCGAATGTGCGTGAATGCGCCAGTATAGGTCGCCGGATTCGAGCGAGGGGTTCTGCCGATGGGACTCTGGTCAATGTTGATCACTTTATCCAGATGTTCTATCCCCTTCAGCATATCCAAAGGCCCTATGGAGGCCTTGCCCCCGTAGAGATGACGGCTGAGGGCCGGGTACAGGGTGCCGTTGATCAGGCTGCTTTTTCCGGATCCGGACACGCCGGTCACACAAGTGAAGGTCGCAAGGGGGATTCTGGCTGAAATGTTCTTCAAATTGTTGAGTTGCGCACCCTTGATCAAAAGGGCATTGCCGTTTCCCTTTCTTCTGGCTACAGGAACCGGAATAATCCGCTGTCCGGACAGATACTGTCCTGTGAGGGAATCCTGCGACCCGATCAATGCACCGGGTGGCCCACTGAAGACCACTTCCCCCCCCTTTATCCCCGCACCGGGTCCCATATCGATGACATGATCCGCCATGAGGATGGTTTCTGCGTCATGCTCAACCACCAGAACCGTATTGCCCAATTCTTTCAACTGTTTCAGGTTTTTGAGTAGCCTCAGGTTATCCCGCTGGTGCAGGCCGATGCTCGGTTCATCCAGTACATAGAGCACACCCGCAAGTCTGGAACTGATCTGCGTGGCCAGTCGAATCCGCTGGTCCTCTCCCCCTGACAGGGTACCGGAAGCACGGTCAAGTGTCAGATACTCAAGACCCACACTCCTTAAAAATCCCAGCCGTTCCCGTATTTCCTTGAGTACCCCTTTGGCGATCATTTTTTCCCTGGATCCCAACGTCAGGTCCTCAAAAAACCCATATGCCCCGTCTACGGAGAGGGCCGTGAGTTCATGAATGGATCTGCCACCCACCCGGACCGCCAGACTGGTGGCTTTAAGCCTGGCGCCCTGACAAATCGCACAGGGTCGAATGCTCGTGAACTTTTCGATTTCATAACGCACGCGGTAGGAATTGGTCTCACGATAACGACGCTCAAGATTTGGAATCACCCCCTCGAAAGGACGGTTTCGGGAATGCTTTCGACGAGCCGTTTTGAATTCAAACGGAATTTTTTCCCTGCCGGAACCATACAGCAACACCTCTTGAATATCCGATGGCATATCTTTGAAAGGCCGAGTCCTCTTAATGCCGTAATGGTCCAGCACAGCACACAGCATCTGCTGGTAATAGCCGATAAAGCGCCTGGGCCATGCAGTGATCGCACCGTCCGAAAGGGAAAGGGCAGGGTCAGAAACAACCAGCGCCGGATCAAATGCCCGCTTTGTGCCCAACCCGCTGCATTCCGGACACGCTCCCGCGGGATTGTTAAACGAAAACATCTGAGGCGTTAACTCCGGCATACTGAGACCACATTTGGGGCATGCCGCCTTCTGGTTAAAAAAAACATCCCCTGACCCCATCACTTCCAGCACAGCCCTTCCATCGCCCAGGGAAAGGGTCAGTTCCATGGAATCCGTTAAACGTCGCTGAATCTCCCGTTTAATCACCAGCCGGTCTACCACCACCTGGATCGTATGCTTTCGGTTTTTTTCCAGTACAATATCCTCATCCAGGAGATGCACTTTCCCGTTAATTCTCACACGGGCAAACCCGTCTTTACGAAGAGACTGAAGCAACCGCAGGTGCTCGCCTTTGCGGTTTTCCAACAGGGGTGCCATGATTTGAATCCGGCTCCCTTCTTCCCAACCCAGAATCTGGTCTACGATCTGTTGAATGGTTTGCGGACTAATCTCAATGCCACATTCCGGGCAATAGGGTTGCCCGACCCGTGCAAAAAGAACCCGCATGTAGTCATATATTTCCGTAACCGTTCCCACGGTTGAACGGGGGTTGCGGCTGAACCCGCGCTGTTCAATGGAGATGGCCGGGGAAAGCCCCTCAATGGCATCCACATCGGGCTTGTCCATCTGCTCCAGAAACTGCCTGGCGTAGGCGGAGAGGGACTCCACATACCGCCGCTGTCCCTCGGCATAGATGGTATCAAAAGCAAGGGACGATTTGCCCGAGCCGGAAAGCCCTGTAATGACCACAAACCGGTTCCGGGGGATGTCAACGGAAATATCTTTGAGGTTATGCTGACGGGCACCTCTGATTTTAAGAGTATCGATGGACATATCAGGTCTGGGTTCCAGATTCCGGGTTTTGGGTTAAGGCGCCTCTGTTTCTGACCATTTCTGTGGCCATGACGATGGCTGCCTTGAGGCTTGAAGGGTCGGCCCGGCCGGTTCCGGCGATATCGTAAGCGGTGCCATGATCCACAGAGGTTCTGATGATGGGGAGGCCCAGTGTCACATTGACCGCATCGGAAAAGTGAAGGAGTTTGAGCGGAATAAGTCCCTGATCGTGATACATGGCCACCACCGCATCAAAACGACCGGCAGCGGCCTGGTGAAACAGCGTATCTGCCGGAAACGGCCCTTCCACAGCAATACCCTGCTGACGCGCCTGAGAAATGGCCGGCGTAATGATTTCCTGTTCTTCATTTCCAAAGAGTCCTTCTTCACCCGCATGGGGATTCAGGGCAGCTACCGCCAGGCGCGGTCTTGAAAACCCAAAGTCTTCCTTCAGCGCTTTGGCTGTAATCATAATGGTTTTATAGACTTTTTCCTGATCCAGCAGGTCAGGCACGGCTTTCAAAGCGCAATGGATGGTTACCAATACCACCCGGAGTTTGGGCCCTGCCAGCATCATCACGTAATCTTTTGCGTTCGTTCTTTGCGCAATCAGCTGGGTATGTCCGTCATACTTGTACCCGGCTTCATGCATGAGCACTTTGCTGATGGGGCCGGTGACCATTCCCTGAATTTTACCCTGAACCGCCATGTCCACGGCCCGCAGGATATAGTTCACCATGGCCTTCCCCCCCGCCACAACGGGTCTGCCCGGATTTATGGCATCTGAACCCAGATCCGACAGGGGAATCAGATCAATCACACCCGGCTTGCCCACTGCCTCGGCAGGGGTGGAAATGGGGTTGATGGTGATTTCTCCTGCCACCAATTCCTTTTCCACCAGTTTTAAAATGGTGTCGGAAAGAACCGCGCCATCGCCCAGAACAACGGGACCACAAGATTTATAAAGCATGGGATCCGTCAGTGCCATAACAATGATTTCCGGGCCGATACCCGCTGGGTCTCCCATGGTAATGCCGATATGGGGCAGCGTTTTCAAAATCAATCACTCCTTGAAAAAAGAAAAACAATGTTGACGCTCGGGAGTTTTTTTCAGGCCCGGGGAACCAAAGATGCTGTGCTCAGAATCCGATCCACCTTTGCCTTGATTTTTTGATAATGGGTCCCCTTCCAGTAGAGCCTGTCACAGGACGGGCAACGGGCAAAATCATTGCAGTAATTTCTCGTCTTGGGTGGAATCCGTTCCATAACACTCTCCTTTGCCACCGTTTCAAGAAGCGTATTGCAAAGAAGGCACCTTGAAAAGGGTTTACACAGACCTTTCAAGGAAAAGCAATTCACGATCTTTTGAATCTGCGCCTCCCGATTGCTTTGCCGAACAAAAATACCATGAACAACCCGCTTTCGTTTGAGCAGTTGCCGGCTTGTAGTGAGAATAATCCGCTTCTCATTTATGGATATGTCGACAATTTCCTGAGGGGAAAGAGCCGAATCTTGAAACACATCCAAGCCCAAAGCCCGCATGGTTCTCGCAATATCATGGATATTGATGTCCGCAATAAAACGGGGGCTACCGGT
>CAZPQA010000194.1:0-4193 GCA_964588535.1 uncultured Desulfobacteraceae bacterium
GTGCTCGGTGGTTTGGAAGAAATATCATAAACCACCCGGTTTACCCCCTTGACGCTGTTGATGATCCGGTTGGAAATTCTGCCCATCACCTGATAAG
This sequence comes from uncultured Desulfobacteraceae bacterium, assembly GCA_964588535.1. GTDB lineage: Bacteria > Desulfobacterota > DSM-4660 > Desulfatiglandales > Desulfatiglandaceae > NaphS2. The sequence continues at coordinate 98 of CAZPQA010000194.1, forward strand.
GAATTTTTGCCCAGTCGGCGGTCATGGCATCCAGGCTGTCCACAACACGAACGGCAATCACATGTTCATAGGTTCGTTCATCACCCATCACACCGACAGTGCGGACCGGCAATAGCACCGCAAAAGACTGCCACACCTTTTCGTAAAGTCCGGCTATTTTGATTTCATCCAGCACGATGACATCCGCCTCCCGCAGAATGGACAGCCTTTCAGCGGTGATCTCACCCAGGATTCGGATGGCCAGACCGGGCCCGGGAAACGGCTGACGCATAACCAGTTCCTTCGGGAGCCCCAGTTCAATACCCACCTCACGCACCTCATCCTTGAAAAGTTCCCGCAGCGGTTCCACCAGTTTCAGGTTCATCACTTCGGGCAGTCCCCCCACATTGTGGTGGCTCTTGATGGTGGCGGAAGGGCCCTTGAATGACACACTTTCAATGACGTCCGGGTACAGGGTGCCCTGTGCCAGATACTGGGCCGAACCCAATTCAGCCGCCTTTTTTTCAAAAATACGGATAAACTCCCGGCCAATGATCTTTCGCTTCTCTTCAGGATCCGTCACGCCTTCCAGACGATCCAGAAAATGTTTTGAAGCATCCACCAGATGCAGATCAATACCGTAATATTCCTGAAAGACCTCCACCACTTTTCGAGCTTCCCCTTTTCTCAAAAGGCCGTTGTCCACCAGGATACAGGAGAGATTATCCCCAATGGCTTCATGAAGGAGCACAGCGGTTACTGATGAATCCACACCGCCGGAGAGACCACAGATGACCCGTTCATTGCCAAGCTGCGCACGCATGGCATCCACTGTTCTGCGGGCAAAGGAGGCCATGGTCCAGGACGGTTCGCAGCCGCAGATGTAGAAGAGAAAATTGGCCAGAATCTTTGGGCCCTCGGGTGTATGGGCCACCTCCGGATGGAATTGCACGCCAAAAAACCGCCGGGACGTATCAACAATAGAGGCCACAGGGCTGTTCTTGCTGCTGGCAAGAACCTCAAACCCTTCCGGCATCTGATCAATACGATCCCCATGGCTCATCCATACGGTCCATTCGTCATTCTTGTCAAATCCATGAAAGAGATCCTTGTCATCCCGGATGGTCATGGTGGCATTTCCGTATTCGCGATCACCCGACTGGGCCACCACGCCGCCCCGCAAATGGGTCAGAAACTGCATGCCGTAACAGATCCCCAATACGGGTATACCGAGATCAAAAACACCTTCATCCGCAAAGGGCGCATCCGTGTCGTAAATGCTGGCGGGCCCCCCGGACAGGATAATGCCTTTGGGGGAAAAGGCTTTGATTGCCTCGAGAGCCATGTTAAAGGGGTGAATTTCACAATAGACCTTGGCCTCTCGCACCCTCCTGGCGATGAGCTGCGTATACTGTGAACCAAAATCCAGAATCAGAATTTTCTCAGTAAAAAAATCAACATTCATGGTGCGTTACCTTCCACTGACCTCTATCGGGCAGGCACGAGGCCTGCCCCTACATGTTCCATTTTCCGTCCTCTGTCCTCTGACTTCTGTCCTCCGATCTCGGCTATTCCATTCGATAATTGGGCGCCTCTTTTGTGATAATCACATCGTGAACATGGCTTTCCTGAAGACCGGCGGATGTAATCCGTATGAACTCAGGTTTGGTCTGCAGGTCCGCCATATTGCGGCATCCCAGATACCCCATTCCAGACCTTAATCCACCCACCAGTTGATAAACCGTATCGGCAAGGGTACCCCGATAGGGCACACGGCCTACAATGCCCTCGGGCACCAGCTTCTTATCCTGATCCGTCTTCTCCTGAAAGTACCGGTCCCGGCTCCCTTCCTTCATGGCCTCCAGTGATCCCATGCCCCTGTAGACCTTATAGGTTCGACCCTGAAACAGGATGGTCTCACCCGGGCTTTCCTCGGTACCCGCAAAAAGGCTTCCGATCATGACCGAGTCGGCGCCCCCCGCCAGGGCTTTTGTGATATCACCGGAAAACTTGACCCCCCCGTCCGCAATAACGGGGATGCCGTGCTTGCGCGCTTCTTCCGCACAATCCATAATGGCGGTCATCTGCGGAACACCGATTCCAGCCACAACCCGGGTGGTGCAGATGGAACCCGGCCCCACGCCCACCTTGACCCCATCCACCCCGGCGTCGATAAGGGCTTTTGTGGCGGCTGCCGTGGCCACATTGCCGGCAATGATTTCCAGTTCCGGAAAGGTCTTTCTGGTACTGGAAATCGACTCAATCACCATGTCGGAATGTCCATGGGCCGTATCCACCACCACCACATCCACGGAGGCTTCCATCAGGCTTTCAATTCTCTCGAAAGTATCCTCTCCCACCCCCACTGCGGCACCGACACGCAAACGACCTAAATCATCTTTGCAGGCATTCGGGTACTTCTTGATCTTTTCGATATCCTTAATGGTGATGAGACCCACCAGTTTGCCATTGTCGTCCACCACCAGGAGTTTCTCAATGCGCCGCTCATGCAAAATCGCCTTTGAATCTTCCAGAGTAATACCCGCCTTTGCCGTGGCAAGATGTTCCTTGGTCATCACCGATCCCACGGTATGGTCCAGGTTGGTTTCAAATCTCAGGTCCCGGTTGGTGATAATACCCACAAGGCTCTCCCCCTTTACCACCGGCACACCGGAAATCTTGTATTGGTTCATGATTTCAAGAACCTCATGGATTTTCCGCTCGGGCTCAATGGTGATGGGATTGACAATCATGCCGCTTTCAGACTTCTTGACCTTTTTCACCTCCAGGGCCTGTCGTTCGATACTCATGTTCTTGTGGATAAACCCTATCCCCCCATGCCTGGCCATGGTAATGGCCGTTTCAGCCTCCGTTACCGTGTCCATGGCTGCCGAGACAACGGGGATATCGAGCTGAACATTGCGGGACAAACGGGTCTGCACATCTACTTCGGTGGGCAGCACAGCCGATCGATCCGGAATCAGGATGAGGTCGTCAAATGTATAACCAAATTGAATATTCTTTTTATCCATGTTGTTCTCCTTCAAGAAAATCGATCAAAGCCCCCTCCAGAAGATCGCTCATGCTGGCCAACAGCTCATTGGTACCCAGATGTCGTAAAATTTCTGCCGCCACGGCAGCACCCGCCACCATAACCTGAGCCCGACCTGAATCCAGCCCCAGATATTTTATCCTTTGGGCCACTGATAAACAACGCATTTTATCCAGGCAAGTCTCAATTTGAAAAAGCGTCAACTGAATGCCGTTGAGCCTCTCGGGGGCAATTTCGTTCAACAAAATGCCATTGTGCATGGCGCAAAGCGCCGTTATCGTGCCGCCGGTCCCGATTACCGGTCCATTTGCCGGAAAAGGCGGACACGTTTGTTCCAAAGTCTGGTGGATATATTCCGTGAGGGCCTTCATTTCCACATCTGTCGGCGGATCCGATGGCAAAAAAGCTTTTGTCAGCACCATGGCGCCCAAGGGAACGGATTTCACCGCCGGGCCATTTTCCCCGTGGCACAAAAACTCCGTGGTTCCCCCACCCAGGTCAAAAACAAAGAAAGGGGGATTATTAATGCCAAGAGCGCCAAGGGCGCCTTTACTCGTCAATCGCGCTTCCTTTTCACCGGATATGGCCGAAACACGAAGGCCGCTTTCCTCGAAAATTTCCTTTAAAAATCCATTTTTGTTTGCGGCTTTCCTGACAACACCCGTGGCTACAGCGACTACCCGTTTTACCTGCCAATCATCTATGATCCGTGAGAAGTCCTTGAGAACCGTTACCGCACGCGCTGACGCTTCCTTTGATATCCGTTTCAAAACCGGATCAAAGTCCCCTGCCAGGTAAATATAGGACCGTTTACGCATCAACGGCTCAAACACCCCGCAATCGTCTCCCACCCGTGCAATGAGCAGTCTTGCCGTATGACTGCCCAAATCTATGGAAGCGATGTTATGCATAGGATGACGGTCAACGGGCCCTTCATAATGCAATGGAAAACAGCTATTTGAAGCATAACAGGAAAGAATCTGATCGAAAAGGTCATAAACTTTGACCCACTATGATTTCTTCTAACAAACGTAATGGTTACTGTCAAGCGGATAGCCTTTTGCT
>CAZPQA010000195.1:0-4179 GCA_964588535.1 uncultured Desulfobacteraceae bacterium
GAAATTCATCCGGGTTGAAAAAATAGTTGGCCATGAATTTGATGACCAGCGCCATATTCACATGGACGGTCCCTTCCAGCTTCGGCAGGGACCGGATTTCGCGTGCGGCCATTTCGAAATAGGTATCCTTTTCGTAACCCCTGGCTGCAATCACATCCCAGAGCAGGTTGATGACCTCTTCCCCCTGGGTGGTGACCTTCATCTTGACCATTGGGTTATAGAGCAGATAGCGTCGATCTTCCGAGGAAGCTGCGCGCATGTAGTCGCTGGCCCGTGAAGCAAACATTTTCATGGCCGCAAGACGGGCGTAGGCATCCACAAAATACTGCTGAATGTGGGGAAAATCCGTGACATATTTCCCATACAGGTTGCGGTGAGCCGCATGGGTGATGGCCTCATAAAAAGCGTGGGTACAAATACCGATGCTGCCCCAGCCCAGGTTGAACTTTCCCACGTTGATGGTGTTGAGGCCCGAATCCCACGCATCCGTTCCCTTGGTAAGGATGTCTTCCTCAGTGATGGGGTAGCTGTTCAGGGCATACTCCGCCACATACCCCTGCCAGGCCACCACATTCTGGACGCAATCGTAATTCTCATGCTGTGAATCCACCACGAAAAAGACATATTCATCCGTTTCAGAATCCTTGGCAAAGGTGGAGACCAGAGCGGCATCATTGCCGTTGCCGATGTAATATTTTCCACCGTCGGCCACATACCGGCCTTCACCCAGATCTGTCAGGGACATTTCAGAGGAATAGAGATCCGCTCCATGGGTTTTTTCAGACAGGCCAAAAGCAAAAATAGCCCCGTCTTTGAGCAACCTTGCGGTTTTGTGCTTCACCGCTTCATTTTTTCCCATCCAGATGGGTCCCAACCCCAGAATGGTCACCTGCCAGGCGTACCAGTAGGGCAGGCCGTAAAACCCCAGGACCTCATTAAATTCACAATTGCGGAATGTATCCCACCGAGCATCCGGATCATTTTGGGCGTATTGAGACGGGGTAAGAAGTGTGGAAAAAATTTCATTCTCCTTTAAAAATTCGATAAAATCAGCGTACCACGCCTGACCGTGATAGTCTTTTTTGAGCGCCTGCTTGCCCTTTTGTTCAAAAAAGGCAATGGTTTTCAGCATGATCTCCCGGCTTCGCGCATCCAGGTGTTCGTATTTTTCTGTTTTGGGGTTCAGTAGCATTTTGTGTCTCCTTGAATTGAGTAGGACCGTTTTCTTAGGGTCTCAGCAGAAAATAAATCAAAGTACTGGCTAAGGCGGGCTGTGCCTGCACCCCAAATGGCCTCACGCAAAGGTTTTCTTGTTTTTTATAACAGAAAAATAGGGAATAAGGTACTAAAATCCACGGCCAACCGAGTCAATAAAAAACGGCCGTCCTTCATGAAAAAGACGGCCGTTTTTTTGATGGAAATGAATGGTTCGGGATTAAAGGGCGCCGGTCAGCAATTCACCCACCTGTTTATTGAAACGGGACGGGTTGTCGATTTTCCCACCCTCACCGATCACCGCCATGTCGAACAGTAACTGGCTGTAGTCCTGCAATTTGGGATCTTTCTTGTTGCTTTCAAACATTTCCTTCATTTTCAGAATGGCCGGATGATCCGCGTTCAGCTCCAGTACCCGCTTGGCATCGGGAGCGTCTTGGCCGGTGGCCTTCAGGATTTTTTCCATGTAGGCGCTCATCTCCCCTTCATCACTGGAAAGGCAGGCCACGGAATCCTTGAGGCGCATTGAGGGACGGACTTCCTTGATCTTCTCATGCAGATGGTTCTTGATGAATTCAAAGAGGGAACCCAGGTCTTTCGTTTTCTCCTCTTTCTTTTCATCATCGATTTTTAAATCCCCTTTTTCAGCGCTCATGAGCGGTTTTTTGTCATACTCGGTCAGGGCCTGGACCACCCATTCGTCGATGGGGTCGGTCATGAGGAGCACTTCATAGTCCTTGGCTTTCAGGGCTTCCAGATGGGGACTGTTAATGAGGGTGGAGAGGTTCTCTCCGGTCATATAATAGATCCCTTCCTGATCCGGCTTCATATTAACCATGTACTCTTTAAGGGAAACATATTTGCCATCGGATTTGGTTGTCTTGTACCGTGCCAGATCCGCAATCTTGTCCTTGTTTTCGAAATCCGAATGGATGCCTTCTTTTAACACCATGCCAAAAGCGTCAAAGAATTTCTCGTAAGTCTCCTTATCCATCTCCCCCAGATGGTTTAAAACATTTTTGATGATGTTTTTTCGAATGTTTCGAACCATTTTGTCCTGCTGCAAAATTTCACGGCTCACGTTGAGGTTCAGATCCATGGCATCCACAACACCCTTGATGAACCGCAGATATTCAGGGATCAGATCCTTACAGTTCTCCATGATGAACACACGGCGTGAAAAGAGCCGGATGCCGTGCTTTCGTTCAGCTGTAAAGAAATCAAAAGGCGCCTTTTCCGGAACAAACAACAGCATGGTATATTCCACCACCCCCTCCAGCTTCACATGAATATGGGAAAGGGGATCGTTCCAGTCGTGGCTGATGTGTTTGTAAAACTCCTTGTATTCCTCTTCCTTGATCTCGGACTTGGGCCGGGTCCAGATGGCCTTCATGGAATTGAGGGTCTCATCTCCCCGCACTTTGCGTGTGGCGGAAAGCGGCTTTCCCTCCTTGTCTTTGAGTTGCTCCGCTTCAGGGATGGGTTCGGTTTTGTCCACTTCCATGAGAATGGGGTACCGGACAAAATCCGAATGTTTTTTCACGGTCTGACGAATCACCCACTCATCGGTGTAATTATCATCGTCTTTTTCTTCTGGATCTTTCAGCTCAAGCAGAATGGTGGTCCCCCGTTTTTCCTTCTCCACCTCTTCAATGGTGTAGGAACCGTCCCCCTTGGACTCCCACCGGACCGCGGTATCCGATCCGGCCGCTTTGGTGGTGAGGGTCACTTTATTGGCCACAATAAATGCACTGTAAAAACCAACTCCGAACTTCCCGATAAGATCAGGGGTTAGAGCACCCTCTTTTTTTGAATTTTCAATGGCTTCCAGAAAAGCGGAAGTACCACTTTTGGCGATGGTGCCGATATTCTCCATGACCTCGTCATAAGTCATACCAACGCCGTTGTCAGTGATTTCGAGGGTCTTTTTCTCTTTGTCGGGGGTGATCCGGATAAAAAACTCGGCATCGTCGCCCAGGATATCCGCATCCGTCTGAGCTTTAAACCGCAGCCGGTCGATGGCATCCGATGAATTTGAGATCAATTCCCTCAGAAATATATCCCGATTGGAATACAAAGAATTGATAATAAGATTGAGTATCTGCTGTATTTCCGTTTTGAATTGATGGGTTTCTTGTTTTCCTGCCATATTGTCTCCTCTTTCATAAGGTCTCGTTTTACATTTTCTTAAAAAATTTACTCTAGTGTCCGCCCACAGTGGATGGGCACGACCCTAATAAAATGGGCGTTAATTTTGAGATGTCAAGACCTTTGGGAAGCCATTAAGGGGGTGCGGGTGCCTGTGGTGTTATGGGGATTGGATTTTTTTCTTGACAGATCGAGGTCATCAGAGGGAAACCAGGGGGGAGAGGAGGTCATCTGACCATGATCGGTGTCTTTGATTCAGGATTTGGCGGGCTCACTATCTTGAGCGCATTTTTGAAAAGGCTTCCAGAGTATGATTATCTGTATCTGGGTGACAGCGCTCGTACGCCCTATGGCAGCAAAAGCCAGGAGGTTATCTATACGTACACCCGTCAAGCGGTGAATTTTCTTTTCAGCAAAGGGTGCAAGGTGATTGTTCTTGCCTGTAACACGGCCTCAACCAAAGCACTTCGCAAAATCCAGCGGGAGTGGCTGCCTGTGAACTATCCGGATCGTCGTGTTCTGGGGGTTGTAATTCCCCTGGCCGAATCCGCCGTTGAATCGACGCGTTACGGCCGAATCGGTGTTATCGGCACACAGGCCACCATTGAATCAAGGGTCTATGAGGAAGAATTGCGAAAGCTGAAAACTGAGCTCAAAATTTATGGGCAGGCCTGTCCACTTCTGGTCCCCCTGGTGGAAGAAGGCTGGGTGGGGAAACCGGAATCCAACATGATTTTGAAAAAATACCTGTCCCGTTTGAAACGGAAGAAAATCGACACCCTCATTCTGGGATGCACCCACTACAGTTTTCTGGAA
>CAZPQA010000196.1:0-4146 GCA_964588535.1 uncultured Desulfobacteraceae bacterium
GTTTCCATCCAGAGTCGTCCACCTCCGGCACCGCAGCACAGGCTTTTTTCCCGGCTCCGTCCCATTTCCACCAGGTTGTCGTCCGTGGCGGCATTGATCAATACCCTGGGTTCATCATACACTTCGCTGTGCCGGCCCAGGTAGCAGGGGTCATGGTAGGTGACCTTTTTATCCAGGGTTTTGGACAGTTTCACGGTTCCCTTCTCGATCAGTTCCGCCAGAAGCTGGGTATAATGAACCACCTCAAATTCACCGCCGAGCTCAGGATATTCCTGGGTATAAGTATAATAGCAGTGGGGCGAAGTGGTGATGATCTTTTTGACGCCTTTGTCCTGGTACAGCTTGATATTCTTCTGCGCCATGTTCATGAAAAGTTCTTCATCACCGATCTTTCGAACCGATTCTGCACAGCAGTTTTCGTCTTCTCCAATGACACCAAAACTGACGCCAGCTGCAGAAAGCACCTTGACCATGGCCTGGGCGACTTTCTGACCTCTGGGGTCATAGGCGGAAGTGCAACAGACAAACAGGAGATATTCGGTGTTTTCATCAAACACCGGTACATCCAGGCCTTCCATCCAGGCGGTCCTTTTTTCCCTGGGCTCGGACCAGGGATTACCGTTGCTGTGAACACTCCCGGTGGCTGTCTTCAATACACCGGGAATGGTACCCGCCTCGGCCATCATGCCCCTCATGGCCTTGACCACATCGATGATGGTCACACCGCGAGGGCATTTCAAAACGCAGGTGTTGCAGGTGGTGCAGCCGTAAAGAATGTCATCCTCTTCGTACCCTTCAACGCCCAGCTGGGCCATTCGGATCAATTTTCGAATATTAAAGGGGCCGTCAACGATACGCCAGGGACACGATCCCGCGCACATGCCGCACTGCATGCAAAGGTTCAGTTTTTCAGCCCCCATGGCTACAAGGGCTTCATTTACTTCATAAAACGGGGTTAATGCTTCCATCTATTAAGGTGCTCCTTTCAGGAAAATTTATAGCATTCAATTGCTCGGAAAGAAAGGGATCAAAAGAGTCGGATTTTTTTAGCAAATGCGACTATTGATGTCAACAGAGGAATGGATTCTATTGCAAATGATGTAAATGGATATCGTCTGTTGAATGTTGACTTTACTCCTTGTAAAACTTAAATTAATGAACGTTCGCATAAAGAATTCCAACCAGCCCCTTCAAAAGGGGGGCTACAGCAATCTATATGAATTTGAACCATACACCTTAAACCTTACGCCTTACACCTAACTGCACAGGCTATAATCTTTCTAAGGAGGGAATCTACTAATGAGATTTGATAAATTTACACTAAAAGCACAGGAAGCCATTCAAAATGCTCAACAACTGGCCGAACGATTCGGCCATCAGCAGATAGAACCCGAACATATTGTGAGAGCCATCCTCGATCAGAAAGAAGGGGTTATCCCCCCTTTGCTGGGCAAAATCGGTTCAGATCAGAATCAGCTGGCAAGCGCTTTTGAAGCGGCCCTTGAAAAACTGCCAAAGGTCTCCGGCGGGGGTTACAGCCAGGCATACCTGTCTCAAAACGCCAAGGCCATGTTGGACCGCGCTTTTGCCGAGTCAGAACAGGTCAAAGATGAGTTCGTGAGCCTTGAGCATATCCTGCTGGCGGCAACCGAGGAAAAGCAGGGTGAAGCGGCCCGTCTGCTGGCGGCCTCGGGCGTCACCCGTGACGCCATCTTGAAGGCCCTGGTGGATATTCGAGGTGGACAGCGCATTACGGACCAGAACCCGGAAGACAAATATCAGGCCCTTGAACGGTTCTGCACGGATCTGACTGCCATTGCTTCAAAGGGAAAACTGGACCCGGTCATCGGAAGGGATGATGAAATTAGAAGGATTGTGCAGGTTTTGAGCCGCAGGACCAAAAATAATCCTGTGCTCACAGGCGAACCCGGGGTGGGGAAAACCGCCATTGTGGAAGGGCTTGCTCAGCGCATCATTCAGGGTGATGTTCCTGAAACCCTCAAAGACAAACGGGTGGTGGCCCTGGATATGGGGGCTCTGATCGCCGGCGCCAAATACCGGGGGGAATTCGAGGACCGCCTGAAAGCCGTGCTTAAGGAAGTGACCGATGCCGAGGGGCAGATTGTCCTTTTCATCGATGAGATGCACACCCTGGTGGGAGCAGGAGCCGCCGAAGGGGCTGTGGACGCCTCCAACATGCTCAAACCGGCCTTGGCCCGTGGGGAACTGCGGTGCGTGGGCGCTACTACCATCAAAGAGTACCGAAAATACATTGAAAAGGATGCGGCGTTCGAGCGCAGATTTCAGCCCATTATGGTGGAAGAACCCACCGTAGAAGATACCATCTCCATTCTTCGGGGGCTGAAGGAAAAATACGAAGTGCACCACGGGGTCCGTATCAAGGATTCGGCCCTGGTGGCTGCGGCGACGCTCTCCAACCGGTATATCACGGACCGCTTTCTGCCGGACAAGGCCATTGATCTGATCGATGAAGCCACCAGCCGGCTGCGCATTGAGATCGACAGCATGCCCGCCGAGATCGACAATATGCACCGGAAGATCACACAGCTGGAAATCGAAAAGGAGGCATTGAAGAAAGAAAGGGACAAGGCCTCAAAAGAGCGACGTCAGAAAATCAAAGACGAACTGAAAGATCTTAAATCCCAGACCGAAGAGATGACCCAACACTGGAGGAAAGAGAAAGAGGCCATTCACAAGATTCAGAGCATTAAGGAGCGGATGGAATCGACCAGGTCGGAGGCCCAGATTGCGGAACGGGATGGGGATCTCGCCCGGGCGGCCCAATTGAAATATGGGCAGCAGACCGAACTGGAAAAGACCCTGGAGGAAGAAAACAGGAAACTGGAGGAGCTCCAGAGTGGGCAGAAAATGCTCAAGGAGGAAGTGGACAGTGAGGATATTGCAGAAGTGGTGGCGAAATGGACCGGAATCCCCATATCGCGCATGATGGAGGGAGAAAAGGAAAAACTGCTGCAGATGGAGGAGAGGCTTTCAAGGCGAGTCGTGGGTCAGCAGAAGGCCATCGATGCAGTGGCCAACGCGGTACGTCGGGCCCGCTCCGGACTTCAGGACCCCAACCGGCCCATCGGATCTTTCATTTTCCTGGGACCCACCGGTGTGGGCAAGACGGAACTGGCACGAACCCTGGCACAGTTCTTATTTGATGACGAGCAGTATATGGTTAGGGTGGACATGTCCGAATACATGGAAAAGCATTCAGTGGCCCGATTGATCGGTGCGCCGCCGGGTTACGTAGGCTACGAGGAAGGGGGCTATCTCACCGAGGCCATTCGGCGGCACCCGTACTCCGTGGTCCTCTTTGATGAAATTGAAAAAGCCCATCCCGATGTGTTTAACGCTCTGCTCCAAATCCTGGACGACGGGCGCATGACCGACGGCAAGGGGCGGACGGTGGATTTTAAAAACACCGTGCTGATCATGACCTCCAACGTGGGCAGCCATATCATCCAGGAGATGCAGGGGAAAAGCAGCGAAGAGATGGAGAAGGCGGTGATGGAAGTCCTTCGGGCCACCTTCAAGCCAGAGTTTTTAAACCGCATCGATGAAATCGTTACCTTTAATTCGCTGGGTCCCGAGGAGATCAAGAGAATTGTGGGGATCCAGATCGGGCTCTTAAGCAAACGCCTTGAAGCCAATAAAATCACCCTGAAGCTGACGGATGCGGCCGAAACATTCCTGGCAGAGACCGGCTTTGATCCTGTTTACGGAGCTCGGCCGTTAAAGCGAGCCATTCAGCATTATATCCAGGACCCCCTGGCCATGAAGATTCTTGAAGGATCGCTCAAAGAAGGGGATCAAATTACTGCGGATATGAGAGATGGAAAGATTGTCTTTTCGTAAAAACAGAACTGCCCATTGCCTTATTCAGGCAATGGGCAGTCTTTTTAGAATTTCTTTGACGAATTATGTTTTACAGGCTATTTTCTACCAAGAATACTGGTTTTTTTGATACGGTATACGAAAGAAATTTGAACAGCAAAACCACCAGCAAATATAAGATATGAAATTCCTGGGAATGCGACAGACAACCTGGAACCGTACACTTTTGTTAATCGGGGACGTCGCCCTGATAATGCTCGCAACCCAGCTGTCCGCCTGGATCAG
>CAZPQA010000197.1:0-4143 GCA_964588535.1 uncultured Desulfobacteraceae bacterium
CCCAATCGTGACGGAACCGTTTCCAGGGGCGGGTGCATCTTCTGCGATGCCCGAGGGGCGGGCACGGGGGCTTTTTCGGAGGATCGGGAATCCATCTCCCGGCAAATCGAAAAAGCCAGGGAATTCATCCGCAAACGCTATAAGGCACAAAAATTCATTGCCTATTTTCAATCCTTCACCAACACCTACGGGCCCGTTGCCCATCTGAAAGGGCTCTACGACGACGCTTTAAGGCATCCGGATATGGTTGGTCTTTCGGTGGGTACCCGGCCCGACTGCATCAATGAAGAAATCCTTGAAATGATCAGTCTCTACCGGAAGGATTATCTGATCTGGATGGAATACGGTCTTCAGTCGGCCCACCATAAAACCCTTCACACCATCAACCGGGGTCATTCCGTTGAATGTTTTGAAAAGGCGGTTCGCATGACCCATGATTTTGGCTTGAACGTATGCGCCCATGTGATTCTGGGGCTTCCCGGTGAAGATCGTGGGATGATGCTGGAAACGGCGCAATTTATCGCCGGTCTGCCCGTTTACGGGGTCAAGATCCATCTCCTTTACGTGATACGCGGAACCCCTTTGGCCGAACGCTACAAAAAAGGGGAATGCCGTTGCCTGGAAAGGGATGAATACGCCAACCTGGTGGTGGACTTTCTGGAGCTTTTACCCCCTGCCGTAGTGATTCAACGGCTCACCGGGGATCCCGGAAAATCCGATCTGTTGGCGCCGGAGTGGGCCATTCACAAAATGGAAAACCTTAGAACCATTCAGGACACACTTAAAAGGAGGCAGACATGGCAGGGACGTCTTTACAAAAAATCTACTGCGGGGGCATGAAACTGGATCGTCTTTATATTTATATGGCTTCCACAGAAAAGGGAGCACTTCGCATCGGTCTTAGTTTTCGTTCAAAACCCGGTGCAAAGGGCTTTTTTAAAAGACTTTATCCGAGTTCAGAGTTGGTGGAGGACAATGATGCCAACCAACCCTTTCAGCGGGCGATTGAAGCGGCCTTTTTCAATAAGGAACATCAAGATAAACTGCACCTGGATGTTGCCTGCACCCCGTTTCAATGGTCCGCCATGAAAGCCATCGCCGAGATCCCGTTTGGGGAAACCAGAACCTACAAAGAAGTGGCGGCCATGGCGGGAAGCCCTAAAGGGGCCCGGGCCGTGGGACAGGCCATGGGGAGAAATCCCTTGCCCCTGATCTTTCCGTGACACCGCGTTGTTGCCGCCGGGGGACTCGGCGGGTTCGGTAGCGGGTTGGATGTAAAACGCTATCTACTGGCGTATGAAGGAAGAAACACAAGGACCGAGCCATCAAAGAATGTCCCGGAATAAGGGAATAGGGGGCCACAAACTAGAACAGGAAAAAGGACGTTTCAGGAAATTTCTTCCAGGGCGCTTTCCAGGCTTTTGGGGTCCTGAACCGTGAATACACGGATGGCATCGTCGGGGGAAATGATTTTTTTGAGCAATCCGGCCAACACTTTCTTCGGACCTACCTCCACGAAAGTATCAACGCCGTCATCCAGCATTTTTCGCATAATATCATACCATTTCACCGGGCTCACCAGCTGATTGGCCATGATATCCTTGATACGTAGGGGGTCGGTTTCACCTTTGGCCGTGGCATTAAAAATCATTTCCGACTGGGGGGGTGAAAAGGGGATATCTTCCATGAACGCCCTGAATTCATCCACACCACCCTGCATGAGTCCCGAATGCCAGGCGCCGCTGACCTTCAGGGGAATAGCCTTTCCCTTTTTCTCTTTGGCCAGTTGAACAGCCCGGGCCACCGGATCCTTTTGCCCCGTAATGACAATCTGCTGGGCCGTATTGTGGTTGGCAACATCGAGAATTTCATCCGCTTTTGCCTCCGCCACAATCTCCAGAACCGCTTCCATATCCAAGCCGATCACCGCTGCCATGTGACCGGGGTTGGCCAGGGCTTCCCGATGCATTAACGCACCCCTTTTATGCACCAGCCTGAGCGCATCCTCTTCACTGACAATGCCCGCTGAAACCATGGAAGCATATTCGCCCACGCTGTGACCTGCGCAAACGCTCGACCTGATGTCCGATTCATTCAAAACGGATAGGCACGCCAGACTGACGGCAGTAATGGCTGGCTGACAATTTTCCGTAAGGGTCAATTCCGGCATGGGACCTTCAAAGCAAAGTTTGCTGATGGGTTTTCCGCAAATCCGGTCCGTTTCCCTGAAAATATGCTCGACCCCGGGAAATTGGTCTATCAGCTCCTGCCCCATGCCCACAAACTGTGAACCCTGCCCCGGAAATAGAAACGCTATCTTGTGGCCCATGAAAAACTCCCGTCAGAACAAACCATTAGCACATTATACAATGTATGGAGAACAATTTTGAATTATGAGAAATCGGGTGGAGCGTGGATAATCTTTTTCCACTGTGGATGGTCTTTCAGTAGCGGGCTTCACTTTTAGGGTCTCCCACCTTTTTCCTGAACATCTCATCCTTCGCGACCTGGTAGGCGGCAGAACCCGGCACCAGTTTCTGGTTGCGTGCCAGCTGCGCATCAATCTCCCGCTCCATTTCATCGAACTGTATGCTGCTCTGGCTGATGACCCTGTTGATCACATGGTATACGTCCTCATCCGTCCCATAGATTTCAATGACCGACGGATCGTTGATGAGCACTTCCATAAGATACTGTGTCATGTAAAGAGAATAGGGGTTTGGACGGGGAACCAACATGCGGATGGGTGAAATGAAATATGTGAAATCAAATTCCGAACTGTTCGCTGCTTTTTTAATGCCCTTCATCAGGGCGCTTGAAACAGCCGCTGCATTGTCTGTTTCTATGATTTCTTCCTGCATCAGCGTCTGTATCAGTTTTCCATGGATTTCATCCTGTTTATACTTGAAAAACCTTCCCTGCTGATAAGCAAGCTGTTTTTCCTGGCGCTCCAGCCGCTTGACCAATTTTTCGTGAACCCTGCCGCTATCCCTGGTATGCATAGAAAACCTTCACCATTTACGTTGAAATTAATCTTTGCCCTTGGAAGGGCCTGATGCATCCTTTTGGGTCGTCTTTTCCGTAGCGGTTTTTGCTTCGACCTTTTTTGGTGGCGCATCGCTGCCGGAAGATTTTTTTTCTTTTGCCTCCACCTGGCTGTTCTTATTTTTAGAAGCGTAGTCGGTCACATACCATCCCGTCCCTTTCAGATGAAAGCTACTATGACTGATGAGCTTTTTCATACTGGCGTGGCACTGTTCACATTCAAGAATCGGGGGATCCGTGAATTTCTGTAAGGCCTCCACGTGGCTCCCGCACTTATCACATTCATATTCATAAATCGGCATTCCTAAACACCTCCTCCTTTACATTCAAGAAGCAAACTCGCACATTCTGTGGTCCTGATAGGAATCAAGGACATGATTTAAGCTCGGCAGAGAAAAATCCCTTAAAATTTCAAAGGTGGTTTTGTGAACAATCTCTTCCTCTCTGAACCGTTTTTTTTCAGACACATCGAACATTTGATAAAAGTTGCAAAATCTTACAATATGGACCAGCTCATGGGTAAAAACGTAAACAAGGAGCGGCAAAAGTGTGAGATGCCGGTCCCGTTCAAGAACCTCCAGTATGGAATGATCCTGCAGACAGATGAAATAGAAATCTCTGTCTTTCGTTCTCGAATCAAAACCATCCACCATCCGCATGCCTTTGAACAAAACCGCAAGTGCGGAAGAACTCATCTCCTCCGTTTTAAGGGAAGATCGGGTCTTGACATCATAGCGGTGTCTTTTCCATTGCCCCAAAGAGAATTTATAAAAATCTCCCGTTGCGTCTTCCGCAATTTCCAGAGCGTCGCTGACCACCGCAAGGTCATTTTTCTTGAAAGAGGCCATATACTTACACCAAAGGTTCGTATTGGCGTATTAACACAAAAAAATTAAGATCGGACGGGAAAATGTCAATGCCTGGCTGGTTTTTTTTGTTGGTGGCGGTGACTGGATTTGAACCAGTGACTCTGCGGATATGAGCCGCATGCTCTGACCACCTGAGCTACACCGCCGGTAGCAATCTGGGCCTTAAATTTATGCAATTTTTTCTTTTTGTCAACCAAATAATGCCCTGATGGAAAAACCATTTCAAAAA
>CAZPQA010000198.1:0-4119 GCA_964588535.1 uncultured Desulfobacteraceae bacterium
AGGGTACCGCCGATACCGAACATGATCACCGGTCCAAACTGATCGTCCATTTTGGTGCCCACGATCAATTCCAGTCCACCCTTCATCATGGGCTCCAGCAGGATGCCGTTAATGCGGGCCTCGGAATTGTAGTGAACTGCGCCTGCCATGATGGCCTCATAGGCAGTCTCAATTTCTACGTCTGTGTTGAGGTTGAGTTTCACGCCGCCCGCTTCAGTTTTGTGCAGAATATCAGGCGATACAATTTTCATGGCCAGGGGCCCATCCATGGAAGATGCCGCCGCGACCGCTTCCTCCGCCGAATGGACCAGCCTGTTGTCAAAATGCTGTCCACCATGCAAACCGATCAATTCCTTGGCTTCATGTTCAAACAGAGCATTTCGCTTTTCTTCACGGGCTCGCTCAAAGATCTTCCGCCCCTGGGACTTGGATTTCTTGCCTTTGCTGAACACGAATTTCCGTTTTGCCTCGTAACTGCGCACATAATTCCCATATTCGGAAAGCACTGAAATGCTTTTGCACCCCACTTCAACGGAGTCATAGACAGGGATGTTGTAATACCGGAGCAGGTCGAGAGAGTGGGGCCTCGCATAGTTGTACAGACTGTGAACCACGATAGGTTTGCCCACGTCCTTGACCAGTTTGCCCATTCGGTGGGCCGCATCTTCCTCCACAAACCCCAGACTTTCGGCAAACCGAATATTGTAACCGCCGAAAAGGCCCACCACCAGCAAACCGCCCACTTTGGGGTCGTGGAGCATTATTTCAGCGCAGTCCGCAATCACCGCCGGATTCTCATCGCCCCCTCCCGCGATATCAACCGGGTTTCGGGTGGATGCTCCCGCAGGCAGCAGTGCTTTGAGCTTTTTCCGGGTTTTCTCCCCCATTTGGGGAATATGTACGCCCAGGTCCGTTAACTTGTCCGCCGCAATGGTGGCGTGACCCCCACCATCTGCCAGAATAGCGATGGACTGGTTTTTAATGCGGGGAAGGCTGGCCAGTGTCTCTGCGGCCGGAAAGAGTTCATCAGAATCTTCGATGACAATAATCCCCGCCCTTTGAAATGCGGTTCGGGCCACCTCTGACATGCCTGCCAGAGCGCCCGTGTGAGAACCCGCCGAAAGTTTACCTGTGGCGGAACGTCCGCTTTTCAACATCACGATGGGCTTTTTCCGGGTGGTCTGATAGGCCTGCTGCAGGAAACGGCGGCCATCCCGCATCCCTTCCACATACATGAGGATGGCTCGTGTGTGGGGATCTTCCTGAAAAAAGGCCAGGTACTCATGGAACTTGAGATCCGCCTCGTTCCCGATGCCCACATAGTAGGAAAACCCCTGGCGGCTCTTGATGGCTGCTTCCGTAATAAGGGACAGGGCCATATTCCCGCTCTGGGAAATCAGAGCGATATGCCCTTTTGGCACTTCTTTGAGTCCCACCAGGTTCAGATTGCTGTGGAGATTCATCATGCCTGAGGTATTGGGACCGATCACCCGGATTTCATGCTCCTTTGCGATGGTGACGATTTCTTTTTCCAGATCCTTGCCGGCCTGGCCCATCTCACCAAAACCGCCTGCGATAATAACTGCACCCGCAACGCCCTTTTTTCCGCAATCCTCAAGGATTTTGGGGATGGTCCTGGCAGGTGTGGTAATCAAGACCATTTCAACAGGGCCTTCAATTTCGGAAACCTTTCCATAACATGGAAACCCGAGAACGCTTTTTTCCTTTGGATTTACGGGATAAATCCGACCCTCAAAACCCTGATCCAACAGGGTCTTAATGGCCTGGTATCCCCGTTTGGTTTCTTTTTTGGAAGCACCCACCACCGCAACGGATGTTGCGTTCAACACATTTTCCAGACCCATAAAACTATCTCCCCTTGAACACCGGTTTACGTTTTTCCGCAAAAGAACGAATGCCTGCCTGCCAATCCTCAGTGTTCATACAGGCCAGAATCGCCTCGGACTCGGCCAGCAAGACAGTTTCCATATCCCGATGCGGCCCCTGGCGGATCAATTCTTTGGTCAGGGACAACGATATGGGCGCCTTTTCCGCCAGGGCAGATGCAAAGGAAAGGACTTCGGGCATCAATTGTTCGACCGGTACCGATTTCAAGGCCAGTCCAATGGCCACGGCCTCCGGCCCATGAACAATTCTACCGGTAAAAATCAATTCCTTGGCACGCATCATTCCCACCTGCTGAGTCAGGTGATAGGTCGCACCGCCGCCCACACAGGTGGCCAACCCGGTTTCCGGAAAGGCGATAGTGGCTGTATCCGCCATGAACATAAAGTCTCCGTTCAAGGCCATTTCCGTTCCCGCCCCCCTGGCAGGGCCATTGACGGCCACAATGACAGGCTTGGGAAATTCATAAATTAGCCGTGTGGTCTCATGGGCCAGCAGGATATATTCCCGTTTCTGCCACACGGTCCGATCCCCGGCCGCGTGTTTCTTCAAATCCGCCCCCGCACAGAAGGCCTGTTTCGCGCCCTTCGGCCCTTTGCGCACTGTGCCGGTGAGGACGAGAACCCTGACATGCGCATCATTCCGAGCCTCTGTCAGAACCGCCTGTATATCCAGATACATCTGCTCAATCACCGCATTCATACGCTCCGGACGATTCAACCTGAGTATCCCTATATAACCGCTTTTTTCATACAACACCGTTTCAAAAGCCATAGTACATTTCTCCACTTTTTAACATGAACCTTAAATTTTCCTTGCCAATACCTGTTTTCATTATATGATACTGAGGGTATGGGTAAACAAAAAAAGGACACACCTCTCATGCCCGCTCAATTTCGGGTGATCATTAATGATAATCCCTTGGAACTTTCAAATGCCGGCGCAACCCTCTTCGCAGAAAGTGCCGGCCATGCGATCGAACGGAAGGGCCTTTTCACGGTAGCTCTTTCAGGGGGCTCAACCCCGAGGGGCATGCACCGGCGACTAGCGGAAGAACCTCTTCGTTCCAGAATTTCTTGGGATCAAACCCACATCTTCTGGGTTGACGAACGCTGTGTTCCTGTGGAAGACCCCGCCAGCAATTATGGTGTAGCGTGTAAAGATTTCATTGATCGGGTACCCATGATTAAAACAAATCTTCACCCCATGCCCGTCCATATGGTCCCTTATGAGGGTGCCACGCATTACCAGAGGGAAATCACAGGTTTTTTTAAAACTGCATCGAATGAAATCCCCGTATTTGATCTCATCATGCTGGGCATCGGAACCGACGGGCATACGGCATCCCTGTTTCCGGGAACACCGGCCTTGCAGGAGCAAAAACAACTTATTTCAGTCGTCAAGGGCGGAATGCCGAACGTCAACCGATTAACCATGACCTACCCGATTCTGAATCATGCGCGGGAGGTCATCTTCCTGGCATCCGGAAAAGGAAAGGCCGGTATTATTCAGGCGATACTTGACAAAAAACAACGGGACCTTCCAGCCCTAGGGATCCGGCCCTGGTCCGGGAAACTGACCTGGCTGCTGGATCGGGAAGCAGCAAACCTGCTCCCGAAGGATTCGCTATCCGATTTTATTGAATGACATCACTATCCGGCACAAATATGGTCACTTCATTCATTTTAAAATCAACCTTTGGTCGATAGGTCGGCGTGAAAAAGGTCTTTCGCCAGAAAGCGCGGGTCAGGAGAAAATATGGGGTCTGAAAAATGAAATCGGGTACCAGGTGGTACCATCTGTAACCACAGGTTTTGAAATAAGTACGGCATTTATTCCCATAACCCAACTCCTCAGCAGCCGCCAGGGCGGCATCCCGCTGGCATCGGGATCCCAAAATAGGCTTAAAAATACGCCTGTCAAAACCATACAGAAACAGCTGGTCCTTTAGCTGCTTGTAGTTCTGATAGCGGGAACGGGCATCCAATTGGCTGAAAAGGAGCAACACGGCAAGAAAAGACATCATGATCAATTTAAAAAAAATGTCGGCATCCGTTAAAGCGCCAGAGGATCTGGAAAAATATGAAGAAACCATACAGAGCAAAGCCAGTTCCGCAAGGGTCATGACATGCAGAAAGCAACCGGCCCTCAAATATGACCATAGGGGATAGGGATTTACAATCGTAAATGGACGCATAGAATAATATCCTCATC
>CAZPQA010000199.1:0-4106 GCA_964588535.1 uncultured Desulfobacteraceae bacterium
CTGAGTTTGACAAGGCTGTCGAGTACTATGAAGATATTCAACCCGGGCTTGGTCTTGAGTTTGCTCGAGAGGTGTATCGGACAATCAAACGTATTTTGCAGTTCCCTGAAGCATGGTCGTCCAATTCCAAGAATACCCGCCGCTGTCTGGTTAACCGCTTTCCTTTTGGTATCATATATCAACTCAAGTCTGGTATGGTTCGCATCATCGCGGTTGCCGATCTTCGACGTCGTCCAGGTTATTGGCTGAATAGGGCTTAAGGAGAGGACTTGATTTATGCCCATAGAAGGAGCTCGTAAACCTACGAAAAAAATTCATGTGGGAGATGTGCCCATCGGCGGTGACGCCCCCATCGCCGTTCAATCCATGACCAACACCGATACAAGGGACGTGTCCGAGACAGTGGCCCAGATTGAACGCCTGGCGGAGGCGGGATGCGAGATCGTGCGCCTGGCCATCCCCGACGAAGCGGCGGTTGCGGCTTTTGGGGAGATCAAGAATAAGGTCAGGCCCCCGCTCATTGCTGATATTCACTTTGATCACCGCCTGGCCCTGGGGGTTTTAAAGGCCGGCGCTGATGGTCTTCGCATCAACCCCGGCAATATCGGCGGGCCGGAATCAGTGAAGAAGGTGGTTGCCGCGGCCCGGGAAGTGAAAGCCCCCATACGGATCGGGGTCAATGCGGGATCGCTCCACCGGGATGTGTTGGAAAAATTCGGGGGGCCCACACCCGAGGCCATGGCGCATAGCGCCATGGAACATGTGACGATTCTGGAGGATCTCGATTTCCCCCATATCAAAATTTCTTTGAAGTCATCTGATGTGAAAAATACCATAGCGGCCTACGAACTCCTTAGTGAAACGGTGGACTACCCCCTCCATCTGGGGGTCACTGAGGCGGGTACGCTGATTTCCGGTACGGTCAAAAGCACCATGGGCATCGGGTTTCTGCTGGCGGAAGGCATCGGGGACACGTTTCGGGTGTCCCTTACCCGTGATCCGGTGGAAGAGGTTCGGGTGGCCTATGAGATTTTGAGATGCCTCGGTTTGAGATCCCGGGGCCCTGAAATTATATCGTGCCCCACCTGCGGCCGGTGTGAGATTGATCTTTTTTCCATCGTGGATAAGGTGGAGAAAGCCGTCTCCGGCATTGTGGAATCCCCCAAGGTGGCCATCATGGGCTGTGTGGTCAATGGCCCCGGAGAAGCCCGGGAGGCAGATGTGGGGGTTGCCGGCGGGCGAGGGCAGGGGATTCTGTTTAAAAAAGGAGAAGTGGTGCGAAAAATTCCGGAAAGCGACTTGGCCGAGGTACTGATAACTGAAGTGAAACAGATTGTGTCTTGATAGGGGGCAGGGGGCAGTTGTCAGGGTGCAGGATGAAGGACTGCTCTTCTTTTTCTGACAACTGCCCCCTGACAACTGCACCCTAATAATAAACACTAAGAAGCCATTAAGGAGAGAGTCGAAGGATTATGCGATATTCAAACTATTTTATTCCCACGAAAAAGGAAGTCCCGGCCGATGCGGAGATTATCAGTCACCAGTTGATGGTCCGGGCCGGTATGATTCGAAAACTGACCTCGGGCATTTACACCTACCTCCCCGTCGGTCTCAGGTCCATCCGGAAGGTGGAGAATATTGTCCGGGAGGAGATGAACCGGGCAGGCGCCATCGAGGTCCTCATGCCCGCGGTTCAACCGGCCGAGCTGTGGCAGGAGAGCGGCCGATGGGAATACTATGGCCGTGAACTGTTGCGTTTCAAGGACCGTCACGATCGCGATGCCTGCATGGGACCCACCCACGAAGAGGTGATCACGGACCTGGTGCGAAAAGAGATTCATTCCTACAAACAGATGCCCATCAATCTCTACCAGATCCAGACCAAGTTCAGGGATGAGATCCGTCCCCGCTTCGGGATTATGCGCGGCCGCGAATTCATTATGAAAGACGCCTACAGCTTTGACGTGGATGAGGTGGGGGTCAACAGCAGTTACGAGGCCATGTTCGAGGCTTATGAACGAATATTTCAAAGATGCGGACTGAAATTCAGGGCCGTTGAAGCGGATTCCGGTACCATCGGGGGAAGTTATTCCCACGAATTCATGGTGCTGGCCGAATCCGGCGAGGACCAGATCGTCAACTGCACCACATGCGATTATGCGGCCAACCTGGAGCGGGCGGAGGTGAAGGAAGAAGATGACGTGTCGCCAGCGGATTCGAATGCTTTTGAGGCCCTGACCCGGGTGGATACACCGGATCAGCGAACCATTGAAGAGGTGACTGAATTCCTGAGCATTAATTCCGAACAGTTGGTGAAAACCCTTGTTTATATGGTTGATGAAGAACCAGTGGCGGTGCTGGTTCGCGGCGATCATGAATTGAACGAAACCAAACTGAAAAATGCGCTGGACGCCCAGAGTGTTGAAATGACTTCCGAGCGAGCGGTTGAAGAGGCGACCGGCGCTCCTCTGGGGTTTGCGGGTCCTGTGGAACTGAAAATCAAAGTGGTGGCGGATAATGCACTCAGGGCCATGAAAAATTTTGTGGTGGGGGGCAACGAAAAAGACCTTCACCTTAAAAATGTGAACCTGCAAAGGGATTTTACGGTCGCTCTTTTTGGCGATTTGCGCACCATTTCACCCGGTGATGCGTGTCCCCGCTGCGGCGGTCATATTGCTTTTGGCAGGGGCATTGAAGTGGGACACGTGTTCAAGCTGGGTGTCAAGTACAGCGAAGCCATGAAAGCCGTATTCCTCAATGAGCAGGGAAAAGAGAGCCCCATGATCATGGGGTGCTACGGTATCGGTATCGGCCGGACGGTGGCGGCTGCCATCGAGCAGAACCACGACAAGGACGGTATTGTTTTCCCTATTCCCGTGGCCCCCTTTGAAGTGATCATCCTGCCGCTGCAGATGCATAATGAAGCCGTGGTGGAAGCGGCATCAAAAATTTATGGGGATCTCATGAACATGGGCACCGATGCGCTCTTAGATGATCGGGATGAACGGGCAGGCGTCAAATTCAATGATGCTGATCTGCTGGGCACACCGGTGCGTATCACCGTGGGTTCCCGGGGGCTCAAAAACGGGGAGGTGGAAGTCAAGCTTCGGTCGGAACCGGAGAGTTTCACGGTACCGCTGAACAATGCCGCAGCGGCCATTTCGGAGACGGTGAAAGGCCTCTATGATTCGCTTAAATGACATTACTTCGGAGGTTCTCAGCTACCATCCCAAAGCGGACATTGAGTTGATCGAAAAGGCCTATGTGTATTCTGCCAAAGTTCACCAGGGACAGATTCGCCTCTCGGGGGAACCCTATCTTTCCCATCCCCTGGAAGCCGCCTATATCCTGGCCCAGTTGAAAATGGACGTCGTCTGTATTGCCGCCGGGCTCTTGCATGACGTCATTGAAGACACCCATGCGGACCTGGAGGAAATAACCAAGCTTTTTGGTGAAGAAGCCGCCAATATCGTAGACGGGGTCTCAAAAATTGGCAAAATCCATTTTAAGAGTTCCAAGCAACGCCAGGCCGAGAATGTTCGGAAAATGATTCTCGCCATGTCCACGGATATTCGCGTGATACTGGTCAAACTGGCGGATCGGCTCCATAACATGCGGACCTTGGGTTTTCAGCCTGAGGAAAAGCAGCGGCGAATCGCCACCGAAACCCTGGAAATCTATGCTCCCCTGGCCGGGAGAATGGGCATCAACTGGATCAAGAGCAGCCTTGAGGACCTGTGTCTCTTTTACCTGGAGCCGGAGATTTATGCCAGTATCAAAGATCTGACGGCGCGGCGTCAGGGCGAGATGGAGGGATTCTTGAAGAGAATCCAGGAAACCCTGACCGAAGAACTGGCCAAGGTCAATATTTCCGCCACCGTCAAAGGCCGGCAGAAACATTTCTACAGTATTTATCAAAAGATGGTTGACCAGGACCTTGAAGTGGGTCAGGTATATGATATCCTGGCTTTCAGGGTGATCGTTAACACCATCAAAGAATGTTATGAGGCGCTCGGGCATATCCATGCCATGTGGAAGCCCGTATCCAAACGCTTCAAAGACTACATCTCCGTTCCCAAAGGCAATATGTACCAGTCCCTGCATAC
>CAZPQA010000200.1:0-1323 GCA_964588535.1 uncultured Desulfobacteraceae bacterium
GTCAGGGGGCTTCCCCTCATGGCGGAAGAGGGCTTTCGCGCCATTTCATTCATGGCCGTCTCCGCTGTCTTTTTCCTGATCCCCATTTCACTGGTCACAGCAGAACTTTCTTCCACATGGCCACCCAAGGGAGACGGCGGTGTCTATATCTGGGTGAATGAAGCCCTCGGGAAACGGTGGGCATTCCTGGCCATCTGGCTCCAATGGAGCGAAAATGTCATCTGGTTTCCCACGGTACTCTCTTTTATTGCGGCAACTCTGGCGTATGCCTTTTCACCCCAACTGGCGGAAAATAAGGTCTATACGCTGGTGGTGGTGCTGGTGGTTTACTGGGGAGGAACTTTCGCCAACCTGCGCGGCTTGAAAACCTCCGCCTGGATCAGTACCCTGGGGGTGGTAAGTACGCTGATTACAACGGGACTGATCGTTGTTTTGGGATTCAACTGGATTATTTCCGGTAATGCCTCACAGATTCAATTCTCCATGGCTTCGCTGGTCCCTGATTTCAGCCGTATGGACAGTTTTGTATTCCTTGCCGGCGCACTGGTCATCGTTAGCGGCATCGAGGTTTCAGCGGCCCATGCCTCTCAGGTGAAAGATCCTAAACGGTCTTTTCCAAAAGCGATTTTTCTTTCAGTATTTGTTTCCATTGCAGCCATTGTTCTGGGTTCCCTGGCCATTTCCTTTGTGGTGCCCCAGAGAGACATCAGCCTGGTAGCCGGGCTCATGGAGGCTTTTGAAAAGTTTTTTGCCGCTTACCATCTGGGCTGGCTTCTGCCCATTGTGGCTTTGATGATTGTAGTGGGTTCCCTTGGGGAGGTGTCAGCCTGGATTTTGGGGCCCAGCAAGGGTCTGCTGGTTTCAGCCCGGCACGGTCTTCTTCCGCCCATTTTGCAGCGCACGATCCATGGCAATGTGCCCGTGAACATCCTGTTTCTTCAAGCCCTGATCGTCACTGGACTGGTATTTATATTCTTGTTGATGCCCACCGTAAGCAGTGCCTACTGGATTCTCACTGCCCTTACGGCCCAACTTTATCTGATCATGTACCTGTTGATGTTCCTATCTGCCCTTGTCCTGAGATACAAGCGGCCGGATGTTCATCGGCCCTACCGGATCCCCGGGGGCAATTTCGGCATGTGGGGGGTGGTTATGCTGGGACTTCTGGGAGGCGTGTTTACCCTGTTTATTGGATTTTTTCCGCCGTCGCAACTGAAGACGGGAAGCCTTTTGTTTTATGAATCATTTCTGGTTCTGGGGATTCTGGTTATGTGTGGTGCGGCCTTTTTGATATATGGTTTGAGAAAGCCCGGCTGGATCAAG
>CAZPQA010000200.1:1423-4081 GCA_964588535.1 uncultured Desulfobacteraceae bacterium
GATATGGAGATCAGTAAGAGCGAATGGCCCATCATGATCATTTCAGGCCAGTTCGATGCACAAAATGACGAAGGTTACCGGCTGCGCCAGTTGACCGATGAACTGGAAGAAGTCCACGATTGCCGGATCATTCCGTCTTACACCTACGAAGATGGGTATGAGATATTCCGTTCCAGGTCTGACTTCGGAAGCATTGTGGTGGATTGGGACATTCCCCTGGAGGATCCCCATGAGGCAACCACTGCACAAGAATTGATTATCAAGATGCGGAAACGACACCAGAATGTGCCCATCATTCTGTTAACGGGACGAATGGGAATGGACGAGATCCCTTCGGAAATCTTAAGAGATGTCAATGATTGCCTCTGGAAAACCTCTGAAACCATTTCCTTTCTGGCAGGCAGGATTGAGTCCCACGCGGCAGATTATATCAGCTCCAATTATCCTCCTTTTTTCGGCGCAATGGTACGGTATGCCAATGAATACAAATTCGCCTGGCACACCCCCGGCCATATGGGGGGCGAAGGGTTTTTGCGCAGTCCGGCAGGTGTTGCGTTTTTTAAGTTTTTTGGAGAGAATGTGTTTCGGTCGGATCTCTCCGTTTCCGTTCCGGAGCTGGGTTCCCTTCTGGAGCACAGCGGCGTGGTGGGGGATGCGGAAAAGAATTCGGCCCGGGTGTTCGGGGCAGATCAGACCTATTATGTATTAAACGGCACCAGCAATGTGAACCAGATCATTTGGCGGAGTCAGCTGGTTCGGGACGATATCGCCTTTGTGGACCGAAACTGCCATAAATCCCTTAATTACGCCATGGTCATCACAGATGCCTACCCGGTATACATGATTCCCCGAAGAAATAAACGGGGTATCATCGGACCGGTTCGTCTGTCCGAATTCTCTCCCGAATCCATTCGACAAAAGATCCGTGAGGACACGCTCATCCCCGAAAATCTGAAAGACGACGGGGTCAGAATGAGCGCGCTCACCAATTCCACCTATGATGGGGTCTGCTATAATGTGGTGAACATCAAAAAACAGCTGGAGAAAAGTGTTCAGAATCTCCATTTTGATGAGGCCTGGTACGCCTATGCCCGTTTCCATTCCATGTACAAGGATCATTACGGTATGACGGATGATGCATTGGATGAAAACCATCCCCCCATTTTCTGCTCCCATTCCACGCACAAGCTGCTCACCGCCTTCTCTCAGGCCTCCATGCTTCACATCAAGAACGGGGGCAAGGTCAAAATTAACCCCGATGAATTCAATGAATCCTACATGATGCACGGATCCACATCACCGCAATATACCATGATTGCGTCATTGGACGTTGCCACCCAGATGATGGACGATAACGGTACCACCATGATGAACGACATTATTATGGGGTCCATCCGGCTGCGGCAGAAGGTCGTGAACATTCAAAATGAATTCAAAAATAAAGACAAGGGGGACTGGTTTTTTGGCATGTGGCAGCCGCGAAAGGTCGATGTCGACGGGGTAATGCAGCCCTTTGAGGCGGTGGCCGTGGACTTTCTGGCAGCGCACCAGGCACCATGGGTGATGAGCAGCGACAATAATTGGCACGGCTTTGAAGATATGGAAGAGAATTATGCCATGCTGGACCCCATCAAACTGACCTTCACCACCCCGGGGATCGATGAGCATGGCCAAATGGGCAATGAGGGCATTCCGGCTTCCATTGTGACCGAATATCTGATGGGGAAAGGCATCGTATGTGAAAAGACCGATTATTATTCTTTCCTACTGCTGAATTCTCTCGGGACCACTGAAGCCAAACAGGGAACGCTTCTCTCCGCATTGTTGCGGTTTAAAGACCTCTATGATGGGGATGCGCCTTTGGCAATGGTTTTTCCGGACCTGGTTAAGGCTTATCCGGAATATTATGAGGGTGTGGGGCTCAAAAAACACTGCAATGATATCCACAGTTACTGGAAGGAACACCGAATACTGGAAATGATGCAGGATGCTTTCCAGGTTATTCCCGACCAGACCATGAAGCCTTCCGAGGCCTACCACCAGGTGGTCCGGAAAAACGTGGCGTTTGTGGAACTGGATCATATGGCGGGCCGAACCCCGGCCGTCATGATGGTGCCTTATCCTCCCGGTATACCCGTTATGATGGGGGGGGAAATCATGAACGAAAAAGCAGACCCCATATTTGATTATCTGAAATTGAGACAGGATTTTGAAAACGCTTTTCCCGGATATGAAAGCGAGATCCATGGCGTGGAGAGAACGTCAAGGGACGGGAAGCGGTTTTTCAGGACATTGTGCGTCAAGAAATAGCCAATGAAGAGCAAAATAAGGGAATGGATCCGAAGATATCTGCTGGCCGAGATCTTGTGTACTCTGTTGAGTCTGGCCACGGCATGGTTGATTCACCGAACAACCGGGGACAATGTCCTGGCGGCCTTCGTGGGGTCCGCCATGGCATCCATCAGTTTTTACGGCATAATGGCTTATGTTGATGTCAGAAAAAGCCTGAAACATCATCGAAAGCATGACCTGCGTTACGGTTTCGCCGCTTATTTCAAGGACCTGCGAAATCTGATTATTGAATTTGGTCCCTCCGAGATCCTGGATGTCCTGGCGGTTCGGCCCTTCTTCATGTACCTCATGCCGAAACTGATGGGG
>CAZPQA010000201.1:0-4078 GCA_964588535.1 uncultured Desulfobacteraceae bacterium
AAAAGATCGGGGATCAATACGGGGTTGAGCCCCAGTATATTGTGGCTCTTTGGGGAATTGAAACCCGATATGGCCGGATCACGGGCGGATACCCGGTAATCGCCGCACTGGCGACATTGGCCTATGATGGTCGGCGCAGCGCTTTTTTCAGGGAGGAACTGATTCGAGCCCTCAAAATTCTTGAGGGAGGGCATATTGACGTCAAAAACATGGATGGCTCCTGGGCGGGCGCCATGGGCCAGGTTCAGTTCATGCCGTCATCATTTGTGAGTTATGCTGTGGATTATGATGGTGATGGTCGAAGAGATATATGGGACAATGTGCCCGATGCGCTGGCATCCGCCGCCAATTACCTGTCAAGATCCGGGTGGAAGAAAAACCAGGGGTGGGGGGGTAAAGTCTCTTTGCCTGCGGGGTTCAATAAAGATTTTGTGGGAGAAGGCAGCAAGAAAACCCTTAAACAATGGCAGCAACTGGGTGTTACCGGAAAGGGTGTTGCGGGAAAGCCGGACCTGCGGGCGTACCTGGTGCAACCCAACAAAACCGGTGGTCCCATATTCCTGGCGTATCCCAATTATCGCGTGATCCTGAAATGGAACCGATCCAATTATTTTGCCATCGCGGTGGGCACTTTAGCGGATCGTATTGCCTCGCCATAGTTTTCAATTATACTCACGGGTTTTCTTAAATTCCACCTCCGGCCATTGTTCCATCACATGCTCCAGCCGCCACTGGCTCGGGCCCAGGAAAGTCAATTCTTTTTCCCCATCAAGGGCCAGAAAAAGGGTATTTTCCTGCTGAAATTCCCTGAAGCGTTTTGGATCATCGCAGCTCACCCAGCGTGCTACGGCCAGCTCCATGGGCTCGTAAACAGTATCGGCCCCATATTCCTGTTTGAGTCGATTGGCTGTAACGTCAAACTGAAGGATACCCACCGCCCCCAGAATGGTGTCACTGGTGCCCAAAGGGCGAAATACCTGGGTGGCCCCCTCTTCCGCCAACTGGTGCAGTCCCTTTTGCAACTGTTTTGATTTCATCGGGTTTTTTAGGCGTATGCGCCTGAAGTGTTCCGGGGCGAAGTTGGGGATTCCGGTAAATTTAAGTGGCTCCTTTTCAGTAAAGGTATCTCCGATTTTGATGGTGCCGTGATTGTGGATGCCGATGATGTCTCCAGGGTACGCTTCCTGAACATTTTCCCGAGCTTGAGCCATGAATATGGTAGCATTGGCAATAGCAATTTCCTTACCGATGCGGTGATGAACCACCTTCATTCCCCGCCTGAATGTGCCGGAACAGACCCGTAGAAATGCGATGCGGTCCCGATGGGCCATGTCCATATTGGCCTGAATTTTGAAGACAAATCCTGAAAAGGCGGGTTCATAAGGCGATACTTCCCGCGTCAAGGTGGTTCGGGACATGGGCGGTGGCGACATTTCAACAAATGCGTCCAGCAATTCCTTTACGCCGAAGTTGTTGATGGCGCTGCCAAAAAAAACAGGCGTTTGATTTCCGTTCAGGTAGTGCTTAAGGTCGAAAGGATTGGCTGCGCCATCCAGTAATTCCACATCTTCACGGAGGTCGTCGGCCTGGTTGCCGAGCAATTCGTCTAGACGGGGATCGGCAAGATCCTCTATCATTAAACCTTCCTGCGACACGGAAGACTGCCCCGGTGTGAAGAGATGCAGTCCCCGGTGATGCCGGTTGTATACCCCCTTAAATCGTTTTCCCATGCCGATGGGCCACGAGAGGGGAACGCACTCGATTTGAAGCTTTTCCTCAATATCGCTCAAGAGATCCAGGGGGGGGAGTCCTTCCCGGTCCAGTTTGTTAATGAAGGTGATAATGGGCGTGTTGCGCATGCGGCAGACTTCCATGAGTTTTTCCGTCTGAGGTTCCACGCCCTTGGCGCTGTCGATGACCATGAGGGCGCTGTCCACGGCCGTCAGTACGCGGTAGGTGTCCTCAGAAAAGTCCTGGTGTCCCGGTGTATCCAGCAGGTTTACCTCAAAGTCTCTGTAGTTGAATTTCATGGCGCTGGTGGTGACGGAGATACCCCTTTCCTGTTCGATGCGCATCCAGTCGCTGGTGGCATGGCGTGCGGCTTTTCTGGCCTTAATGGCGCCGGCCTGCTGAATGGCGCCCCCAAAAAGCAGCAGTTTTTCTGTCAGGGTTGTTTTGCCGGCGTCCGGATGGCTGATAATGCCGAAATTCCGCCGTCGATCCACTTCCTGTTTGTGCTGTTTGTTCATTTTCTGCCTCAATCACGACGTAAAAAAATCGGGCTCTGGGAGAGTCCGATTGTTGGATCGTAATATAATGCGTTATTGCCAAAGGTCAATGGGCATCATTATTGAACACTTGCTCATTCTTGACACTTTTTCATCAGCCTGCTATCGATGGCACAATTACCCGTTGATTAAAAGGAGAGAAATAGATGACGTTTGTATCCACTGCCAAACCGCCCCTCACACCACCTGAAAATGCCCTCTGGTTTTTGTTCCGAAAACAGCGTTTCCTGGTCATTCAAGAAGGTGAAAATACCCGCATTCCGCAGACTCCGGATCTTGAAAAAACCAACCTCTCTGCCGACGGGCAACACTTTTTTGGCATGTTGAATGGTCAGCCATGCTATGCGCTGGGATTGGGGAGCGACGCGGCTATCCCTGAAGCCTTCTCGGTCATGGAACTGCGACAGGTGTTTCGGCGTTTCGAAACGGATGGGGTTCAGGCGGCAGGGTTGGCCGGTCACTTATTGCAATGGCATCGAAACCATCAATATTGCAGCCGGTGCGGAAAGCCAAACGAAGACAAGGAAGACGAAAGGGCTAAAATATGTCCGGAATGTGGATTGATCAATTACCCCAGGCTTTCCCCGGCCATCATCGTTTCAGTGGTCAGGGATGGCAAAATTCTGTTGGCCCATTCAACCCGATTCCCCGAAGACTTTTACAGCGTTCTGGCAGGATTCGTGGAACCGGGTGAAACCCTTGAAGATTGCGTCAGAAGGGAAGTGTTTGAAGAGGTGAGTGTATCGGTTAAAAACATATCCTATTTCGGAAGCCAGCCCTGGCCGTTTCCCGATTCCCTCATGGTGGGGTTCACTGCGGAATACGCCGGCGGTGAAATAAAAGAAGACGGGGTTGAAATCTCCAATGCGGACTGGTTCCCACCGGACCGGCTGCCACGAATTCCACCCAGAATCAGCATTGCAAGGAAGTTGATCGATTGGTTTACGGAGGGATGCCCTCTGGTAACGCCGGCCGTACTTTCAAAGTGATCTCTTTCCGGATTTGAACCAGACCCGGTTTGGCCCCTCTGGGCTTGGTGACGTATCGGGCCTGAGTGCACGAAACCGGCACAACGCCGCCGTGTCGCGCCTTGCTGTAATAGGCGGCCAAGGCGGCGGCTTGCTTCAGGGTATCCCGGTTCGGCGCCTCTCTGGAACCGGTCCTCAGCAACACGTGACTGCCGGGCATACCCCGTACATGGAACCAGTAATCATTGGGCTTTGCCAGTTTGAGGCTGAGATAGTCGTTGTCCACGTCTGTTTTTCCCGCAACCACTTCCCAGCCACCCGGCAGTTCATGTTCCATGATGTTGTACTGAGCGGTCAAGAAATCTACCTGCCGGGGGTAATAATCCGGGATTCATTCTGTTTTTGGGCCTGCTGTTGTGCCTGCATCTGTTTCGCCCTTTCCACCATCTCTTCCAGGGCTTTTTTCATGGCACCGGGAAACTCTTTCATGGCCTGTTTCAGGGTGGTGGCTTTCAACGGGGATTGAAGGGGAACAAGTCCCTGAGGGGAATGGAGCTGGGTGTGGCCCACAAAGATGGTCATACGGTTTTCATCATCGGTTCCGTCCGGTTTGATAGGCTTAAGGCACCTGATGGACCCCACCTTGAGATCCGTAACGGACTCTTCGCGGCACAGATTTTTTTTGTCGAAATTAAAATCGATCTGGTCCGGGCTGCAGGCATTCATTTGATTTCCTCCTGAGAGTTTTACCAAAACATGATTGATGACGTCGTAAAAAGCCCCATCTACTGCGTTGCAGTGATTTTTCAGAATCTCAACATA
>CAZPQA010000202.1:0-4062 GCA_964588535.1 uncultured Desulfobacteraceae bacterium
TCACCGCCAAATTCAGCTTGCAGAAGGACCCTATTCCGCCAAGGAAGATGGCACTTACGGATTTGAGAGGTTTGCCCACGCTGGTCATTGACGACAATGCCACCAGCAGGGAAATCCTCGAGGAAACCCTCCTGAACTGGGGGATGACGCCTACGGTTGTCAGAGGTGAGGATGCGCTTCAGGCCCTGGAAGATGCGGAATCTTCCGATAACCCTTTTTCCCTGGTGTTGTTGGATGCAACCGCGTCTGAAAAAGGCGGTTTTGCCATAGGCGCTGAAATGTCGGCGAATTCGAAATGGGCCATCCCCATGATCATGATGACGTCTTCGGTGGGAATGCGGGGCGATGGGGAACTGTGTCGAAAGCTTGGCATTGCGGCCTATTTGACGAAGCCCATCAAGCAATCTGAATTGTTCGATGCAATCCTGATGGTTCTGGATATGGGTGGGGCCGATCCGGAGAAACACGGTCTCGTTACGAAACATTCCATCAGGGAAAGCAAATCCAGACTTCGCGTTCTGGTGGCCGAAGACAATCCGGTCAACCAGAAACTGGCCCAGAAACTGCTAAAAAAAATGGGGCATGTGGTGGATTTGGCAAGTAACGGAAGAGAGGCCGTGGATGCGTTCAGCCGGGCGACATTTGATCTGGTTCTCATGGATGTTCAGATGCCTGAAATGGATGGATTTGAGGCCACTGCCGCCATAAGGGAAAAGGAGAAAGCAGATGGAGGGCATATCCCCATCATCGCCATGACGGCCCATGCCATGAAAGGCGATAAGGAGCAGTGCCTGGACGCAGGGATGGATGGGTACGTGTCAAAACCGATTCAGGTTCCAAAACTGGCTGAGGCCATCGAAAGTCTCACCGGGAATCACGGAGAATGATAAGGTATCCCAATGAAGAAAAAGATTCTGGTGGTCGATAATCATCCGGTTATTTTGAAGTATATGACCAACCTGCTTGAAAAACATGGGCATCAGGTTAAGACCGCAAAAGACGGTCTTTCCGCACTTGACATTCTGAGGACATCCACTCCCCATGTCATGTTCATCGACCTGGTCATGCCCAACATCGATGGGGAACAGTTATGCCGGATTATTCGGGAAATGCCAGCATTAAAGGACACTTATACGGTTATTCTCTCGGCGACAATCGCCGAAAAATCCTGGGACTTTAATGAACTGGGCGCCGATGCTTTTATTGTAAAGGGGCCATTTGATCAGATGGGAAAGCATGTCCTCGCTGCCATTGAGCAATCGGATGACCATGTTTCAATGGACTCGCCCGAAATAGTTATGGGGTCTAAAGGGGTTTTTAAACGGGAGATAACCAGGGAGCTCATATGGGCAAAAGGGCATCTTGAAACGATTTTAGGCAACATATCCGACGGTATCATAGAACTTTCCTCTGAAGGAAAGATAATTTTTGCCAATCCTGCGGCTGTTTCTTTTATGGGTACCCCTGAGGGGGTGTTACTGGGCTCAGCGTTCGTGGAATTGGTCCATGAGCGTGATCGCCAGAGAATTGAAAAATTACTTTTAAAAATAAACGGTGGTTCGGAGAAGATAACCCTGGATACCCCTCTGATCATGAACAGCAGGCAAATATCACTCAGATTGTTGCGGGTCAAAGAAAATGGAACCACCTCTATCATGGTTGTCCTCAAAGATATCACTGAAGCCATTCAAGCCGAGGAACTCCTAAGAAAGGAACATCAGGCGCTTGAACGGCAACGTTTAACCCAGATCATTGATTTTCTCCCCGATGCCACCATAG
The DNA here is from genome assembly GCA_964588535.1 of uncultured Desulfobacteraceae bacterium. Taxonomy (GTDB): domain Bacteria; phylum Desulfobacterota; class DSM-4660; order Desulfatiglandales; family Desulfatiglandaceae; genus NaphS2. The sequence goes on from CAZPQA010000202.1 coordinate 1,780, forward strand.
TGATTGATCTGGAAGGGAAGGTGATCGCCTGGAACCGGGCCATTGAGCATATGACCGGCATAAAGGCCGGGGATATACTGGGAAAAGGAGACCATGAGTATGCTATCCCCTTCTACGGGGAGAGACGGCCGGTTTTGATCGATCTGGTGGGTGAATGGAATAAAGAGATAGAGGCAAAGTATCAGTATGTGAAAAAGGAAGGGGAATCCCTGGTTTCCGAAACCTATGACCCCTTGGTTAAACCGGGTGGATTTTTGTGGAACAAGGCCTCTCTGCTTTATGACAGCGCCGGTGAAGTCATGGGGGCCATCGAATCAATTCGCGATATCAGTGAAATGAAAAAATTTGAGGCGGCGCTCAAGGAGAGTGAGGAGAAATATCGCCTGTTGGTGGAACACGCCAACGATGCCATATTTATTGCTCAGGATGAGGTAATGAAATTCGTCAATCCCAAAGTAGAAGAGATAACGGGATACACTGCTGATGAATTGGCCCAAATGCCTTTTATTGACATTACTCATCCTGAAGACAGAAACATGGTCCTTGAGCGGCACAAGAAAAGATTAAATGGCGAAGAGCCGCCCAACATTTATCCTTTCAGGATTGTTAACAGATCCGGGGAGACGTTATCGGTAGAATTGAACGTCGTTCTGATCAATTGGGAAGGACGGCCCGCCACCCTCAATTTTGTAAGGGACATTACGGAACAAAAAAGACTGGAAGCCCAACTCCAACAGGCCCAGAAGATGGAGGCCATGGGAACCCTGGCCGGTGGTATCGCCCATGACTTCAACAATCTGCTCATGGCCATCCAGGGCCGCGCCGCCTTAACACTGATGAACAAGGATTCTTCCCATCCGGATTTTGAACACTTAAAGGGGATAGAGAGGCATGTTGAAAGTGCCGTTACCCTGACCCGGCAACTTTTAGGGTTTGCCAGAGGTGGAAAATATGAAGTCAAGCCGACTGACTTAAATGAGCTTATCCAAAAACAGAATAAAATGTTCGGCCGGACCAAGAAGGAGATCACCATAAAAGGCACCTATGAGGAAAACCTCTGGTCGGTGGAGGTTGACAGGGGCCAGATTGAGCAGGTTCTTTTAAATCTTTTTGTGAATGCCTGGCAGGCCATGCCCGGGGGTGGCGACCTCTATCTGGAAACAGAGAATGTGATAATTGGCGAAAACTATGTAAAATCGTTTGCTATAGAACCCGGGGAGTATGTAAAAATATCCGTCAGGGACACGGGCATCGGAATGGATAAAGCAACCCAGGAAAGGATATTTGATCCTTTCTTCACCACCAAAGAGATGGGCCGGGGCACCGGTCTGGGGTTGGCATCGGCATACGGCATCATCAAAAATCATGGCGGATTCATTAATGTTTACAGTGAAAAAGGTCATGGCACCATTTTTAATGTTTTTCTGCCGGTTTCTCTGAAGGATGTTATTGAAGAGAAGGAGCCGGCCGAGGATATATTAAGGGGGTCTGAGACGGTCATTATTGTGGACGACGAGGGCATGATCATTGAAGTGGCCGAAGAGCTGTTAAAGTGGTTGGGTTACAAAACCATGATTGCCGGAGGCGGAAAAGAGGCCATTGAGGTATATGAAGCGCACAAAGAGCGGATTGACATGGTGATTCTGGATATGATCATGCCGGATATGAGCGGCAGCGAGGTTTATGACCGGTTGAAACACATAAACCCCGAGGTAAAGGTTCTCCTCTCCAGTGGATACACCATCGATGGTGCTGCGAGTGAGATAATGAGTCGAGGTTGCAACGGTTTTATTCAGAAACCCTTTAAGATCAAGGAATTGTCTCAAAAATTAAGAGAGATCCTTGATGGGAAATAGGATCAGATAAGCGATCATAACCCCCAATACGCCTCAATGAAACAACTGAAAACCAACCCACTCGAAGAATCCGCATCAGGGTCGTTTATGCATGACATTGAGCATGAAGTAGCGGTCAGAGCTGCAAGATCCGCCGGTGAGGTGCTGAAGCAGAAGTTTGGAAATGTCCACCACATCGGTAAAAAAGGGGAAATTGATTTGGTGACCGAGGCGGATATTGCCGCTGAAAAGATCATCTTGGAAATGCTTAGCAAGCATTTTCCGAAAGACAATATCCAGTCCGAGGAGGCGGGTGTTCAGGACCTCTCCTCAAACAGGACCTGGATCGTTGATCCCCTGGACGGAACAACGAACTTTGCCCACGGGTTCCCTTTTTTTGCCGTTTCCATTGGCCTTGAAATTGATGCGGAAATTGTTCTGGGTATTG
>CAZPQA010000203.1:0-4058 GCA_964588535.1 uncultured Desulfobacteraceae bacterium
GCAAAGCCGGTATCAACCCGGTGGTCTGCATCAACCGCTTCTACACCGACACCGACGCCGAGTGCGCCATCGTCCGCAAGGCTGCCGAAGCGGCCGGCGCCCGCTGCGCCGAGTCCAAGCACTGGGAAAAGGGCGGCGAAGGCGCCCTGGAGTTCGCCGATGCCGTTATCGATGCCTGTAACGAGGAGAACGATTTCAAATTCCTCTACCCGCTGGAGATGAAGCTGCGCGACCGCGTGGAAACCATCGCCAAGGAAGTCTACGGCGCCGACGGCGTGAGTTGGACTCCCGAAGCGGAAGGCAAGGCCAAGATGCTGGAAAACGATCCCAAGTACGACGACTTCGCCACCATGATGGTCAAGAGTCACCTGAGCCTCTCCCACGACCCGACGGTCAAGGGCGTGCCCAAGGGCTGGACCCTGCCCATCCGGGACGTGCTGATTTACTCCGGGGCCAAGTTCCTCTGCCCCTGCGCCGGGGCCATCAGCCTGATGCCTGGAACCGGTTCCAACCCCGCCTTCAGGCGGATTGACGTGGATACGGAAAGCGGAAAGGTGAGCGGCCTCTTCTAACCAGAGCTCGTTTTAATATTAACCCAATAAAAAAGGGCGATCGTATGATCGCCCTTTTTTTGAGCTATTCTATGCACAGGCTTTCATCATTCCCGGAGCCAGAATGCGTCAAAATAGCGATCGATTTCGTCATAGCTTGTCTGAAAGTTCAGATCTTTTTTCATGGCCGAAATCGAGTTGCCGTAGTAGAGGGGTACCCAGAAGGCTTCCTCTGAAATGATTTCTTGGGCCTTCGCAAGCAGACGATGGCGATGGTCAACATCAGTTGTCTGATCTGCCTGCCGGAGGATTCGGTCTATTTCCCAATTGGAGCCGAGGCACCGTGGGGAATCCATCAGGAAATAGAGGTTCAAAACGGCGCTGGCATCAAAAATGGAATATCCCCCCGTGGGCAGAAAAACCAGACCTGTATTTCCTCCCACAATTTCTCTGTATAGATCTCTCCACCGTTTCTTTATCACAAGATTGGTTTTTATTCCCACCCGTTTGAGATATTCGGCAAGTTCTTCGGCTACGCTTTCGTCCCGAATAAAATAGAGATCCACCTCGAAACCGTTAGGATATCCGGCCTCTTTAAGCAACTCTTTTGCCTTGGCCGGATCATAAGGGTAAGTCACACCCTTTGTGTAACCAAAATGAAGCGGCGTAACCACCGAATCGGCGGTCTTGGCGTAGTCTTTAAGGACTTTCTTCACAAGGGATTGCTTGTCGATTGCGTGATTCAGGGCTTTTCGAACCCGTTTGTCTTTAAAAAAGGGTGTTTTGGTTCGATCGGTGGTGTCCATGATTAGGAAGAAGATGCGCATGGTTTCGGCTTTGGATATTTTTATGTCCGGGTTCACCTTCAGGAAATTGATCTGATCCGGCGCTACGGAACCGCCTCGAATCAGATCCACACGGCCGCTCAATAAAGCCTCCATTCGGGCCAATTGTTCGGGAATCATCGCTATCCTGAGATTGGGAATCATCGGTTTACCCTTGGGTCCTCCGAAATAATGGGGGTTTGCCTCGAACACGATTTCCGAGGGATTTGACCAGTCTTTAAAACGATAGGGTCCCGTGCCAACAGGATGCTTTCCGAAAGCCTCCAATCCCACCTCCCGGAGGTACTTGGGAGGGTAGATGAGGAGGATATTTGCGATTACTTCAAGGGCGATTGGATAAGGAACATTGGTATTGATGCGAACCGTGTGTTCATCCAGTACTTCAACCCCTTTTAGAAACCCGTAGGGCAGGGAGGACATCAGTTCGACATCCTTCAGATAGTCAAAGGAGGCTTTAACCGCATCGGCGTTGAACGGTTCCCCGTTGTGGAATCGAATCCCTTTTCGAAGTCGAAATTGAATGCTGTGCTTTCCCACGGATCGGTAGGATTCGGCAAGGCAGGGAACCAGGGCTTTCTTCTGGGGATCGCGGTAAACCAGGGTATCAGCCCAGTTATGTGCCAGAATAAAGGCTTTTCTCGTGGTGGGATTGGAAAACCCCAAGGTTTTAATGTGGGATTTATAGGCGACGACCAGGGTATCCTTCTGGGCGCAGCATGCCAACGCCGCCTGGAACACCAGCCAGAGGGCAAGACCGACGATAAACAGGGGCTTAATTCTCATGGCTTTTCACCATCATCTTATCTCAATTGTGGTCAGCAGAAAAGAGCCGTCCGATTCTTGCTTTACGGTCAGCCCGAACATGGAAATGGTTTCGGTCAGGGGCCGCCCGTAAAGAAGATCCATTTCCCGTGGGTCAATGGCCAAATTTTTGTGGGTGAGCTGTCGGATTTCTTGGTCATACTGAAGGATTTTGAAAACCTTTTGAACCGCTGTCTCGCCCTGCTGCTGAATCTGTTTGACGTGGTGGGATATCGTTTCGTAATTGCACGCCGCTTCGTGGGCGGAAATTAAGCGCAGCAGGCTGGGATCTTTGATCATATCTTCTCGATCGGCTTTCGGTCCGGAAAAGACGGCTTTTAATTTTCCGTCGTCCCAGCAGGCAAAGGCCCAGCACTGGCTGGGTCGATCCGCATAAATGGTGCAGGCTTTGTCGCCCTCGTCATAGAGGATGCACCCTTTTCCGGTTTCCCGGTCCCTGAGCTTTATAATCTCCTGATCGGTGAATTCCAGTGCATCATTGATATTATCCCGAACCAGCTCGTTCTTACGGATGGTATAGAGGTGGGTGCCATCCAACACATGATTGAAAAATAGGGGCAGATCGGATTTCTGCAGGGAGGGGCCTGCGGCAAGGCAGCATTCTCCGCAACGGATACAGTGCGTTCTTTCCTTATCAATTTGTGGTTCCATGTAACAAACAACCCTATTTAGTGTCCGTCCACGAATGAGAAAATTTGTTCGAGTTCAAGGAAGGTGATAATTGTAACCACAGGAATACATTGTAGTATTTCGAGGATTACAATTTTCGCCTGACGCCGAAATCGGGCAAATTGGCCATTTGTGGATGGGCACTATTTGAGGCCTGCCACGGCCTGGGCAACGTTATAGCAGAAGTCTCCGATTTTCTCAAAAGACGTGAGCATGTCCACCAGGATAAGCCCCGGATCCACCGTGCAAAGGCCGCTCTGAAGCCGCATGATGTAATTTCCCCGCATGTCCTCCCGCATGTCGTCAATGTCATTTTCCAGCTGTTGGGCGCGAATCATGATTTCCTGATCTTCCGCCTTGATGCCTTTTACGATAAGATCCAGAAAAGCTTCAACCTTTTTGGAGATCTGCTCATAATCGTGAATACCCCCTTCGGAAAGATGGAGGTTTTCTTCGAAGAGCTCCTCAAGGAGTTCGGCGATGTTTTCCACGCCGTCGCCGGCCCGTTCCAGGTTGTTGGCCATACGCATTAGAGATGCAATCTCTTTGGATTCTTCAGGACTGACCCTTTTCTGCATCACACTGATCAAAAACTGGATAATCTCCTTTTGAAGGGAGTCAATGATGTCTTCCCGCTGCCGCCATTTGGAAAGCTCTTCCAGTTTCCGGTTCTTCATGGAATGAATCACATCATTATACATGAGTTGAACCGCTTCCCCCATTCGAACGATTTCCGCGCGGGCCTGGACAATGGCAACCGATGGGGTATCGATATATTTGGAATGTATGTATTTGATACGGCGCAACTCATCTATGGCTTGCGCCTCCTTCTTTTCCGGTACCAGCCAGCAGGTCACCTTAACGAGATAATGCAGGAACATCAGGAAGAACAAGGCACTGATCACATTAAAGAATGTGTGGGCATTGGCAATATATCTTCCGATGTTGGGATGTTCCCCATGAACCAGAAGATCGGGAGGCCCGATATCCATCATATGGCCGGTTATCCAAATAACCATTTTTAAGAAGAACGGGAAAAAAGAAATAATGAGCAGCACGCCCAAAACATTGAAAATGGCATGGGCCCGGGCCGTTCGCCGGGCGTTAACGCTTGCTCCGATACTGGCCAGCTGGGCGGTTATGGTGGTCCCGATATTGTCTCCCAGAATCA
>CAZPQA010000204.1:0-4050 GCA_964588535.1 uncultured Desulfobacteraceae bacterium
ATTGAAATTATATTGCAGGGAAGAGACCCGCGGGATGCACCGCTTTTCGTACAACGCTCATGCGGGGTCTGCACGTATACCCATTACCTGTCATCCATGAGGGCTGTGGAAGACGCTGTGGGCGTCACCATTCCCAAGAATGCCCGCATCATTCGAAACCTTCTTCACGGCGCTCAGTTTCAGCAGGACCACATCACCCATTTTTATCAGTTGCATGCCCTTGACTTTGTGGACGTGGTGGATGCCCTCAAAGCAGACCCCAAAAAAACAGCGGCTCTCTCCGACAACGTGAGCAATGATCCCCATGGCGGAACCGCCTACTTCAAGGAAGTCCAGCAAAAAGTTAAGACCTTTGTGGACAGCGGACAGCTGGGCCTTTTTGCCAACGGCTACTGGGGAAGCCCCGCTTACAAACTGCCGCCGGAAGCCAACCTGATGGCGACAGCCCATTATCTTGAAGCCCTTCGCATTCAAGCGAAAATGGTCCGCATGCATGCCATTTTCGGTGCCAAAAATCCCCACCTTCAGGCCTTGGCCGTGGGCGGGATCACCAGCGTCAAAGACCTGACCCCTGACCGTATTGCCGAATTCCTCTATATCTGGAAACAGGCCCAGGATTTTGTGCGAAACGTCTATATTCCCGACCTGGTGACCATTGCGTCCTTCTACAAGGACTGGGGAGCCATCGGGGGGACCAGCAACTTCCTGGCCTGGGGTGATTTGCCCATGAGCGAAAAAGAGCCCGAAAGCCTCTTTCTACCTCGCGGGGTCATCATGAAACGGGATCTCAAAGGCGTCAAGATGGCGGAACCCGATAAGGTGACCGAACACATCGATCGATCCTGGTATGAAAAAGGGAAGGCGCTCCATCCCTATGACGGGGTAACCAAGCCTGTCAAGGCCGATCCCAAGTATGACACCAACGCTCAGTATTCCTGGTCCAAAGCGCCCCGCTACGAGGGCGAAGCCTGTGAGGTGGGTCCCCTGGCACGGGTCCTGGTGGCCTATGCCTATGGCAAGAAAGACTTTAAGGCCGTGGTGGACAGCACTCTGAAAAAACTCAATATTCCCGTTACAGCGCTTTTTTCCACTTTAGGACGTACGGCTGCCCGAGGCCTTGAAACCCTGGTAATTGGTAACGCCATGGAAGGCTGGGTCATGGAGCTGGTGGAGAACCTGAAAAAGGGCGACACCGCCACCTGCGCCAAGTGGACTATGCCGAAAACCGGCAAAGGCTGCGGCTTGAATGATGTGGCCAGGGGCTCTTTGGGCCACTGGATTGAAATCGAAGACAAAAAAATCAAAAATTACCAGTATGTGGTACCGTCCACCTGGAACCTGGGGCCGCGATGTGAAAAGGGCAAACTGGGACCTGTTGAGGAAGCCCTTATCGGAACCCCTGTGGCCGATCCCAAAAGGCCCATTGAAATTCTCAGGACGGTGCACTCGTTCGATCCCTGTATTGCCTGCGGGGTGCACGTGATCGATCCTGACTCCAACCAGGTTTATAAGATAAAAGTGGTATAACGATCAGAAATTAAAACCTTTGGCCGCCGACTTCAACAGTATGGAGATCGGCGGCCAAAACCTTCCTTCATAATTCCATAGACCCCATATGGCCCAGCGCCCCAAAACATCGGTGATGGAATCCTGGCTCAAGGTTGTGGTTCATCATCCCTGGCGTATCATCCTTCCCATTGTTCTGTTAACCATTTGTTTTGCCTGGCAAATCCCCCAGCTTCGTTTTGAAACTTCTATTTATGATCTAACCATTGAAGACCTGCCCCAGACCCGTGAATATAACGCCTTTAAAAAGATCTTCGGATGTGAAGAGATTATCCTGGTGGTCGCCAGGACTTCAGGTGTTTTTGATCCGAAAACATTTGCAGAGATTGAACGGCTGGCCAATCAATTTGAAAAAGTCAAAGGTATCCGACGGGTCATCAGCCTTCCCGGCATCAAAAAGGCCATGGACATCACCGGGAAATGGACCCTTTCCGATTTCAAACGGGAAATCGCACCCGTTACCCTGCTGGAGAGGAACATTGTCTCTAAAGACGGCAGGACCACGGTCATATCCCTCATACTGGAAGATACCAAACGAAAAGATCCTGTTATCGCTTCGGTCCAGGATCTGATTGACAAAGAAAAAACCACACGACCCATGTACCAGATCGGCATGCCGGTGGTTTCAATGGCTTTGACACATTTCACCGAGCAGGATTTCCTGCGGCTGCCCCCCATTACATTTCTCCTCATCGCATTATCTCTTTTTCTGCTTTTTCGAAATCTAAGGGGCGTGTTGATTCCCGCAGGCTCGGTTCTCGTTGCCCTGATCTGGACATTCGGTCTTATGGCGTGGACCGGTACACCCCTATCGCTCCTCATCATGATCGTTCCGATTTTTCTTATTGCTGTGGGTACGGCCTATTGCATGTATATTTTTCCCGAATACGCCGTGGCCCAAAAAACGTGCAAAACACCCAAAGATGCTTCTTTTCAGTGTTTCATTCAGCTGGGCTTTCCAACATCTCTGGCCATCTTCACCACCACCATCGGTCTGGGTTCCCTTTTAATCAACAGAATTGTTGAAATTCGGTTCTTTGCCCTTTTCTCATGCTTCGGTATTCTGACCATGCTGCTCCTTTTTCGCACCTTCCTCCCGGCGGTGATGGCCCTCTTGCCTTTTCCTCGAAAATCCAAAGGCATGGAATTACCGGTAAAAGAAAATCTGCTGGACCGTTTTCTTTCATTTATCATCCGGCTCAACCTTCAACACCAGAAATTAACCCTTGGGTTGATTGCATTAATTTCAGTGCTTGGCATACTGGGTATTTCACGGATTCAGGTTGAAACCAACCCCATGGATTTTTTTAAAGAAAGCACCCCCATTGCGCAAAACTTCAATGACATTTATCTGGATATGGCCGGGAGCTTTCCCATTAATGTGGTCATCAACAGCAACCAGGACGATTACTTTGAAAACCCAGAGCACCTGGAGGAAATTGTTCGGGTGCAGGAATTTTTATCTTCCCTTCAAGGCGTGGATAAAACCATCTCATTTTGTGACTATCTCAAGCTGGTTAATTACGCGACGAATCAGTACCGGGATGAACTGTATGCCCTGCCGGAAGAAGGCTTCGAAGTCCGGATGCTCATCAACAGTTTCAAAACCATGTTGGGTCTCGATATGCTGGGTCGATTCATGAATGAGAATTTCTCAGGGACCAACATCGTTTTACGGACCCATATTTCCAGCTCCAATGATTTCCTGAATACCCAGAAAATAATTGAAACCTATCTGGCAAAAAATCTGCCGCCTGGATTTACCTATCAGGTCACCGGGATCGGTGTTGTTATTTCCCACAGCAGTCGATTGATCACCGATGGACAGATTAAAAGCCTGGCGCTGACCTTGGTGCTGGTCTTTGCCATCATGTTCCTGCTGTTCATGTCTTTCAAGGTGGGCATTATCGGCATTCTTCCCAACTGCTTTCCCATCATTGTCACTTTCGGCGTCATGGGTTGGCTGGGAATCCCCCTGTCAATGGCCACAAGCCTCATCGCGGGCGTTGCCATCGGTCTTGCCGTGGATGACACCATTCACTATCTGGTGCACTACAACCACGAATTCAAAAAGGATTTGAACAAAGAGCGTGCCCTTCAAAGCACCATTCGGCATATGGGAAAACCGATCATCTTTACCACCCTGACCATCAGCCTGGGGTTTTCGGTGCTGCTCTTTTCCAGTTTCAAACCCACGGCTGTTTTTGGTCTGCTGATGGTGATTACCATGGTATCCGCCCTGGTGGCGGACCTGATTCTTCTGCCCTCTCTCATGCTGCATGTGGAACTGGTCACCATCTGGGATCTTATCAGGGTCAAACTGGGAAAAGATCCTCAGGAAGGCATTCCCCTTTTCAAGGGATTGAGCCGGACCCAGGTTCACTACATATTGACGGCCGGCAATCTGAAAACCTATGAAGCCGGCAGCGTGGTCATGACCAAAGGGGAGATCAGTGATTCCATGTATGCCATTATTTCGGGCAG
>CAZPQA010000205.1:0-4021 GCA_964588535.1 uncultured Desulfobacteraceae bacterium
TCATGGACCCATTTCAGGCTATCCAAACACCGTTTGATGTTTTTTTCTTCATTGTGGCAGATGATACAAGCGGATAGCCGGTTTTGCAGGGGCTGCCCCATGGGTTTTCTCCCGAATTACATTTTGTCCGACTAAAATTGCCACCCGATACTGAACGTCCAGGATTGATCATATTTGTCTTTACCGTCCGCCGGCTGGTTGTCCCAATCGTAATCGAATTGAAAGGAGGTGAAAAGGTGTGACACCAGGGGAACCCGAATCCCTGTTCGTGTCCGGATTATAAAGTTACCGGCGTTTTCAAGGTCGTAGAGGAAATCGTCGTGGTGAAAAACCTGAAACAGCTTCTGGAAAAACCACATGTCAAAGTCCAGCACCCAGTAAGCGGAAAAATACTGCCGAGTGTCAACGTTGCCGAAATTTACCATCTTTTTGGTATATTTTTCGTAGGTGTAACCCGGCCCCAGCTTGACGGAAAGATTCTTCTGACTTGAATGCCAGATCTGATATCCGGGGCCCACAGCCGCATTGGCCCGCAGATCCAAAGACTTGAATTGGTCCATCTGTGCAACGGCCCCGCCCCAGAGGAACCATTTCTTGGTCAGAAAGCGTTCATAGGTGGCCGACCCCAGCCCCTGGTCCTTACTCAACTTGTTCTTGCTATACTCTTTTTTGTAATACGTATAAAATTTCAAGACATGGGGCAGCTTAAAAATTTTCAGGTTCCCGATCAGGTTGTATTTTTCAGTATTGGTATTCCCGGTCTCCTTGCTGGCCCCGGCGTTGACATTACCGGTGAAATCCCAGGTGGCGGGAGGTTTGGGCCGTTCCATGGTCTTGACCTGGGATAGTTTCAAAGGTGGCGGCGATGCGCCTTTTTCGGGCTTTAACACCAGGTCTCCCGCCTGAGATGTGGTCAACTTGCCTTCAAGGGTTTTATCTCCCTCCAAGGATACTTCCATGGGCTCGTCGGTGGTGAGCTTTGCCACCTGATCCCAGCTGATGTTGATTTTTCCCGCATAGCTGGTTTTAAACACCAGCTTCCCCTGGCTCAAGGAAACCGCCGTACCTTGAATGCGATCGCCGTTTTTCATGACGACCTCATCCGCCTGACATGGATTTGCAGCCTGTAAAAACAAAAATGCCGCCAGAAATCCAACCAATAAGCCTATCATGGGTTTTTTCCCTGACTCCCTACGTCCGCACGATGCTGAGGCCTCAGCCTTATGGTTAAATGCCATCATGAAATTAACTTACCCCCCCATTAAAAAAAAGAACAACGCCCTGACTGGTATCTGCACGAACCAGAAGGGGAAACCCATTCCGTAATGTTGTGGGCGATTATAGGGAAGGGGCAGGCAGGTGTCAATAATGCTTGGGGACGAAAGGAAAGTTTATTCAACAAAAATAAAAGCATATTGAACAAAAAGATGCCCTTATGTTAAACTCCCATAAAATATTCCTATCAAAAAGGAGTCAAAAAATGAAACACGATCACAGATTTTCCTGCATGGTGCTTGCTACCGCTCTTATGCTCCTGATGGCTGTGAGCAACCCTGCGTCAGCGGGCCGGGTACTGCCTTCAAACAACGGGCAGCTCGTCCTCAAGAAAGTGACGTTGTTTAACAACGGTGTGGGATATTTCCAGCTTGGGGGCAACGTCATGGCGGGAGAAGAAATCCCCCTTCGTGTGAAAACCAGCCAGATGAACGATCTCCTCAAGAGTCTCACGGTCCTGAATTTAACCGGTGGCCAGGTGAGCAGTATTGTTTATGATAATGACAAAACCATTCCTCAGAAGCTGGATGAATTCAATTTTCAATTGCGGAAAAACCAGGGGCTGCCCCAAATCCTGAGACAGCTTCAGGGAAGCGAAATTCAAGTTTTGACCGGCAGCACTCCCATCCGGGGAACCATCATGGGGGTGGAAAAACGCAATACTCAGGAAGAAGAAGTTATTGTGCCATGGTTTTTTCTGACCATTATGGACCCAAACGGTCAAATACGCACGTTTGACACCGGTGAAATCACCGGAATTAAACTTGTTGACGCAAAGCTTAATAAAGATCTGGACCGATATCTGTCCATCCTGTTTCAAAAGCATCAGAAGAACGGGAAAACTGTGACCATCACACCCACGGGACAGGGGCCCCAGGAGCTTCTGGTGAGTTATATCACCGAGGTGCCCGTATGGAAAGCCACCTACCGCATCGTTATTCCGGATTCGGACAAAGGGAAAAGCCCATTTCTACAGGGGTGGGCCATTGTTGACAATGTTAGCGGAGAAGACTGGCAAAACATACAGCTTTCCCTGGTCAGCGGCCTGCCCGTTTCATTTATCCAGGAGCTTTATGCACCGCGATTTAAAAAGCGCCCCGAACTCAAAATGGATGATGAAGATGCCGTGGCCCCCGCCGTCCCGGAGGCGGTCATGAGCGAAAACCGAATGTTGATGGCGGCGCCGGCAAGCCCAAAAGCAAGGCCCGGCGCTGCAAGAAAAAAGGCCATGGCCCGAAGATATGCCGGTGAGCCGGACATGGAACAAAGCATTCGAAAATTAAAAGCCCAAACCGTCACCCGTGAGGTGGGAGACATGTTTGAATACCGCATCGATCATCCCGTCACCATAGATCAGAATCGCTCAGCGCTGGTGCCCATTGTTTCAAAGGATATTGAAGGCCGGGCGGTGGATCTGTACAACGAAAAGACTCGAAAACAAAACCCCCTGGCAGGGATAAAACTTAAGAATACAACGGGGCTAACCCTCGAAGGGGGGCCTTTGACGGTTCTCAAGGGCGGAACTTATGCGGGGGAAGCCTTTGTCAAAAGCCTCAAGCCCAATGAGCAGCGCTACATCACCTATGCGGTTGATCTGGGCCTTCATGTGAATACAAAAAAAGGAACCGCAACCGAACCGGTGGATCGGGTGGTGATCAACCGTGGGCTCATGCGCCTTCACCGAGGGGTCATTGAAACAAGGAACTACACCCTCAACAATAAGAACGCCAAGTCCAGAACCGTGGTCATCGAACACCCATACCACAGCAGTTGGAAACTGTTGCAACCCCAAAAACCCCTGGAGATCACCGATAATTATCTGCGTTTTGAGGTGACGGTTCCCGGCAATACTGAAACCGCATTTCTGGTAAAGGAAATTCGGGACGTGTGGGAAAGTATTTCCGTCAGCAATCTGACCCCAGACAACATCCTCATATTTGCCCGTCAAAAATACCTGAACGATAAAACCCTCAAACAGATGGAAAAAATCGTTGCCGCTAAAGCCGAGTTGGCTCGCATTGCAACCGGTTTGAAAGCCATTGATAAAGAAAGACAACAAATATTTGGAGATCAGAAAAGGCTGCGTGCAAACCTTAAGGGCTTGGGCCAGACCTCTGAAGAAAAGGGGCTTCGAAGCCGCTATATTCAGCTGCTTGACAGCCAGGAAACCCGGCTCGGGAAAATTGAGCGTCAGGAAGAATCCCTGCAAGCCCAGCAGAAGACCCAGCGAAAAGCCCTTGAGACGCTCATCGGCAACCTGAGCCAGGATTTAAGACTTTGAAAATTAATTTCCCGGATGGACAATCAGCTTCTGTCCCGGGTGAATGGGATCTCGCGGACGAATGCGGTTCCAGATGATCAGTGCGGTGACCGGCACATTGTGACTGCGGGCGATGGTGGAGAGGTTGTCACCCGGCCGCACCACATAGACGCGACCTTTGTGGTCTTCAGCATAGGCTTTGAGCAACCTGGAAAACCGTTTCTGAAAACCCGGCAGGGACCCTTTCGGAATAAGGAGTTCGTGGTCGCCTTTTGAAAGATAGTGCCCCCGGACTTCCGGGTTGAGATCCTTGATGACCTTGAAGCGGGTCTTTGCCGCCTTTGCCACAAGTTTAATGGGCGTTTCGCGGCCGCATTTCAGCTGAACCCTGTCAAAGGATAAAAGCGGGTAACGGTCTTTCCCGGACAGTTTGAAACCATACCTTTCCGGATCGGAAAAAATGAGTTTGATGGCGAGAATGCGAAA
>CAZPQA010000206.1:0-3988 GCA_964588535.1 uncultured Desulfobacteraceae bacterium
TTAATGTTCCCGGATGATTACATGCTGGGCGTGGACCTGGTTATTCCCGATTTCAGCTACCTCAGGGAAAACAAGGAAAAAATCGAAGCTGTTATTCTTACCCATGGCCATGAAGACCATATCGGCGCCATGCCTTTTTTGCTGAAAGAGTTTCCGGTACGCGTATTCGGCACCGGCTTTACCCTCGATTTACTCAGGGAAAAATTGAAAGAACACATCCTGCCCCAAAATGCCGACTTGCAGACCGTAATTCCAGGAGAAATCCATGAGATCGGTCCCTTCAAAGTGGAACATATTCGCGTCAATCACAGCATTGTTGATGGGGCGGGTCTGGCGCTGGAAACCCCGGAGGGCCTCATCCTTCATTCCGGAGACTTTCGCATCGATCCCACGCCGGTGGATGAACAGACGACCGATCTCATCCGTTTTGCCCATTTTGGGGAAAAAGGCGTCCTGGCCTTTTTTTCCGATTCCACCAATGCCGAAAAGGAAGGCTACACCCTCAGTGAAAGGGATGTCAAAAAAACGCTCAGAGATTTCTTTCTGGCCTGCCCCGGAAGGCTGATCGTTGCCAGTTTTGCCTCAAATATCACGAGAATCCAGGAGGTTATATCCCTGGCGGAAGAGTTTGGCCGAAAGGTGGTTTTCAATGGAAAAAGCATGATCACCAATGTGGGAATTGCCAGGGCCCACGGGTTTATCCATTTTTCCGAGGATCTTGAAATTACTGAAAAAAGAATGAAATCCCTTCCGGATAGCCAGGTGGTGGTGATTACCACCGGCAGCCAGGGAGAACCCATGAGTGCCCTGAGCCGAATGGCCAGAGATCAACACAAAGGCATAAAAATACACAAGGGTGACACCATCATTCTTTCCTCCAGGTTCATCCCCGGCAATGAAAAGGCCATTACTTCGGTTATCAACAAGCTGTATGCCCTCGGAGCCGATGTGATCTACGAAAACGTATCCGACATTCATACCTCCGGACATGCCAGGCAGGCGGAATTAAAGGTCATGCTGAGCCTCGTGAAACCGCGATATTTCATCCCCATTCACGGTGAATACCGACACCTGGTTAAACACGCTCGAATTGCCCTCGACATGGGGATAGACAAAGATCATGTGCTCATTGCCCGGGATGGTGACGTCATCTCTTTTGAAGAGGGTATTGGAAAGATAAATAGCACCGTGACAACAGGGCGAACGTTTGTTGATGGCAAAGGGGTTGGCGATATTGAAGAAACCGTCCTGAGGGATCGACGAAAGCTCAGGAGCCACGGCATGGTGGTGGTTCAAATGGTTTTAGATGAACAGACGGGCAAAATTCTATTCGGCCCGGAAATCATATCCCGCGGCTTCGTATTTGAAGATCAGGGGAAGTTTATTCTTGAGGATGCCCAATGTATCGTGTTAGAGGTGATCGACGAAATAGAAAAACCTTTGCCTGTGGATGGCAAAAGGCTGGAAGCGGAAATCCGTAGACGGCTGAAACGCTTTTTCTACAACGTGATAGAGAGAAGCCCCCTCATCATACCGACCATCATCGTTTTGTGAGCGTAAGATAAAGATGAAAAGAAAGAAACCATCATCGTCTAAGCCAGATAAAAAAGGGCTGCAATCCAAATCCGTGCAATCCGAAAACCGGCGGCATCCGCTTAAGAAGGAAATCAGGGGGCTCATTTTCCTGCTCCTGGCGGTTGTTCTGGGTGGCAGTCTTCTCTCCTCTTCTCCCCTGGACAAACTATTCTGGAACGTGGCAGGCAATTTAGGCAAAGCGCATAACCTCTTTGGAACCGTCGGAGCCCATTTATCCGGTGGCTTGTTTGATCTGCTGGGGATTGGCGCGTTCTGGGTGCCATTGATCCTGTTTATACTATCCTTTATTACGTTCAAGGGTCGATCCCTTTCATCCCCCATAAAAGGGATCATTACCGTGTTGATCATGCTGGCCTCATTTTCAGCACTGTTGAGCCTTCAGTTTCAAAATGGTCTTTTCTACAAAGGAACCATCATGGCCGCGGGAGGACTCATCGGCCTTCATATTGCGGGGGTATCCATCACGATCCTCAATCCTTTCGGGTCCTATGTTTTTCTGGCATCCATCTTCGCCATATCATTGCTGATGGTGACCCGCCTCTCCTTCGGCTGGATTTTCTCCCGGCTCGGTTTGTGGATATTGGGGATTTTCAAAAAAATCAATGAACTCCTGACCAAAAGAAAAGAGCGGAAAAAAAGAGCACAGAAAACCCTGGTGGCGCGTGATAAGATCAAGAAAAAACCAAAAGTCAACATCGTGGAGACCGCAAAAAAGGAATCCCCTCCCCCCCCCCAGCAGGAGAAATTTTCATTCATGCAACGGCCGGGAGAATTTCAACTCCCGTCACTGGATCTCCTGACGCCCGCCCCGAAGAACAAGAACATCACCTTTCAGCGTGATGCCCTGGAGATGAATGCACGCCGGCTGGAAAAAAAGCTGGAAGACTTTGGCGTGGAGGGGGAAGTGGTTGAAATCCTTCCAGGGCCCGTCATCACCATGTATGAATACAAACCGGCGCCCGGAGTTAAAATCAGCAAGGTCGCGGGTCTCTCGGATGACCTGGCATTAACCCTGAGGGCTCAGAGCATCCGCATCGTGGCCCCCATACCGGGCAAAGCCGCCATCGGAATTGAGATCCCCAACAACCAGCGGGAAACTGTTTATTTACAGGAAATGCTTTCCAGTTCCGCCTACGCCGATACCAAAAGCAAACTGCCCATTGCCCTGGGCAAAGACATCACCGGCTCCGCCGTGGTGGCCGATCTTTCGAAAATGCCCCACCTGCTGGTGGCAGGCGCCACCGGAACCGGCAAAAGTGTCTCCCTCAATGCCATGATACAGAGCCTGCTCTATACACTCACCCCGGAGACAGCGCGATTCCTGATGGTGGACCCCAAACGCATTGAGTTATCCGTCTATCAGAACATCCCCCACCTGCTGCATCCCGTGGTTACCCAGCCCAAAGATGCCAACAAAGCCCTCAGGTGGGCTGTTTCAGAGATGGAACGGCGATATATGCTGCTCTCCGACAGGGGTGTCAGGAATATTGACTCCTACAACCGGAAAATCGTGAAACAGGCCAAAAAGAAAGATTCCGTCGGAGAGGGGGGCAGAGAGGGCGGCGAAGAGAACGGTGAAGACCGGGGCATTGATCGCCATCTTCCCTATATCATTATTATTATTGATGAACTGGCGGATCTCATGATACTCAGTTCAAAGGAAGTGGAAGAATCCATTACGCGCCTGGCCCAGATGGCCCGCGCTGCCGGTATTCATCTGATCATCGCCACCCAGCGTCCTTCAGTGAATGTACTCACCGGCATCATCAAGGCCAACTTCCCCACCCGCCTCTCATTCCAGGTTTCCAGCAAGGTGGACTCCCGAACCATCCTGGATACCAATGGTGCGGAACATCTCCTGGGCGATGGGGATATGCTTTTCATGCCCCCCGGTGTGGGCCGCATCACGCGCATTCACGGCGCCTATATCTCCGAGGAAGACGTCAAAGGGGTGGCTGACTTTCTGAGGAGCCAGAAAAAACCGGACTATGACACCACCATCCTTTCCCATATGGCGGAAGATGAAACCAAAGATGAAGAACCCCTCGACCTGGATGAAAAATTTGATGAGGCCGTGGAAGTGGTCTGTAAAACCGGACAGGCATCTATCTCCATGTTGCAGCGAAAAATGAGGGTGGGTTACAATCGAGCGGCCCGAATGATTGAAGCCATGGAAATAGAAGGGATCGTGGGACCGTCGGACGGGGTCCGCCCGCGGGAAGTATACGGCAGAAAGGGAGGATGACATGCGAAAAATTCTGTTGCTGATACCCGCACTGATAATCCTGGTTCATTCGCCTGTCTCAGCGGAAGACACCCTTTCAAACATCCTTCAAGGGATCAAAGATCATTATGGGCATACTTCAGGACTTTCCGTACCCTACACCCGCGA
>CAZPQA010000207.1:0-3956 GCA_964588535.1 uncultured Desulfobacteraceae bacterium
TGGTTTGGCGGCGTATTTCATGGCCCCGTGGAAACTCGGGGCGTAGAGAAATCCGATGCCCACCTCGTCCACGCATCGCTCCACATCCGCGTGGTTGATGTCCAGGTTGACGCCTAGATTCTCCAGAACATCGGCACTGCCGCAAAGGCTGGATACGGCGCGGTTGCCGTGTTTCGCCACCCGCAGCCCTGCGCCTGCCGCCACGAAAGCGGTGGTGGTGGAGACATTGAACGTCCGGGTGCCGTCCCCTCCGGTGCCCACAATGTCCAGAAGGGTTTCATCTTCCGCATTGATCTCGTCCCGGTCAATGCTGACCAGGTGGTTGTTGACATTAATTTTTTCGGCTTTTTCGCGCATGACCCTGGCCGCCCCCGTGATTTCCGCCACGGTTTCGCCCTTCATCCGGAGAGCCGTCAGAAATGCGCCGATCTGTGAAGAGGTTGTCTGTCCGGTCATGATTTCATCCATGGTAGAAACCATCTCTTCTTCCATCAGGTCCTGCCCGTTTACCACTTTAGCGATTGCTTCTTTAATCATTGCTCTATCCTCCTTAAAAAGTTTTTCATCATATCCATCCCGGCATCGGTCAGAATCGATTCCGGATGAAATTGCACCCCTTCCATGGGGTGGTTTTTGTGTCTGAGTCCCATGACTTCACCCTCCTCTGTCCAGGCGCTTACCTCAAACCCATCCGGTATCCGGTTGTTGTTGACGATCAGGGAATGGTAACGGATGGCGGGAAAAGGATTGGGCAGACCATAATAAAGGGTCCGGCCGTCATGGAATATGGGGCTTGTCTTACCGTGCATGATCCGACCGGCCCGGATCACGTCACCCCCGAAGGCGGCGGCCATGGATTGGTGTCCCAGGCATACCCCCAGAACCGGAATCTTTTTTCCGAAATGCCGAATGGCGTCCACCGAAATGCCGGCGTGGTCCGGCGTGCCCGGGCCGGGGGAGACCAGCAGGGCTGCTGGCTTCAGATCTTCCATCCCCGGGATGTTCATCTGATCGTTTCGTCGTACCAGAATTTCTTTTCCCAATACCTGTATCATCTGGACCAGATTGTAGGTAAAGGAATCGTAGTTATCAATCATCAGAATCATTGGGTTTATGTCCTCCCGATGGCCTGAAACATGGCGCCCGCCTTGTTCAGGGTTTCCTGGTATTCCATTTCCGGATCGGAGTCGGCCACAATGCCGGCACCCACCTGGATGGACAGTTTATCATTGTGCAGGGTCATGGTGCGGATGGTGATGCAAAAATCCATGTTGCCGTTGAAACCGAAATATCCGACGGCGCCTGCGTAGGGTCCCCGGGGAGAGGATTCCAGTTCATGAATGATTTCCATGGCCCGAATCTTGGGGGCGCCTGAAACCGTTCCCGCGGGAAATGACGCCATGAACAGGTCGAAGGCGTCTTTTTTCGGGCTTAGCTTCGCTTCCACCCGGCTCACCAGGTGCATGACATGGGAGTAACGTTCCACTTCCATCAACCTGGGAACCGTTACCGTCCCCGGCGCCGCCACTTTTCCCGCATCATTTCTGCCCAGATCCACCAGCATGATATGCTCAGCCCTCTCCTTGGGATCTGCCATGAGTTCCTGTGCCAATGCCTGGTCCGATGCCTCATCCTTCCCTCTGGGGCGCGTTCCTGCGATGGGCCGCAGTTCAATGAGACCATCGGTGAGGCGGACTAAAATTTCAGGGGAAGCACCGATGAGCCTGGTTTCCCCGAAGTTGAGATAAAACATGTATGGCGACGGATTGATGCTTCTGAGCTTTCGATAGAGGGCAAAATCCTCTCCTGATACGGTTCCCTGGAATCGTTGCGACAGGACGATCTGGATCGCGTCTCCGGCGGCGATATATTCCTTCGCCTGCGCCACAGCCGCCTTGAACGGCTCTTTTTTGATATTGGACGTAAGCGCCGAGACTTTGACGTCGTTCCCTTTTGTAATGATGGGAACAGGTTGTTCGAGTTCGGCAATGGTATCATTTACCCCATTGCACGCCTCTAAGTAGGCGGATTCCGGATCTTTGTTTTTCGACAGGTGAGCATGGGCTACAACTGTAATTTTGTGGGTCAGGTGGTCAAAAATGATGAGCCGTCGGGAAGCGGTGAAAATGCATTCGGGCATGTTCGCATCCGGACAATTTCCGGGGATCGGTTCCCAGGTTCGTATCAGGTCGTAGTTGAAAAATCCCACGAGCCCTCCTTGAAACGGGGGAAGATCCTTTGATGCCACTGAGCGGTATTGTGATGACAGATCCCTCAAAACCTCAAGGGGATTTTCAATTTGGCGAAGGGTTTCGGTTTCGTCATTCCTTGTAATCTCCATCCGTTGGTCGGCGAAGCGGGCAACCACATGGGGCTTGTATCCGATAAAGCTGTATCGGCCCCAACTGGTTCCGCCGTCGGCGCTTTCCAGAAGATAGGAGAAGGCCTTATCCTTGATTTTCAGGTAGGCCGAAACCGGTGTTTCCGTATCCGCCAGGAATTCCCCATATACCGGTATCAGATTGCCTTGTGCTGCCATCTGTTTGAGTTGTGAAAGTGAAGGTTGTATTTTCAAAATACCTGTTCTCTTTGAAATTGGCTCCTTTTGAAACTGGTTCCTCAAAATGAAAAAGGGCCGGGGGAAATTTGCCCCACGGCCCTTTTTGCTGGTATGCATTTATAAAAAAACCGTGAAGCCCTTGATGAAGCGCGCCACGGTTTGTTTGGTTTAAGATATTGCTGCTGGTTCTAAATCAAGTTGGCACACCTCCTCTGTATGAAGTGACGCCACCACCAATTTCTTAAAGCAGTCATTGCATCTTTTCTTTCAGACGTTTCCATAGATCGACATCTAGCCTCTCAGAAAAAAGATGTCAAGGTTTTTTTTAAGGGGCATCTCATTCGTAGATCTTTTCATCAACCGCAAACGCTTCCGGCGCATCGGCCTCATAGTCCCGTTCCCCGGCATCAGATCTGGTTTTCAGCCTTTCCCGGTACCATTCATGGGCGATGATCATGCTCATCACTTCGCTGGAGCCGGTCCAGATGGAGGCCAAACGGATATCCCGATAGATTCGTTCAATGGGAAAAATATTGGTGTACCCGATACCTCCCACCACCTGCATGGCGTTGTGAACAATTTTCTGGCATGATTCGGTGATAAATTTCTTTGATTCAGAGACCATCCTGCGGACCCGGTGCATGTCAGCGTTGGAATCCACGGCACGAGCCGTGGCATATCCCAGCGCACGGGCCGCATCCAGAAGCGTTGCGGCTTCGGCAACCTGAAAACTGACCCCCTGAAAATTGTTGATGGTGGTCCCGAAAGCTTTTCGCCGGGACGTGTATTTTGTGGCTACATCCAGGGCCACACGGGCCGATCCGATGGCCATGACCGAAGATCCAAGTCGCTCCGGAATCATCATGGTGTTGAAAACATCGTAGGCGCCGTTTTTTCTGCCCACAATATTTTCCTTTGGCACTTTCACGTCCTTAAAAACAAGGCGGGCCGTGCCCCCGCCACGACATCCCATGAGACCGTATAGGTACTTGGTTTCCACCCCCGGTCCGCGGTCTACAATAAAGGCCGTCAGGGAATCCTGGGGTTTTATTTTGGTATCGAATTCCGTGCGGGCATAGACAAGGAAATAGTCGGCGCCCTCGCCTCCCACGATAAACCGTTTCTGGCCGTTTAAGAGGAAATAGTCCCCTTTGTCTTCAGCCTTTGTGGTGGCGCCGAAAAAATCCGATCCTCCCCGGGGTTCCGTCAGGCATTCGGCCGCAAAGATATCTCCTTTCAGCAGGGGTTTGACATATTTTTCCTTCTGTGCGGCAGTGCCATGCTGAATGATGGCGTCACAGACCAGCTCAGCGCCGACCCCGAAGACACAGGCGAATTCGTACCCGAGGGTTCCGATTTCTTCCAGGATGGCGCAGGTGGTGACCCAGTCCATTTC
>CAZPQA010000208.1:0-3925 GCA_964588535.1 uncultured Desulfobacteraceae bacterium
CATGAAGCCTATCCTCAGACGAACCATCGCAGAGACGGTTCGGGGCGTTTTGGATTGATGATTCAGCCGTCGTAGCTTACGCCACTTTGGCGAAGTCGGCTTGACGATTGACGGTTACCGATTTTTTATTGCATTTTTTGGGCCCCTCATACAGACTAACCAGATAGACTAACCCAAAACAGGTGATTATTATGGATGTTGTTAATGTTCATGAGGCAAAAACATGCTTTTCCAAATTGTTGGCTCGCGCTCATACCGGTGAGGAAATCATAATTGGCAAAGCTGGTAAACCCTACGCTAAATTAGTTCCACTGTTTCCGGTGAAAGAACGCGTTCCCGGAATTGCAAAGGGGGCAGTGACCGATTCATTTTTTGAGGCATTGCCTGAAAATGAATTAAAAGCCTGGGAATCATAGCCATGTTGCTGGATACCCACATTTTCTTATGGTGGCTGTTTGATGACCCTAAATTGCCGGGAGGGAAACATCATGTTAAAAAAATGTTATGTTATTCTTATTAATTCCGGGGACACAATACTAAATTATTGACAATTGCCGCCCTCACCCTTTTTGCCCAGGCTCATGGCGAGCCAGGCATACTGAACCCCCACAAAAAGACTGGAGAACCCGTTTCGGCATGCCGGCTTGTTCGTTGTTTGTATCCATATTCACTCTTGTCCAAAAACGGTTTTAAAGAAAAATGCCTCCTCATACGAATTTGCGGGTTAACTGAGGTAAGAACCGTTTTCTAAAGAATACTTACGAGGGGATATATGCGTAGACAAAGCAGGTTTTGGGGAGAGTCAACAGCTTTCTTAACTCTTTTCTTTGATAATATCGGCGTACTTCTCTTTTTCAGTGGCATCCTGGTCTTCACTTTTAACTACCCGATAGAGATTATCTCGAAACAGATGATTCCTGGAACCGCTTTGGGGGTTTTATTCGGAGATCTCATCTATACCTACATGGCATACAGACTCGGCAAATCAACAAAAAGAAAAGATGTCACCGCCATGCCCCTCGGCCTGGATACGCCCTCGTCAATCGGCCTCGCCTTCGCGGTCATAGGTCCGGCTTATGTGGCGACAAAAGATCCGATTCTGACCTGGCAGCTGGGAATGTCCACCCTTTTCCTGATCGGAATCGTAAAAATTGTAACTTCTTTTTTCGGCAGTATGGTTCAGCGTATCGTCCCGAAGGCAGGACTCTTGGGATCGATTGCCGGTATAGGCCTGGTCCTGCTTGGATTCATTCCTTTAATTGAAATTTTCAATGAAATCGTCGTGGGTATGGTGGCACTCGGGCTCATATTCGCAGCCCTTATGGGTGGGATGAATCTGCCCGGCAGAATACCCGGGGTCTTAGCAGCCGTGATTTTGGGATCGCTTATCCATCTTATTTTGGGTTATGCCGGTATGCTGCCGGAATTCCAGAAACCCACACTAGAACTTTCCTTATGTATCCCCACATTTTCAACCGAGTTTCTGCATACCCTCCCCAAATGCATAAAGTATCTGCCTATCGCCATACCCTTCGGACTTATGACCATTATAGGCGGCATCAACAATACGGAAAGCGCGCGTCTGGCGGGCGACAACTATAACACCCGCAATATCCTCTTAACAGAGGCGTTCACATCCCTTATCGCGGCTTTCTTCGGTGGGGTTATTCAGACAACACCTTATATAGGGCATCCGGCCTATAAAAAAATGGGCGCCACATATTGGTATACACTTCTGACCGGTTTACTCATTGGATTAGGGGCCCTCATCGGACTACTTTCTGTTTTTATGGCACTGATCCCAAGGGCCGTACTTGCGCCGATATTCCTATTTATAGGATTTGAGATAGTACGTCAGGCCTATAAGGAATGCCCTGAATCCCATTCTCCTGCAGTCAGTTTTAGTTTCTTACCAGTAATAGCAAACCTTGTTATGATCATACTTACTCAATTCTTGGTCTTCGCGGCAATCACCCCTGCCGGGCTTCCTTTAAGGCTGCAGGTTTTACATCAGTCTCTTACTGTTTTAGGTAACGGCTTTATTTTGACCGCCATGCTCTGGGGAAGCCTTGTTGCACTAATCATCGACCGAAGGCCACGCGCGGCCGCGAAATACGCTCTTTGTTGCGCGTTTTTGACTTTGTTCGGGTTCATCCATTCAGTCCTTCCTACTGGTGAGATATACCTGCCGTGGAGTGCTCCGAACAGCATCAATTGCTGGATAGCTGTTTCCTATCTATTACTTGCATGCGTTCTGTTTATACAAACAAGCCGGCCCCATGATTAAAATTCCGGTAACAAAATTCCGGGGACACAATACTAAATTATTGACAATTGCCGCCAATCATTACATTATGCACCCATGGCACGCATCGCACGAATCGTCGTCCCCGGATATCCGCATCATATAACGCAACGCGGGAATCGCAGACAGGAAACATTTTTTTCTGCCGATGACTACAGACAATACATCGACTTGATGGCAGAATGGTGCAGTCGGTGTAACGTTGATATCTGGGCCTATTGTTTGATGCCCAACCACATCCATCTCATCGCCGTTCCCCAGACAAAAGAGGGTTTGCGTAAAGCTATCGGTGAAGTGCATCGCCGATATGCTCGGATGATTAATTTTCGGGAGGGTTGGCGAGGGTATTTGTGGCAGGGACGGTTTTCCTCATTTGTGATGGATGAACGGTATTTACTGGCAGCGGTCAGATACATCGAGTTAAATCCTGTAAGGGCACAGTTGGTTACCGATCCGATTTCATATCCCTGGAGCAGCGCGAGAGCACATATGGAAAACCGAAATGACGCGCTTGTAAAAGTGTCACCCCTGTTGGAGCTGGTTTCCGATTGGAATGAATTTTTGAATGACGGACTTCGCGAGAAAGAATATGAGGAAATCCGTAAGCACGAACGAACAGGCAGGCCTCTTGGGAATGAGTTGCTCATTGATAAGCTTGAGGTGTTGTTGGGGAAACAACTTCGGAAGAAAAAAACCGGGCCTAAAGGTCCATGGAAAAACAAGAAAACCAAATAATTTAGTATTGTGTCCCCGGAATTTTTATATTATATCGGCGTGGATGTGGGGTCTCTCTCAACGGATGTGGTGGTCATCGATGAGACCGCCAGGGTGTTGGGCAGTGCCATTACGCTCACCGGCGCAAACAGCACTCAGGCTGCCGAGGCGACCCTTGCTGAAGCCTCCCGAAAAGCCGGCATGGCAGTTGATCAGGCCGCTTACGTGGTCAGTACGGGATATGGGCGTTCGGCAGTACCCTTTGCCAACAAAGCGGTAACGGAAATTTCATGCCACGCCATGGGCGCCCGTCACCTCTTTCCCGATTGCCGGACCATCATTGACATCGGGGGGCAGGATTCCAAGGTGATTCTGGTGGGATCCAATTCAAAGGTCCTCAATTTCACCATGAACGATAAATGTGCAGCCGGTACGGGGCGCTTTCTGGAAGTGATGGCTGCAAAGCTGGAAATCACCCTGGAAGACCTGGGAAAATTATCCCTCTCCGCAAAGGGGGAAGTGGCCATCAGCAGTGTCTGCACGGTTTTTGCCGAAAGCGAAATTGTCTCCCTGGTGGCCAGGAACCATTCCCTTGCAGAAATCATCAAGGGTCTTCACCGGTCCGTTGTCAACCGGATCATGAGCATGGTACGATCCGTGGGACCCATCGCCCCGTTCACCATGACCGGCGGCGTGGCAAAAAATCAAGGGGTGGTTGCCCTGTTTGCGGAGGCCTTGGGCGAAACACCGGCGGTGGCCCATGAACCCCAACTGGTGGGTGCCCTGGGAGCGGCTCTGATCGCCAGAAGGGAAGCCTAAGACATTTCCAGACCCTTTCAGGGGGATGAGTCTCCATGAACAAATTCGCCTACCTGACAACAGTCCTTGCCATAAAAAAACTCTCTC
>CAZPQA010000209.1:0-3888 GCA_964588535.1 uncultured Desulfobacteraceae bacterium
GGCCTTGCAGCGTGATGGCAATATGCGGGGAGGGTTTTCGATGAGTCCGCCGCCTGTGATGTGACTGATGCCGTAAAGATGAAAATCCTTCCGGAGGTTACCGATGGTTCTGGCGTATGTACGGGTGGGTTCGAGCAGTTCCTCCCCGAGGGTTCGACCAAAATCCGGCACATGGTCGGAAACGGACATTTTCAGGTCATCAAAGAAAATCTTCCTTACCAGAGAGTAACCGTTGCTGTGGAGTCCGCTGCTTCCGATGCCGATCAACTGGTGGCCCACGGCAATCTCGCTTCCGTCCAGCAGTTCTTCGTTATCGGCCATCCCGACCACGAATCCGGCCAGGTCGTATTCGTCTTTCGCATAAAAACCGGGCATTTCAGCGGTTTCACCCCCGATGAGCGAGCATTTGGCCTCCATGCACCCGGTTGCAATCCCTTTCACGATTTCAACGGCCCTGTTCTCATCCAGAACGCCCATGGATATGTAGTCGAGGAAAAAAAGCGGAGAAGCGCCCTGTACGACAATATCGTTGACGCACATGGCCACGAGATCCAGTCCGATCGTGTCGTGCTTATCGAGCATGAAAGCAATTTTGAGTTTTGTCCCAACTCCGTCGGTGGAGCTGACCAGGACAGGGTTCTTGATGTGTTGAACATTGAGCGAAAAAAGACCGGCAAAGCCGCCGATATTGGTGATCACGCCGGGGGTTTGAGTCTTGCTGACAATGGGTTTAATCAGTTCTACAAATCTATTTCCTGCTTCGATATCGACCCCTGCCTGGGCGTAAGAATCTTTTTGATCATCGGGCTTTTTGATGCTCATTGTTCTTGACTCCATCACTCAGAATTTTATCAAACCCTGAGTCTGAATATAAAGGCTGCTAAAGCGGAAATAACTGCTCAACTCTTTGGGCAAGCATGATGTCCCCGGCAGCTTTGAGCCGTCCATCCATAAATGCCTGCATGCCGTTGATCTCTTGATTGATCATGCTGAGCCATGTTTCAGCCGACATGGTGAGTGTTACAGTGGGTTCGTCATGACTGCCCTCAATAACTTCACAGGTTCCGTCTTTGACGATAATGTTCCAGTTCCCGCCATCATCCCCGGTTATTTCAAATTGAAACACCGCGTCCAAACCCTGGGCCGCATCAGGATCAAACACCTCGGACATTTTGTTGAAGATGTCTTTAACGCTTGCTAGTGCCATTTTGTATTTTCCCCCTTTATTTTTCTATTTTCACATGGGATATAACTAGTGCCCGAACGAAAACTGTCTTTTTCGCCAATCTCTGCGTCAGATAAAAATTTTAATCCTCGAAATACCAAATGTATTCCTGTGGTTAAAATTTTGATCTTCCTTGACCTTGACAAAAAATCCTAGTTCTCGTTCAGACACTAACTAGCAAGGATGTCATTGTCAATCAATATCAACGAGACCCGGAAATTCTCACCCTGACATCTGTAAATATGGGTGGCTGGATAGGTTCCCAATAAGTGTATCTTTTTTAGAAGATAGGTTTGTGATTTTTCTTGCAATGTAGTCAGGTGTGTGTTAAAACTCGCGCATTTCGATCGAAGATGCGGGGATTAATGAAGAGGAAAGCCCCTCGAATTACTGCGTTTCTGGGCAAAGACACGGCTTTTGAGGGAACGTTGACGTTTACAGGTGGTCTTCGCATTGACGGTCGTTTTCAAGGGGAAATCTCCACCGGAGGGACCCTGATTATCGGGGAAACCGCTGTGATCCGGGGTGATATTCGGGCGTCATGTGTCCTTGTCAGCGGTGAAATTCACGGCAATACGGTTGCGGAACAGAGAATCGAGATTTTGACACCTGCCAGGATTTTCGGGGATATCCAGTCCCCGGAGATTGTCATGGGCGCGGGGGCTGTTTTTGAAGGGAAATGTCAAACTGAAACCGGTTAAACTGCGGTATCCATATTAGCCGTGTTTGCTTTGAAAAAAGTTTTTGACAACCGGCGTTTTTTTTTGTAGAAAGCAGTACTTTTGTGAAATTGCCCTGTCTGGCTTTAACTGTAAACTCGAAACTCTTGGAAAATTGTGATGAAAGGATGCCTCTGATATGCTGAACATAGACGGTACAGTGATTCTTCAAATAGCCAATTTTCTTGTTCTTCTTGTGGTGATGAATATCATCCTCTATAAGCCGATACGTGGGATACTGGCAAAAAGAAATGAAGAGATGGCTTCCCGTCAGAAAATGATTGACGATTATCAGGGCCGCGTACAGGACAATGAGGAAGCGATCGAAAGCGGTATGGTTTCGGCCAGGAAGGAAGGCCATCAAGAAAAAGAATCTCTGAAAGTCCTGGGACAGGAAGAAGAAAAAGGGGTTCTTCAGGAAGCCGGGTCTGCTGTTGAGCGAAAGTTGACGGCTGCAAAACAGGAGATTGAGACCAAAATAACAGCTGCCAGGGAGAGCCTGGAGAGTGAGATTTCCGGTTTTTCCAATGAACTGGCTGAAAAGATACTGGGAAGGAGCGTTCAATGATTCGCTTTACAGGCAAGAAAGGGCAAACATTCCTGATTGTCGGCTTCATGCTGCTGTTCGTGGTTGCTTTCTGTGGCCTTGCCATTGCGAGTGGCGGTGGGGGCGCATCTGATAGTCACGCTCACGACCAGATGATGAACCTCCTCTATCGTATCCTCAATTTCACCCTTCTGGTGATCATTCTCGTGGTGATTGTCAAAAAGACTTCCATGTTGCGTTTTTTTGGGGAGCGCAAGGAAGAAATCAAGGAAAAACTTGAGGCATTGGCAAAAGAACGTCAGGCAGCCGAAGGCCGCAGCCGAGAGCTTGAGAAAAAACTTGAGGAATTTGAAATTCAGAAAAAAGAGATCCTCGAACAATTCAGGGCTGAAGGCGCGAAGGAAAAAGCGCGAATCATCTCCGAAGCCAGGGAAAGGGCAGCGCAACTCATCAGCCAGGCTGACCACACCATTGAGCGTGAGATTCAAGGCGCCACTGAAAGGCTAAAACAGGAAGTGGTTCAAATGGCGGCCCTGAGGGCGGAAGAAATTATTACCAAAGGAATAAAAGACAGCGATCAGGACCACTTGGTGAATGAATTCATTGAAAGCGTGGAGAAACTACATTGACCGGTTCAAGGATTTCCAAAAGATATGCAAAGGCGCTGCTCAGTCTGGGGCAGGAAGACGGAAATTATGCGGAATACGGTGAGAACCTGAAGGAATTCGCCGCACTCTGCGCGGATAACCCGGAATTCAGCAAGGTGATCGGCAATCCGGTTTTTTCCGAGGACGATCGAAAAAAGGTGCTGAATGCCGTGTTGGAGAAGAGTCCCTTTGCCGATTATGTCAAGAATCTTCTGCGGCTTCTCCTGGATCAAAACAGGATTGGGGGCATCGAAGATGTTTCAGCCAATTATACGCGACTCACCGATGAGATTTCAAATATTATCCGTGCTGATGTCATTACGGCCAGACCTCTGAAAGATGCGGCAATGGACAAGCTGGATGTTGTCCTTGCAAAAATCACATCTAAGGCGGTCAAAACCAACGTGGAAGAGGATGAGTCTCTCATCGGGGGGCTTGTCGTGAAGATAGGTGATTTGGTATTGGATGGCAGTGTCAGGGCACAGCTTGAAGGCCTAAAAGAATCATTAAAAAGGGGTGAATATAACTAATGGAGATCAGAGCTGCAGAAATAAGTGAGATAATCCGGGGTCAGATTAAGGACTATGAAAAGAAGGTCGAAGTGAGTGAGACCGGAACCGTGTTGTCTGTGGGTGATGGCATCGCTCGCGTATACGGGATTGAGAAGGTCATGGCCATGGAGATGGTGGAATTCTCCGGGGGCATATTTGGCCTTTGTCTTAATCTGGAAGAAGATAACGTGGGTGTCGC
>CAZPQA010000210.1:0-3831 GCA_964588535.1 uncultured Desulfobacteraceae bacterium
GGCGAAGAGACCGTTTCCCTGGAAGATGCCTTTGACCGTGTGCTGAATGTGAATTTGACATCTCCCGAGGATCTGCCTGACTTTTTCAAGTCCACCATGGACGGCTATGCGGTTCAAGCCAGGAACACCTTCGGCGCTACGGAAAGCCTTCCCGCCCTGCTGGAAATAACCGGTGAAGTCTCCATGGGCGAAGCTGAAAACATTGCCGTCGAAAGTGGACAAGCTGTGAAAATTCCCACCGGCGGGATGCTGCCGGCGGGCGCCGATGGGGTGGTGATGGTCGAATACTGCTCCCTTCTCGATGAAAGGACCCTTGAAATCAGCCGCGCCATATCCCCTCTGGAGAACACCATTCAACCCGGGGATGATTTTAAAAAGGGCGCGGTGATTCTTCCCGCGGGAAAACACCTCAGACCTCAGGACCTGGGGGTCCTGGCAGGGCTCGGGTTTTTGGAAGTCCCGGTTTTTCGAAAGCCCAAAGTGGCTATCCTGTCCACCGGCGATGAGATGGTGCCGGTTTCCCAAACCCCCGGGCCCGGGGAGGTTCGGGACATCAACCGGTACACCCTGGGCGCCCTGTGCCGAAATATGGGCGCTGTTCCCATCTATATGGGCATCTGCTCCGACCATTTCGAACCCCTCAGGGAAATGGTGGAAAAAGCCCTTAAGGCAGCAGATACCGTGTGGATATCCGGCGGCAGTTCCGTTGGAACCAGAGACTTCACACTCAAGGTTTTTGAAACCCTTCCCGATTTTGAGCTCCTGGTCCACGGTATATCCATCAGCCCGGGTAAACCAACCATTATCGGACGTACCGGGGCCAAACCCGTCATCGGCCTGCCCGGGCACCCCGCCTCGGCCCTGGTGGTGGCTGAGGTTTTCATGACAAGAATGTTGAGGACCCTTTCCGGCAACATGGATGCCCACCATGGCGTTCATACCGTCAAACAGGCCATTTTAAAACGTAACATCCCTTCATCCGGCGGTCGGGAGGACTATGTTCGCGTCAGGCTGGAAAAAGACGACGAAAATTTAACGGCCATCCCCATATTCGGAAAATCCGGATTGATTTCCACATTGGTGGAGGCCGACGGACTGATCAGAATTGACATGAATACGGAAGGCCTTTACGAGGGCGACGAAGTAGACGTAATGTTTTTTTCGCACATATAAGAGGTGAGACCTTTGAAAAGACAGGTATACCTTTCCATGAAGTCTCTTGAAGAAGCCAGGAACATCTTTTTTTCCCGGTTCGGTCCGGAGCATAAGACCGGCATCAGCCGTGTCAAGGCTGAGGAGAGTGACGGCCGCATCACGGCGGAACCCGTTTTTGCCAGGCGTTCAGCCCCATCTTACCATTCCTCGGCCATGGACGGCATTGCCGTCAAAGCGGAGAAAACCTATGGCGCCACCGAACGCCTTCCCATGACCCTGGCACTGAAAAAAGATGCCGTCTGGGTAAACACCGGGCAGCCCCTTCCAAAGCCTTTCAACGCGGTGATCATGATCGAAGACGTGCATATGATTGATGACGGACATATTGAAATCAGGTCTTCCGCCTATCCGTGGCAGCATGTGCGCAAGGTGGGGGAAGACATTGTGGCCACCCAGTTGCTCTTTCCACAAAACCATTCCATCAGGGCCTACGATATGGGTGCCCTCATCAGCGGCGGGGTCTTTTCCGTCAACGTACGCAAAAGGCCCCGTGTGGCCATCATTCCCACCGGATCGGAGCTCATCCGCCATGAAGATATTGTGGAAGATGAAACCCTGGAGGAAGGCCGGATCGTGGAATACAATGCACGGGTTCTTGCCGGGCTGGTCAGGGAATGTAATGGCATACCGCTGGTTCACGACATTGTTTCGGATTCGGAAAAAGAGATCAAAAAGGTACTGCGTAAATATGTTGACTCCGAAGCGGACGTAATCATCATCAATGCCGGTTCATCGGCCGGCAGTAAGGATTTTACGGTTCACGCCATCGGGGAAATGGGCGAAGTCCTGGTCCACGGCGTTGCCATGATGCCCGGAAAACCAACGATTCTGGGCATTGTGGACGGAAAGCCGGTGATTGGCAATCCCGGTTATGCGGTTTCCGCGGCGCTGTCCTTTGAACAGTTTGTAAAACCAATTCTTTACTCCCTCCAAGGGGTTTCTCCGCCCAAAAAGCCAACCATCGAGGTCCAGCCCACAAGGGATATCCCCTCCAAATTGGGAACTGAGGAATTCCTTCGGGTCAATATCGGCATGGTGGGTGAGCGTCATGTGGCGACCCCGCTTGCCCGGGCGGCAGGGTCCATCACCACCCTGACACGGGCGGAAGGGATTATCCGCATACCCGCCCTTTCAGAAGGCATCAGCCAGGGCCAGGCAACCATTGCGGAGTTACTGGTGGATGAGGAAGATCTCACAAATACGGTGGTGATCATCGGCAGTCACGACATGACCATTGACGTACTAGGCGACGAAGTGAGACGAAAGGGGCATGTTCGCATTTCCTCGGGGAATGTGGGCAGCCTCGGGGGCCTTCTTGCCATCCGAAAAGGAACCTGCCACATGGCCGGTTCTCACCTGCTGGATACGGAAACCGGGGAATACAACCTTTCTTATATCAAACGCTACATCCCCAACATGGCTGTGACGGTGTTCCACCTGGTGTTGAGAGATCAGGGCCTCATCCTCAGCAAGGGAAATCCAAAGGGTATCAAGGGTGTTCGGGACCTGCCCCGGGACGACGTGGTGTTTGTCAATCGCCAGGCGGGCTCCGGAACCCGGGTCCTTTTTGACTATAAGCTTAACCAGGCCGGCATCCCTTCGGACGCGGTCAAAGGGTATGACCACGAGGAATTCACCCACATGGCGGTGGCGGTGGACATCCTGAGCGGGGCCGCCGACTGCGGCATGGGGATCCATGCGGCCGCCAAGGCGCTGGATCTTGGTTTTGTTCCCATCGAGCAGGAGCAATATGATCTTATTGTGCCGACCCGGATGCTGGATCAGCCGAATATTCAAGATACGCTGAACACCATGCGGTCCGACAATTTCAGAAAACGCGTTGCGGCACTGGGCGGGTACGATCCGTCCAGGAGCGGCGAACGGTTTGCGGAGGTGCAAAGTGGATAAGAACATACCGCTAAGACTTAAAAGCAGGCATTGGGTTGTTGATGACCAGGACCGTATCATCATAGGAGAAGGGCGAAAGGAAATCCTGGAAACCATTGAAAAAACCGGTTCCATCAACAAAACAGCAAAGCTGATGAAAATGAGCTACAAAGGGGTCTGGAGTAAGATCAAGGTCACCGAACAATACCTGGGTAGAAAGATCATACATGCGAACCGAAGAGACGGCAGCCGGCTCACGTCGGAGGGCAAGGCGTTGATGGAAAAATACCGTATTTTAAAGGCACGCTGTCTGGAGGAAGACAACCGTTGTTTCAGCGATATTTTCAGCAAATAGCACCCCTCCACCGTGGACGGGCACTGATTGTTGGTCATAGAGAGGAGAACCGGATTGAATGAAATGAACCTTACCCCCATTATTTCCATTGTGGGCTATTCGGGGGCCGGAAAAACAACCTTAATGGAGAAACTGATCGGCGAATTGACCCGCCGCGGTTACCGGGTCGGCAGCATCAAGCATGATGTGCACGGGTTTGAAATGGACAAACCGGGAAAGGATAGCTGGCGCCACAAGCAGGCCGGGACCTGCACAACGCTTATTTCATCCCCTTATCAGATCGGTATGGTGATGGACGTTGACCACGACCACAGCCCCGATGAACTGAGAAAATTTTTTGATAATGTGAATGTCATCCTGACCGAAGGGTACAA
>CAZPQA010000211.1:0-3821 GCA_964588535.1 uncultured Desulfobacteraceae bacterium
CGACGAACCATTGTGCGCGAAAATAAGATGCTTCGGAAAGAACTGCGGGGGAAAAGGGTTACGCCTGACGGAATCATTTTTCGAAGCAAGGCCATGGAGCAGGTCATCAACATGGCCGGCCGTGTGGCGAAAAGCCGGGCCACCGTTCTGATACGGGGGGAAAGCGGTACGGGGAAGGAACTGATTGCCCGGTTGATCCATGACCTGAGCCCCCGTTTCGGAAAACCCATGACGGTTGTCAACTGCGCGGCACTGTCGGAAACACTTCTTGAAAGCGAACTGTTCGGTCACGAAAAGGGCGCCTTTACGGGGACTGCCGGAACCCGTCTCGGCCGATTCGAGGAAGCGGACGGGGGGACCCTGTTTCTGGATGAAATCGGCGAGCTGAACAATACGGTCCAGGTAAAACTGCTGCGGTTCCTTCAGGAAAGAGAGTTTCAGCGGGTTGGCGGAAACCGCACATTCCGTTCCGATGTTCGGGTTATCAGCGCCACCAACCGGGACCTGGAAGAGGGGATGGAAGGGGGCCGGTTCCGGGAAGATCTCTTCTACCGATTGAATGTGGTGGGGATTACCATTCCCCCGCTCAGGGATCGAAGGGAAGATCTGGCGCCGCTGATGGATCATTTTTTGAAGCGATTTTTGTCGGAAAACAATCGAAAAATCACAGGGGTTTCGTCCAGAGCCCGGGACCTGCTCATGAAATACGACTACCCCGGCAACGTGAGGGAGTTGGAAAACATCCTGGAACGGGCCGTGGTCATTGCCAGGGGGGACACTATTGAAATCGCGGACCTTCCTTTTTCTGCGGTCGAAGAAAAACGGTCCGGAAACCGGAAACGGGGGACCTTGAAAGATGCAATGGCGTTTCTGGAGCAGGAGATGGTGAAAAATGCCATGGCGGAAACGGGAAACCACCAGACGCGAGCAGCTCGCATTTTAGATATCAGCGAAAGGATGCTGCGGTATAAGCTTAAAAAATACGGTCTCAAATAAATTCTGCGCTTATTCCCACCCAATTCTCAGAAGTTCAAGATTATTTCCCAAAACCCTAAGCTCCCTGAACCTGTTTTGATTTGCGGCGACGAAATAGAAAAGCGCCGATGATAATGAGCGCCAGGGGAATCAGCAGGGCCCAGATGTATTCTTCCAAAAGGGCGATGGCCACCACGGCAATGCCCAGAAAAACGCCTACGACGGAGATCCGCCAGCCAGCGGTAATACCGGCGGTGAAGGTGGCAAAAGAAAGAATCAGAAGGGCTACGAGTCCCACGTCCACGTTATTGAGCCGTCCCGTATCCTGAGCACTGAGCAGGAAGACCAGGTAAATGATCGCCAGGTAAGCGAGCCAGTGAAAGATCTGGCTCCATACCAGCCTGCCCTTGCTTTCCCCTTTCTGGTTCATTCGGGGCCACTCAATGGCGATGGCGGCGCCGCAGAAAAAAGGGCCCATGACCATCCAGTACCAGAACCCCTTGGTGGTACTGAAATCGGTAAGTGCGATACCCACCACCGACAGCAAAAGCAAAAGTATTAGAATGAATTCAGAAACAGAACGTTTTTTCGGAACACCGCTGGATCTGCTATGAAAGTTTCCGGACATGGTTCTCTCCTTTTTCTTAAGGGGCCTAATGCGATATATGGGCTTCTTTTTCGGTCAAGAGATTTGAAAACTGAGTGCCCTTTTATCAGAGTTTCACGGAAAATACAATGGCTGTGTTTTTAAATCCCCTTGTTTTTTGACTTCCCAACTATCAATGGTTTTCGGCTCTGCCAGCCATTTCCCCCATACGGGAACAAAACCTTGACGATTTGTATTCGATCGTCTTAGAGTATACCATGCTTTTTACAAGGAGTGAAAATGGCGGGCGTGCCCATGTTCGGACGTTGAATGTCCTGGCTGCTCTGGTGTGGTGCCTGGGCGGGGTCATCCTGGTGGTGAAAGGTGGAAAACTTCTGGCAGGAGCTGCTTCCCTTTTTCCAGGTTTCCTGTGGCCGTGGACAGTGGCTGTAGCGGGGCTTTTGCTGGGCGCAGTCAAGGGGAAATTTCTTTTTTCCAGGAGCTGCAAAAATAATCTGGCACGCATTTCGAGTTTGAGGCATCCCAGGATCTGGCAATTCTTCAGCCCCGGTTTTTTTGTCCTTCTTTTCCTCATGATTGCCGCCGGTGTCGTTCTGTCCCGGTTGGCTCATACCTCCTTTGCTGTCCTGGTCGGGGTGGCGGTTCTGGATCTTGCCGTTGGCGCCGCTCTGCTGGCAAGCAGTCGTGTATTCTGGCAACAGAAAGCTTTTGTGAAATCAAGCGCCTCGAAACGTTGAAAAACACTTTGCCGCGCCGGGATTTTGTCTCTTGACCCAGGTTACCTCAAAATGATAGAAATTTACCATCGCCATGGGAGGCGCTTACACGATGAGGACAAAATGCCACACTCTCGGTGAGGAGCAGCGACGAGACCTGACAAAAATGATCACAAAGGTGGTCAGGCAGGATGAGAGGGTTTTGTTTGCCTTTCTCTATGGTTCCTTTCTGGATGGGGCTTTTTTTCGGGACATTGATTTGGGTGTCTTTGTCAAGAGTGTCGGGTCAACCGATTTTTGGGATTATGAATGCGGGCTTTCCCAAAAGATTGAAAAAGCGTTGTGCCATCCTTTTCCGGTTGAAGCCAAAGTTATCAATCGGGCGCCCATTTCTTTTTGTTATCATGTGATCAGGGGTCGACTCTTATTTGTGCGGGACGAAAGCGTCATGGTTGGTTTCATGACCCGCGTGGCAAGGATCTATCTGGATATGGCGCCCCTCAGACGAAAATATATGTTGGAGGCTATGGCATGACCGGCATCCATACGGAAAAGGTCTACGCCAAATTCAGGGATATTCGGGAATCCATCGAACGGCTGAGGCAGTTTGCCGCCATGCCCCGCGCCGAATTTCTGGAAGACAGGGACAGTCAGGATATTGCCGGTTTTCGGCTCATTGTGGCCACCGAGGCGGCCATCGATACCTGCCTTCATGTGGCGGCGAAAACACTCAATCAGGTTCCCGAGGAATATGCCGGGTGTTTTAAACTACTTGGCGAGCACCAGTTGATAGATCAGGAGGTGGCTTCGAGACTGGCCAAAATGGCTCGCTTTCGAAATCTGCTGGTACACCGATACTGGGAGATCGATTACGGCCGCATGTATGATATCATTACCGGAGATGATCTTCCCGACCTGGAAATCTTCATGAGACAGGTCGGTCGGTTGTTTGATTCGGCGTTGTAGGACATGATTGTTTGAAAAAGTGTTCAAAGGACGAAGGGTCCTTGACTGATACCCACAATCTTTTATTGATGAGGAGGGAGTGTTCATGAAAAAGAGCTTATGTTTTTTGTCTGTTGTGATGTTTTTAGCGGTTGCTTTTCTGGTCCCGGTTCAGAGCTCATATGCTGCCAAACCCATAATCCTGGGGGTGCCCACATCACTCGGGTTCCTTGAAGGGAAGGAAGGGCTTGCTTGCGTCAACATGGCCGTGGATGAAATCAACATGACGGGCGGCGTCAAAGTGGGCGATGAAATGCGCCCCTTTAAAGTTGTCGCCATTGATGCCCGGGGGGCGGAGCCCGGTGTTCCCGTGAGCGATGTGATTCGAGCCCACAAAAAATTAATCCTGGAAGACAAGGCGGATTTCATCGTCTTCGGATCATTCAGGTCCGAGTGTGCTATCGCCTGCATGGACGTGGTGGGACAATACAAGATCCCCATGATCCTGGGAACGGCCATGAGTCCGGGCATGCAGAAAAAGGTGATGACAAACTATGACAAGTACAAATACACCTTCA
>CAZPQA010000212.1:0-3786 GCA_964588535.1 uncultured Desulfobacteraceae bacterium
CATAGCACCCCTTGAGTTTGTCCTCATTCTTTAATCGGTTTTTCAAAACGTCCACGCGCCGGGTCACCGAAGAATAGGTTAATCCGAATTGTTCTCCGATTTCTGAGTTGCGGAATTGACCTGTTTGCCACAACAGGTAAATCAACAAATCTCGGTTGGCTTTGTCTGAATGGCTTACCCTGCGTACCTTCTTTAGCCTTCTTAAATCACACCCAAGGATTTCTGCGGGGCGCCTTAACAGCTCAGCCGGTTTGCAATCACTGAGTATTTTTTTCTGTTCAGGTATATCGGGATTCGGTTCCGCATTAAGATGTGTGTCTTTGATGCGGTCTATAAAGGCCTGCGTACCATAAATCAGACTGTTGCGGATATCCTCCCAGATGCGTGTCTTTTCATCAGAATACTCCTGAACTTTCTCTCTGTAACTCCGGTGCTTATCCGTTTCATCAAATTGAGAAAGGATAAGCTCAGTTTTGAGCCATTCTGGTCGGCGCCGGTCGTATGCATACGCCGAATAACTGCTCCATTTATAGTCGATGAGGCGTTTGACGAGGCCGGCTCTAAGGGGATTTCTGTGGACATAATAGGAGAGTTGCAGGAGATACGAATCGTTTTCCACAAGTATTGTAGGGAACCGGAAACAAGGGTGGAGCCGATAGTGACATTTTTAAAATAATTGACAAACGGGAAGAAATTTTCAAATTAAATGAGCCTCCGACAAGGGGGCTTTTTTTTGAAAAAATGGGGGGACGGTTGGCCGACCGATCCCCCCGAAACCAAAGGTCGGTTTACCCGACCCACAAAAACATAAAAATGATAGTTCTCGTTTGTGCAAAACTCAAGGATATTTACACTCAGGGTCGCAATTTTGTTTGGATTAAACCGGATCGATGTCCAAGATGCGGGTCCACCAGGGTATGGGGACATGGTTATGTAAGGGCTTATTTTGATGATTTTCATGAATGTCTTTTTCTGCGCCGTTTTCGTTGTCCGGATTGTACCTGTGTCATTCGAATGAAACCGAAAGGGTACTTTAACCGGTTTCATGCTCATGTTGATACGATTCGATCCTGTCTGTATCATCGAATTTTACATGGCAGATGGTGCCCCAATATCGAGAAGTCCCGCCTGCGGCATTGGCTTTCAGCTCTCAAGCGAAAAACAATGGCGTTTTTTGGTTTGCGCTGTGATCTTCTAAGGGCTTTTGACCGTCTTATTGAGATGGGGAAAATACCCGTGAGCCGGGGCATATAATCCGGAAACGGCACTGATCATCAAAGAACCTACCGAAGCGAGCGTTTTACACGCCCAAAAAATTGGAATATGGGTGTGAAAAACAAAAAAGGGAGGTTTTTGATGGCGGAAAACAAAAATGAGACGATCGCCGTATTCAGATTCGGGGTCATTCACGAATTCATCGGCGGAGCAATCCTGAGTTCGGTTGAAAAAAGGCGATTAATACGGGAGAAGTGCGCCCGCAAATGGATTATTCCTTATTCCAACCGTACGCGAATCAGTGAAAACACGATTTACCGATGGATCAGACGATATCGAAAGAGCGGGGGTAAAATCGAGTCCCTTTATCCACGTAAGAGAAATGATCGGGGAAAGCCGCGAATCCTTTCCGGAGAAGCCATCGCCAATATTGTCAATGCCAGGAAAGAGCGCCCCCATGTGCCGGTTAAGATGCTTTTGGCTGATTTGAAACGCCGGCATTTGATTCCCGAAAAGACAGGACTTACCACATTATATCGGGTGCTCCATCAAACCGGCTTGATGAATAACACACCGGCCCCCGAGGATAGACGGAAATTTGAAGCGCCATTGCCCAATGATATCTGGCAAAGCGACGTCATGCATGGACCGAAAGTCGATGTTAAAGGCACTCAGCGAAAGACGTATCTGATTGCATTTTTAGACGATCATTCACGGCTGCTTCCGTTCGCCGCCTTTTATTTGTCAGAGAACCTTTCGTCTTTCATGGACGCTTTTGAAAAAG
Organism: uncultured Desulfobacteraceae bacterium; assembly: GCA_964588535.1. Taxonomy (GTDB): domain Bacteria; phylum Desulfobacterota; class DSM-4660; order Desulfatiglandales; family Desulfatiglandaceae; genus NaphS2. The sequence continues at coordinate 2,000 of CAZPQA010000212.1, forward strand.
CCCTGATCAAACGGGGATTGCCAAGAAAGCTTTATGTAGACAATGGAGCTGCCTATCGATCTCATAAGCTTGAATTTACATGTGCTTCGCTGGCCATTGCCCTGATTCATGCCAGGCCCTACAAACCCCAGGGAAAAGGTAAGATCGAAAGATTTTTCAGGACCGTCCGGAGTGATTTTTTACCGGTAGCGAACACCGTATCCCTTGAATCCCTTAACACGGCTTTCGACAAATGGCTCGATGATGTGTATCACCAGCGTAAACATTCAGGCACCGGCATGACGCCGTTTAACCGGTTTACCCGAAAACTGGCCTGTATCCGCCAGGCGCCCCGGGACTTGAAAAATCATTTCAGAAAGGCGGTTAACCGCACTGTTGCAAGGGATCGGACCATTACCTTGGACGGCCGGTTGTTTGAAGCACCCGTTCTTCTGATCGGCAAAAGGGTTCTTTTGCTCTATCACGAGCATACGCCAAAGCAGGTTGAGGCTTTCTGGAATAAAAAATCCCACGGATTTTTAACACCGGTGGACCTGCATGTGAATTGCCGGGTAAAGCGGGATCGAAACCATAACACCCAATTGGAATCAACTCCCGGGGAACTTTATAAAGGAGGTGGCTTATGGAAATGAAAAATTATAAGCTGTTCTTCGGTTTTGAAAAAGAACCCTTTCGGATGGATATTGGTGTTGATGAAATCCTTAAAAACCCGCAACTGAATGCTGCCAAAAATCGTTTTGAATATACGACCGATTTGGGGGCCGTTTATCTGTTAACCGGTGAAATCGGAAGCGGCAAATCCACTGCCGTCCGTTATCTCGTAAACGGACTCCATCCCTCCGAGACCCGGATCATTTATGTTACCGCCACCACGGGTTCCATTTTGGAACTGTATCGACTGATCCTGGCAGAACTGGGAATCACCGCAACCGGAATATCCCGGGCCGCCATGCGCCGTGGGATCAAACGTGAAATCCTGGAATCAGTCGGCAAAAAAATAAGCACCGTCCTGGTAGTGGACGAAGCCTCCCTGCTGCGTTTGGAGGTATTTGTTGAGCTGCATACCCTTTGTCAGTTCGAAATGGACTCGAAACCGTGGCTTCCTTTGGTCATTTCCGGTCAATCCAATCTTATCGACAGTCTCATGTATCCGGGCTCCATGCCCCTTGCATCAAGAGTCGTCGCCAAAAGCCACTTTGTCGGCATCGACCGTGAACAAATGCAGGATTACCTGTTGCATCACCTGAAAATTGCCGGCATCAAGAACATGCTGTTTGATGAGACGGCTGTAACCGCCATTCACCAAGGCTCCGGCGGCATTTACAGAAAAGCGAATCATCTGGCCAGGGGATCTCTCGTTGCTGCTGCAATGGATAACCAGAAATCCGTCAACGCCGAGCACGTTCGCATTGCCGCATCCGAAATATTTTAAACAAGGTATGATTCGTAACGGGCCGATTGAAAAATGAGATTCTAAGATTCCGGTGAAACGGAGTCGGGCAATGCTGGGGAGCAACCCGACAAGGGATAGCCGGATGAGGCGGCATCATGCCGATGGGGGAGGACCGTAGAAATACTGTCTTCCCCCTTTTTTATTTTGATGCTGTCTCTTTATGCCTTAAGAAAACCCGTATTAATAATGGAGCGAAGCGACTCATTATCGCTAAGTCCGAAAATAGTCGAAACTCTTCAATTTGATCTGGAAATCCCTTTCCTTTTAATTTGAAAATCTACAAGTATGCTCTTATATCGGCCTTGAAATAGATGGCCATTCCTCGAGTGTCTCC
>CAZPQA010000213.1:0-3776 GCA_964588535.1 uncultured Desulfobacteraceae bacterium
GATCCAGATTGGCGGAACTGATGGTCGTGGTCTTAAAAAGGGACGATTTCTCAAGGCCCTGTTTTACCCGGTCCACCGTGTTGTAGGTATCAGTATTGCCTTTGATCCTGACGGAATTGGGATCAATTACCAGGCGTGAGACCTTTAAATCCATTGATTCGGGAAGGCGCTCGGAAATTTCCAGCAACAGATCAAGCGCCCGGCTTTTCATCCCCACCACCTGGCCCGGGGTCGCAACACGCTTCAACTCATTTATTTCTATCTGTGCCTGTTTAACGGGATCCACGATGCGGCTTATATGGGGGAATGTTTTCTTGAACAGGACCAGTATCCGACTGTCAAGGGCTGCCGCCCGCTGTTTCAGGAAATAGGTGTCTACCCCCATATCAACGGCCCAGAGGACGGCGATCACCAATAACCAGGCCGCAACTTTCCTGAAGATCTTTGAGCGATAAAATGACCGTTTTTGGACCTCAAATCCATTTCTCCTGAGATTCGGTCCCAATCCCTTCGCGTTATAACGGCCCAATGCCAGAGAGAGGGCGCCGTCCATGAGTGATGGGTCCCATAACGGTTCCGCGTTTTCCCCCAGGCGAATCCGGTCGTCACTGCACAAATCCACTTGCTCAGCGGGAATACCCAGAGCTTCGGTCACAGCTTGTGATACGCCGGACATGGCAGCGCCCCGGCCCGTCAAAAACGCTTTTTCAGGGGGCTCAAAGTCTTTTCGTCCGACCCCGAATGCATGAACAGCATGGCGCACAGTATTAAAAATTGCTGAAGCCTGATCTCCGCAATCGCCGTCGCTGCCATGGACAAATGTGCGGATGAATACCACCCGGCTTTTCTGCCACAGAACCAGGGTTACCCTTTTTTCCCCCAGGTCCAGCAAAATGCCCTTGTCGGGTTTCCCCGGATTGTTTATGAGCCACAAGGCCATGGGGATACACCGGACACACAACGCTTCCGGATCAATGTCATGGGTCTTTAGCGTGTCCAGCAACTGGCCGATCACCCGTTTTTCGGCGAAAAAAACCAGCAGTTCCGGTCTGTCGGACCGATTTGTGGGGAAAAAATCGACCACCAGATCATCGATGGGAAAGGGGACGTTAGGCTCCAGTTCAAAGGAGAGAACTTCCCGTTGTTTTCTCTTGTCCTTAAAGGGAACCGTCAGGTTTCGATAATAGGTTTCGGCCCCGGAAACGGCAACAATGCATTCTCCGCCAGTCAGGTTCATGGACTGGGACAGGGTCGAAAGCCCCTGATCGAGGCGCTCTTCTTCACCCTTCATCTGAATCCTGGCGCAGGCCGTGAGTTCCCATCCACCGAATCCCTTGAGTACCTGGACGGCGGTCAGATAATCATCATTGATATCGATGCCTGTGACGCTCGGGGGCATTAATTTGTATTCTCCCGGTTCGTATTCTCCCAGATCGTGTTCTCCAGGCCGGCCTTCCATTGAAGGACTTGAATCGGTTTTCCCGGTTCCCGGAAAACGGATACGCTTAGTTGCTGTTCCATTTTTTCCATGACACCCGTTGACCGAATTTCAAAATAATCGCTTTTGGTGGTCAGCAAATCGGCGTCGAAAACAATGTGATCCATTCCCCGCACCTTCTGATACCATTTGGGATCCGCCAGGTCGTTTGTGGGGTCCTCCCGATAAGCGATCATGTCTCGAACCATTTCTTCATTCATCTCCGTTGAGAGGGCCTGCAGAACCACCGGTCCCGCCGTATTGATATTGATTTTCCCGTCCCCGTGAACGCTCAGGTAGGGCATAATCCCTTTTCTTTCATAGGTGCCGTAGACCAGTTCTTCGTTCATACCGCGTATGAGGGTCAGACGGTCCAGAGATGCCAGGGGGCCATTTGTGCAGGCATAGGGCGGTTCCAGGCCCTGATAATAACCGGATTCGGCACCAAAACGGGTTATGTCTTCATCCGGGTCAAGCCAGTCTTTGATGAAATCCATCAAATTTGAAACCTCATCCGGATCAAGACCAAATGCTTTTGAAAGTAAAAACCGCTGAAACAGATCTCTTTGTGCCGGGTGCCAGTCGCCCTTATCATCCAAGAGCTGGTTGATTTGAATTTTTCCGCAAAGATCTGAAATTTCCACCATGAAATGCCCTTCTTCGAACAGGGCGGTTGATTGCAGGGAAAGTTCCCTGGATTGCGCCCAGGGTTCCCGAAGGGTGTCCACGTCATTTAGCTCTTTGTCTTCTGAAAGCACCATCATGGCGCACTCAAATCCTGAACGGGCCACCAGGCGAAGTCGGGTGGCTTCCTTAAGATTAGAAGACCCATAAAGCCCGGACCACACGGAGCGGTTGAATTGAAGGGTCACCACCACCATCATGCTGATCATGAGGAGTGTCAGGACCAGAGCGAAGCCCTTCTGATTTTTCAACTGTGAAGACTTTGGCATGTTTACCCCTCACAGAATGGGCGGCAGTGCAACACCGGTCATGAATTGCAGGGGATTTTCCGGATCAAGGGCATTTTCAAATCCAACGGAAATCTCTACCCGCGACGGCAATTGTGCCATACCGCTCTTTTCAGTGGTATCCCAGTTATTGTGGGCGTCACCATCCCTGTCATAATAGATGAAATCGAGCCATTTTAACCCCTCGCAAAGCAGTAAGCCCCCCTGCCCATTTTCAGTGCCTTCCAGGTAATCCAGGGTATCGGAGCGGTAAAGGGTAAGATCCCCTGTTTCTTCCCTGTATTCCGTGTAATAGTTAATCTCCGCAGGCCCTTCCGCCTGGCGCCCGGTCTTAAAGGATAAATGGGCAGAGGAAAGGAAACGAAGGGTGTCCGCATTTATATCATCCACCCGATGGTCTTCTCCCACGAAAAGAAATTGTTGCCGGGTCGCACCGGGTTCGGGTTGTTCTCCTTTGGACAAACCGCCCCCACAGACGGAAGCCAGGTCCTCGGAAATCCGCTCCAGGGCCACCCGGGCCGTGGCATAAATTTCTTCCTGAACTTCGGTTTCGTTCACTACCTTGAAAGTCCCCGAAAAAGCACCGAAAACCGCTGACACCACCAGGGTAAGCATGAAAATTGCGAGAAGAATCTCGAGAAGTGTGAAGCCCCGGTTTTCCATTGTCCGTCCTCTGTAAAGGGCAGGCACGAGACCTGCCCCTACCGTCCTTTGATCACTTTGTCGTTTCAAGTGGAAAAAACCGGTACAACCTGAGATCATATTTATAAAGCTCACCTTCACCACAGGTGACTTCCAGGTCAATCCGCTTGAGGCGGCCTTTCATTTTGTCAATGCCTGGCAGATCGGCATTTTGTACGGAGAGGCGCCAGGCATACCCTGAAAACACATCGCCGAAATCCCCTGAGTCCGAAGCCAGACTCCCCAACCCGGCCACCGCCGTCTCGGCCATTTTTCCCTGGGCCAGAAGGGCCGCCGTGGTATGGAAACGGCTTTCAGCTGCCAGGGTCAGGCTTCTCGACTGCAGCCCCAGCACGGCGGAGAGGGCTATGGCCAGCACGGCAACGGCGATCATGACCTCTAGAAGGGTAAACCCTTCCGGTTTATTCTTCATTTTCGAAATCAACATATTTTTCCAGCACTTTAACCTTACCCCCGAAAGGGCTCAGCACAACGGTGAATCGCCGGCCATCATCATCGCCCAGATGGATAGCGGAAGGCTGGACATACCCCGCCTTGAAAAACAGGATAACGGTTTCCCCTTCGCTTACCTTGCCCCCCTCCTTGAACCATACATCAAGGATTTGAACATTATTGGGAAGTTTTTC
>CAZPQA010000214.1:0-3706 GCA_964588535.1 uncultured Desulfobacteraceae bacterium
GGGAAGCGGAGGCCAATGCGGAAGACGACAGCAAGAGAAAAGAGGCGACCCAAATTAATATCCGGGCCGACGGTATGATTCGTGCCGCTGAATGGGTCATGGAGGAAAAGGAGAAAAAACTTTCCAGCGCTTTCAAGCGCCGGGTTGAACATGCCGTTTTGAACCTGAAAGAGGCCTTGAGTGAAGGTGAAAGCGAGGTTATTCGGGAGAGGACTGAGGAGCTGAAGTCGGTGATCAGTGAACATTAGCCCCTTCGGGACGTCATTTGGCTGCGCCATTATTCAACCGTCATTCGGTTGTCATTATGAGTGACATTCAATGATAACAGCGCTTATTTCGTTTAGAATATCTTTTAGGGAAGGCATGGTTGCTGGAATTATTTTATCATGTATATGTTTGTGATGGGGATGGGAATCTATTTCAGAATGGTGAGGAGCGTTATCATAACGGAACACCATTTCGCCTGTGCTGTTCATATAATGCAGCCTGTATTTATCGATAGATAGGGCATTACGAGGTTGGGTGGCAAATATGGCGATTTCGAGGATTGAGGAATCTATGATCAAAAGGTGGCCTTTCAGATAGACTGTCTTTAACGCAGGACCAAAATGTTTTTGAATATTTGAAGACAGGACGATAGAGGAGGAGGCAATGGATTTTTCGATTTCTTGGACGAATCTATGTATCACTGGATTGCTGAACGAATTGCGGACTGTGTATTCCGCCACCGATCAAGGAGTTTGGCAAAGGCGTACCAGTCAAAATAATCGGCCTCATCTCCCATTTTTCCAGCCTCAAACCTTTTCAGGAAAGTATTGGTGGCGAGTTGGTATTTTTCCTCAAACTCCTCTAAGGCTTTTTTGTAAAATGCCATGGCGTTTGAATACAGGAGATATTCACGCTTTAAAGAAGTCTTTATTTGATCAGTTTGTTGCATGAGATGATGATAAATAAGTCGGGCATGGAAAGTCAAGGGGTTTGGCCATATTTGTAGCCCCATGTCCAAAGTCCAGTGATTGGTGATCAGTGACCCTCAGGATTGATGATTGAATGACGGCCGAAGGCCCAATGACTAATGATGAATGGCAAAAAAAACACCCCACGTCTTCATTCCGGCGAACAGCTAATATTACAGGAGCAGGGGTCATACAAATATAATATGCGTTCCGGCTGGAAGGTGGCCCAATCTCTTTTGACCAACGAGAGACTCATGATGTACCAGAGGCCGGCGATCAGGTTGGAGATCCCGCTTGACGACATCAAGGGCGTGGTGGTGGAGGGGGTTCACTATGTTCTCAGAAAAAGGGATTGTCTCGCAATTTCCTACAATTCCAGCGAGGATTCAAGGGAAAAGCGGATCTGGTTTATTGTAAATGATCTGGAGGAGTGGAGGAAAAGATTAATCGCTCACTCTGCGTTTTTCAAGGTCGATCTAAAGGCCATTGAAAGAATTTCAGCCCAGTTAGACTCCGACAGCCAGAATATATTGTGGTATCTCTGGGAGCGGCGTTATGCAAAGATCGATGAGTTGGCCGAGCTTGTTGGCGCCCCCAATCATATGCATGTTCTCCTGAAGATAAGGGAAACAATCAATCCCATTGCCGAAAAAACCATCGGCTGTCCCGTTACGCTCTTTGAAAGATCAAAGGTAGATCTCGAAACGGGAGAAGCCATATTGTTCAGTTGGTGGCTGGCGGGACAACCGGATGAGCCGGCCAGCACTGAAGAGAGGCTGTTGGATATATTTGATGAAGGTTCGTATATACAGGTCATTATTGAGGTGAGAGAGGTGAATGCGTCGGATGTGAGGATAGAAGTGTCCGGTGACGAACTTACGGTGGAATTTGATAAGAATAGTCCCGAATGGAAAGAAGTGATTCATCTGCCTGCCGAGGCGGAACCGGAAAGTTGTCAAATACATCTGAAGAACAATCTGTTGGCGTTGAAGCTGGCCAAGATATAGTGGTCGGAAACCCGCAACCCGGAAGTCGCAACCTATGAATACAAAACATAACATCCTTATTGTAGATGACGACCACGATTTCAGGAAAACGCTCTCCGGCATCCTCAGGGACGAGGGCTATGCGCCCGTGACTGCTGCAACGGGAAAGGAAGCCATGGAGAGGGTAAGGGGGGATGAACTCTCTGTAGCGTTGATAGACCTGAAACTTGAAGACATGTCTGGCCTTGATGTAATGAAGTGGATCAAAGAGCGCTCTCCCATGACGGAGGGTATCTTTATCACCGGGTATGCGTCCCGGGCCTCGGCCATCGACGCGGTCAATCTTGCTGCGTATAGCTACGTTGAGAAGCCTTTCGATGTGGGCCAATTGCTCACGACGATTCGGATGGCCATTGAGAAGCAAAAGGTCGCCAAAGCGCTTCGGGAGAGCGAGGAGCGGTATCGCACCCTTTTTGAAGGGTCCAGGGACGCAATTTACATTACCTCCGGAGACAATCAATTCGTTGAATTCAACCCGGCATCGTTAGACCTTTTCGGTTATACCAGGGCAGAGCTTGTGAAGATGAAGCCCAGGGATATGTTTTCCAGCCCCAGTCAGTTAAAAAACCTAAAAGAGGAGATAAGGGATAAAGGGTATGTCAAAGACCATGAGGTTGAGTTTCGCAGGAGTGACGGGAAAGGGATGACATGCCTGGTCACCTCAACCAATCGGTTGTCCCATAATGGAAGCATCCGGGAATATCAGACTATTGTCCGGGACGTTACCGAACAAATCCTGAACCGGCGCAGGCTGCAAGAAACCTTGGAAACCTTGAGAAGAAACCTGAGTAACATCATCCAGTGTGTGGCTCAGGTGATCGAAAATAAGGATCCTTACACAGCCGGTCATCAACGGCGGGTAACCGATCTCGCCCGTGCCATAGCCCAAGAGATGGGCCTCCCAGAGGTTCAGGTGGATACAATTCGTATGGCCGGTATTATTCACGATATCGGAAAGATATCTGTTCCCGCGGAGATCCTCAACAAGCCGGGTCGACTGAAAGAAACCGAATTTTCTCTCATGAAGGATCACCCCCGCAGCGGCTATGATATATTGAAGGAGATAGAATGGCCTTTCCCGATAGCCGAAATCGTGCTTCAACATCACGAAAGGGTGGATGGTTCCGGATATCCGCAAGGATTGTCGGGTAAAGATATCCTCTTTGAAGCAAGAATATTGGGTGTGGCTGATGTTGTGGAAAGTATGAGCTCCCATCGGCCTTACAGACCGGCCCTGGGCCTTGACAGGGCATTGGAAGAAATCTCAAAAAAAAGGGGGATCCTTTATGATACGGGTGTGGTGGATGCCTGCTTGAGGGTCTTTGAGGAAAAAGGCTTTGACTGGGGTTAGCGTGGTTAGTGACCAGATACCTGCAACCCATTGACAATTGACGGTTAAAAAAACAACGGATTGACAGAGAAGCCAATAACCATGACTAATGCCCAATTCCCAATCACCAATACCCGGCCCACCCCAGAATTCTTGCAAAACAAAGACCTCCGATTGATTTTTTTTGGCGGAAAAGGCGGCGTGGGCAAGACGACCATGGCTGCGACTGCCGCCCTCCATCTGGCCGGGTCCCGCGTGCATGGCAAAGTGCTCGTGATATCCACGGATCCGGCCCATTCCCTGTCGGACAGCCTGGGGATTGAAATAGGGGACCGGGTGACAGCCGTTGAGGGGGCAGGGGGCAGGGGGCAGGG
>CAZPQA010000215.1:0-3681 GCA_964588535.1 uncultured Desulfobacteraceae bacterium
GACATGGGGGAGCAGCAGACCGTAGCGGAAATCAACATGTACGTAAACCTCCCCCGCTACTATAAGGGCACTCACATGAGCCGGTTTGTGGAAATCTTAAACGAGCACAGCCGGCGCATATCACTGCAGAATTTCGCTGAGATCCTGCAGGAAATGAAAGATCGATTAAACGCCGAAAGCGCCCATATGGAAATGAGTTTCCCCTATTTTGTCAACAAGTCGGCACCGGTCACCGGTTCCAGCGGTTTGATGGAATACAAATGCGCCTTTAAAGGATCTTTGAACAGTGGCAGCGATCTCGTCATGATGATTCATGTGCCCATTAGCACCCTTTGCCCCTGCTCCAAGGAGATCAGTGACTTCGGTGCACACAACCAGCGGGGCGAAGTGCGGCTTCAGGTTCGTTTCAAAAAGTTCGTCTGGATTGAGGATTTGATCAAACTGGTTGAGGAATCCGCTTCATGCGAAGTGTTTTCCGTTCTCAAAAGAGAAGATGAAAAATTTGTCACGGAGCAGGCATACCGTAATCCCATGTTTGTGGAAGACATCGTGCGGGATATTGCCGTTAAATTGAGCAACGACCCCAATATCACCTGGTTCTCGGTGGAATCTGAAAACTTTGAATCCATTCATAACCATAACGCCTACGCCTACATCGAAAAAGGCAAGGCCCATAGGACACAAAAACCGTAAGGAGGGATCAATGGCTGACGACCTCAAAAAAATGTACAAAACCGTTATGGATGACCATTTTCCAAAGGAAATGACCATTTCATTCGGGGACCAGGTTCTGACCTACCGCAAAAAAACCTGGAAAATTCCGGATGCGAACAGCGGTGAAACCATTGAAAAGGGCCTTAGATACGGTGAAAACCCGGGGCAGGAAGCGGCTCTTTATGAGTTGGTTCAGGGAAACCTCATATTGGGGGAATGCCAATTCATTGAATCCGGAAGCGGTCTGGTTTCGGCGATTTCAGAAGAAGACATGGTGCAGAGCGGAAAACATCCCGGTAAAATCAACCTGACCGACGTGGACAATGCCCTCAATATCATGAAATACCTGGATGCGGGGCCGGCTGTGGTTATTGTCAAACACAACAATCCATGCGGCGTGGCCTATGGCAAAACCCTGGTAGAGGCCTATCATAAGGCGGACATGGCGGACCGGATTGCGGCCTTTGGCGGATGTGCTCTCTTTAACCGACCGGTGGACAAGGCCACGGCGGAACGGATTTCTGAAAATTATCTGGAAGTGGTGGCAGCCCCTGATTATGAAGCCGGCAGCGTGGACATTTTGTCTAGGCGGTCGAATCTTCGCATTGTCCGGGTTCCCCGGATGGACCGGCTTTCCCGGTTTGCCGGGAAGAGATTTGTGGATTTCAAGAGCCTGATCGACGGGGGCCTGATCGTACAGCAATCACCGCTGAATCAAATAAACACCCTAAAAGACCTGACCCTTGCCACCTCAGAATACCAGGGAAAAACGTATACCATTGACCGAGAGCCCACAGAACAGGAATACGCAGACCTGCTGTTCGGGTGGCAGGTGGAACAAGGCGTCACCTCCAATTCGGTCATCTATGTGAAAGACGGGGTCACCGTGGGGATCGGGACCGGTGAACAGGACCGGGTGGGTGTGGCGGAGATCGGTATTTTCAAGGCCTATACCAAATATGCGGATGCCCTGTGCTTCAAGCGGTATGGCTTGCCCCATAAGGATCTGGCGCTCCAGGTTGAAAAAGGAGAGGCCGATGTCGATCGCTTAAACGAGATTGAGGAGGAAACAAAGGCGGCCAAAGGCGGTCTTATGGGCGCTTCAATGGTATCCGACGCTTTTTTCCCTTTCAGGGACGGTGTGGATGTGGCCATCAAGGAAGGGATCAGCGCCATCGTACAGGCGGGCGGTTCCATGCGGGACTTTGAAGTGATTGAAGCCTGTAATGAAGCAGACCCCCAGGTTTCCATGGTCTTCACCGGCCAAAGGGCCTTCAAACATTAATCCAATTGATCAAGTAGGGGCACGGCGTGCCGTGCCCAGAGCCACCCGGCCCGCACAGCCAGAAGAAGGAGAGCAAAACCATGTATAACGCCAGCGACCTCAGAAAGGGGTTGAAAATTGAAATTGACGGTGAGCCCTATGTGGTGACGGTCTTTGAATTTTCCAAGCCGGGAAAGGGCCAGGCCCTTTACCGGTGTAAACTGAAAAACATGATCACCGGGGTCATCATTGATCCCACCTATCGATCAGGAGACACCTTTAAGCCGGCGGATCTGTCAGAGAGAAAGATGCAGTATCTGTACAACCAGGATGATGAATTCTGGTTCATGGATGTGGAAAACTATGAGCAGTTCCCTCTGAAGGAAGGTCAGGTGGGCGACGCCACAAATTATCTGATGGATAACCTGGAAGTGGATATTCTTTTTTTCGGCGATCGGCCCATCGGCATCACCCTGCCCAATTTTGTGAACCTCACGGTGACCAAAGCCGATCCATGGGCCAAAGGGGATTCCGTAACCGGCGATACCAAACCCATAACCCTGGAAACAGGCTATGAACTGCGGGTCCCCCCGTTTATTGAAGAGGGCGGAAAAATCACCGTTGACACGAGAACAGGGGAGTATGTCACACGGGTCAAGGAATAGATCTTTCGAGGATGAACCGGCGGTCTTTGAAGAACGCAAACCCCATCTGTTGTTACGGGCACGGATTTTTCAGAGCATTCGGGAATTTTTCATCACCCGCGAATACCTGGAAATAGAAACACCCCAACTAATTACCGCCCCCGCCCCGGAAACCCATATTGAATCCATTTCCATCCACGGCCGCTATCTGCAAACCTCACCGGAACTGTGCATGAAACGCCTGCTGTCCGCTGGTTTTCCCAAAATTTTTCAAATTGCCAGATGCTTCAGAGGGGGGGAAAGGGGAGATTTGCACCTCCCCGAATTTTCCCTTCTGGAATGGTACCGGGCCGGGATTGACTACCGTGACCTCATGGAAGAGTGCGAAGCGCTGTTCCTTTTTTTGTCCCGCCGGCTTCATATGGGAACCCGGCTCCGTTACCGCGATGTGGATATTGATCTTTGTGCACCCTGGGAAAGGCTTACGGTCCAGACCGCATTTGAGCGATATGCCTCCGTTTCCCTGGAGCAGGCCCTCAATACCAATCGTTTTGACCAGACAATGGTTGAAGAAATCGAACATCATCTGGGGGTAAAAACCCCCACATTTCTCTATGACTACCCCGCTTCACTGGCGGCGCTGGCGCGGTTGAAACCGGGAAACCTTTCCATTGCGGAACGGTTTGAGATATATGTGGGGGGGATCGAGCTGGCCAACGGGTTTTCAGAATTGAATAATGACCATGAACAACGGAAGCGATTTGAAAAAGAGCTCAAACAAAGGGCCCTGTCGGGAAAGCGCGTTTCCCCCATGCCGGAACGATTTCTAAAGGCCCTTAAGAACATGCCCGAGGCCGCCGGCATTGCGCTGGGGCTGGATCGCCTGGTCATGATTTTTTCGGGTGTCCGCACCATCGATGAGGTGGTTGCTTTTGTACCGGAGGAAGTATAGAAAAAAGCAAGCTGACCTCATTTCAGAGATCAGCTTGCCTATTTAGTGCCCGACGAAAACTGTCTTTTTCGCCAATCTCTGCGTCAGATAAAAATTTTAATCCTCGA
>CAZPQA010000216.1:0-3617 GCA_964588535.1 uncultured Desulfobacteraceae bacterium
ATGGCCCTATACCCGAAGCATTAACATGATTCGAGAAATATTCCCCATGTTCGAATTGACCATCGACGGTCTGGAAAAAGCTGTCGGTCATCTCATGAGCGATAATTGAACAAAGGGCTGGTTAATATTTGACATTTTCAAGCCCTTTCAGGTTCAAGATGGTCCGCGCCTCATCGGGGGTGGCGGGTTCCAGCCCCAGTTCCCTGCCGATTCGAATGATCTTTTCCACCTGTTCCCCGTTGCTTTTGGCTTTTCCCCTCGTTCCCCAATGTCATACTTCAGCCCATTAACCGCCTGATGTATGTAAAGATATTCACTCCCCTCCAATCCCTCTTGCAAAGATAAAGCCATTTAAGATATAATGCGGACCATAGCGTCAATGCGATACACAAAGAATCATAACATCGTAATTCTCACATATCAAAGCTTCAGATTACTCTACAACAACTCCAATCATGAAGGGTACACATGCAGGCGAATAGTGAAGGGGGGAGCAAGACGCCACAGTGGCGGATCGCAAAAACGAATCAAGAAAAGTGAGGAGGAATAGATTATGTACAAGAAAATTGCTCTGGTTGTTATATCCGTCCTGTTTCTGGGGGTGTTTTCGAATCCTGTCAGTGCAGACGAACCCAAGATCGAGGATTACATATTCATATGGCATGCGGCAAAAGCAGGAGATGTGGCCATGGATATCGAGAAAACCCGGGAGAAACTGCAGGTGGTTTTGCAAAGCCCCGGAGGTGCCCTCGGCCGAATATCAGCTACGCCTTCACAGGCTGAAGTGATTGGTGCGGTGTTGAAGAAAACCAACGAATACTATGACAAACAGTCAAAAAGCCAGGATTCAAAGTCCGAGGATATGGCTCCTGCGGGAGACTACAAGGTTTACTTCTCATCTTCCAGGGGAAGAAACTTTAAGGTCAGCGTTAGAGGCCCTAAGGCTTTTGGGGGCGCAGCGCTTATGGGGCAAGAAGAAGCGATGACCATGTCAGGATTCTTGCTTCAGGCCAAAAAGTATGCGGCATTGGTCAACAAGAAGATCAACCCCTGAGTCCGGCGGCTTGCGGGCTCATCTACCCACCCACACCCAACTGATGTATCAGAAATATTCACAGGTTTCTGAGCATCAAAAAATCGATGGTCCCCGGTGAATCGTTAACAACGGTTCAGTCATCTGAATGATGATATCTCAAATTATACCCGATTGACCTATATAGCAGATATAGCCGCCAGCTCTATAGAAATCGTCGACGTTTTTTTTGCTTTTCAATCGCGGCAGCAGCGATGATTCAGAAATGTGCTTTGCACCTTTGGAACGGAAGAATAGAATTAGCATCCTTTTGCATGCTAAAATGGAAAAATGGGCATCAATCTGGCTTTTTTATGGCTTCCGATTTCCTGGCTCAGCGCAACATAAATATGGGAATCTCTGCATTATGTGCCGATCGTCCATTAAGGGAGCGACCAAAAGGTGCTGGAGTGTATAAAAAATACCCCCTAAACCGACGTCTGGGGGGTATTTGTATTTGGAACTTACCATGTTACTCTCCGCACAAAGAAACGATGGCAGCAGTAAAGAAAGCCTCCGAGGGCTATTTTGTCAACCGGAATGTACCTGATTTTTGTGCCGTCAAAGGTTGACTGGTTCCCTGCCCGGCGCAACAATGCCCCGGCGTTCCAGCAGTGATCCGTCCTGCTGATACAGATAAATCAACGCCTTGATGTAGTTGGCGAGGGCCCGTACCTCCGCTATTCTGCTGATGAGAAGATCTTTCTGAGCCTGAGCGACCAACAGGCTGGTTGATTTTCCCACACGCAGTTTTTCAGTTTCTACCCGAAGTGTTTCTTCGCTGAACATGCGTGTGGTAGAGGAAGCATTAATCTGCTGTTTGGCACGGTTCACTTTAACATAGGCGATTCGAACATCCACCTCCACAAGCTGCGAAAGATTTTCCAGGGCCTTTTTTGCCTGCTCCCGGCTCAGCATGGCCCGCTGGTGGCGGGATTTCGGTCCGCGATTGTAAATGGGATATTGAAACCGAATGCCCACAAAAGCATCGTAATTGTCTCCGGTCACATTGCGGACGGATTGACCAAAAGAATTCGCATACCCGCTTTTCCCCAAGCTGACGAAAAGATCGAGTAAAGGGAGCAGGCCATTTTTGGTTTTGACCACTTCCAGCTCATTGTTCATGAGTTTCAACCGGGCTTCGTTTAAAAGGGGTCGCATCCTCATGGACATCCCCACATAGGACCGAACATCATCCAGTTTGATTTCGGGAAGACTCGGCTGATAGATCAAATCCACTTCCCGATGCCAGAGATCCGGTCCCGGCGGATTGAGCAGACGCAGGATCTGCAATCGGGTGGTTTCCCTGTCGCTCCGTGCGTTAATGAGCCCTTGCTCCTGTGCAGCCAGCTCTGCCTGAACAGCAGGCAACTCAGATTTCGCCAATCGGCCCACCTCGATCAGCGCCAGGGTTTCGTTTACCTGCTGACGGGCCACCTTCATGGATTCCTCAAAGATTTCCACCTGACGTTTCGCCAGGGCGTAGTCCCAATAGGTTTCTTCCACCTGGGCCACCAGCGCCTGGGTAAAGCCCCGCAACTCAAATTCTGACATGCGCGTATCCAGGCGGGCCTGCTGCAATCTTACCAGATTCACATCACTGCCGTACCCCCTCAGGATGGCCTGGTTGACGGTCATGCCCAGCCGTGTCCAGTAAAAAGCGTCCTGGTAGAGGGAGGAGTCATCCATTTCCGTGTTCCCTTCCAGCCTGACAGTAGTGCCGGTGGGGAAAAATTGCTCCAGGGAAATGACTCCCACACCTTCATCTTTGACGAAGTCCTCGGTTGAAGAACCGGCTCTGGCCTGCCGTTCGCCATCAACCCGACCGCCGGAGATTTCCGCGGCGGCTTTTGGGTCAAAGAGGGCCCTTTGCGCATCCTCAAAGGTTTTGGTGATGGCAGGATTCAACCGTTCCACAACCAGGGACCGGTTGTTTTCCAGAGAAAGCAGGATCGCCTCGGTGGTGGTGATTTTCAGAGGGCCGGTTGGTATTTTAGTGCCTGGGGGTATTTCGGCGAGGGTCTTCTCTTTGACCTCTGGTTTCATGGAGACGGTGGTATCGGCCGGAAGATTGGGCCCTCCCACGGTGTGATCAATTTGTTTCTCCATAAAGGTGCAGGATGCTAAACTGAGGCAGCAGCCCATTATGACAAGAAATCCCGGCAGGCGATTCGAATAAGTTTTGCCCGTCATGTTTTTATTTGCAAAGTCCTTTCCCATTCAGGCATTTTTCGTGCCAATATGATTTCTAAGGTGAAACCGCAACCAAGAAAATTTCACGCAAAGGCCCAAAGTTTAAAAACAGTTTTTTCGGATTTCTTTGCGCCTTTGGGCCTTTGCGTGATATATACTTTCCGCGGGTCTGAGTTGAACCGCTGAAATTCGCGTTAAATTATGAGAGTCCCGTTTCAATGCTCAGCTTCTTGTTTTTAGTGAGACGGTTCCTGGAATTAGGTGCTAAACATGTTATCATCAATCCTGAAAGGATAGTCTAACGCGGGCTACGCCCGCAACCCAAGATTTTAAATGTGACTTTGAGCCGCCT
>CAZPQA010000217.1:0-3593 GCA_964588535.1 uncultured Desulfobacteraceae bacterium
CGATTGTTTCAAAACCCTAAATCGTGGAAATTGTTACATCCACGTCCCTAACCATGCCTTTGTAAATTTTGATGACCAGGAATATGCCTGAGCTGGAGATTCGCCATTTCGGATAAGAAAGAACCTTTATGCTAGTTGACAAGATATCAGAAATACCAGGAATTGGTTTGTTGCTTCGGTATCGATTTGTTAAATTCAGTATTGTCGGCCTTTCCGGTATGATTATCAATTTGGCTATCCTATATGTCAGTCAAGAAACCCTTTTCAAAAATATCGATTCGGACGGGCTCCGTCTCAATCTGTCCCTTGGACTGGCTATCTTTTTTGCTACAATAAATAATTATCTCTGGAATAGGGCATGGACCTGGCTTGATAGGAAGGGGAAGACGAAATACAGTTTTTTTCCGCAAATGGGCCAGTATTTCATTGCCTGCGGTTTGGCAATCGGGCTTCAGTTTGCTTTTACTCTTTTGCTTGCGCAATTCATGCACTACCTTATCGCAAATATTATTTCCATTATCCTTGCAGCTGTCCTTAATTATCTGATCAATGACATTTGGACATTTTCACTAAAGAGCTCCAAAACATTGAGAAAAAATGGTGTTTCTTAAAAGGGCAATCTTAGTGTAAAGAATAACCTCAAAGAGGCATTGATGATGAAAAAAAGATGAATAAATTGTCTTTTGGGTGCATCTGGAAAAAACGAAAGGGGCTGTTATTAAATGATCATAGATTTCCATACCCATATTTTCCCTCCCCGTATCCGAGAGAACCGGGAGGATTTTCTTAAGGGCGAGCAAGCTTTTAAAACCCTTTACAATTCTCCCCAGGCCAGGTTGGTGGGCGCCGGGGACCTGATTTCGGCAATGGACGAAGCAGGGGTTCAAAAATCCGTTGTGTTCGGCTTCCCTTGGGAAAATGCCGCCTATTTCAAGCTGAATAACGATTATGTGGTTGAGGCCGTAAATCGGTATCCTGATCGACTGGTGGGCCTGGCCTGTTTCTCCCCTTTATCGCCCGCAGGGGCGAGGGAAACGGAAAGGTGTCTGGATCAAGGACTCTCAGGAGTGGGGGAGCTGGCAGTTTACGGCGGCGGCATAGTGGCAGCGGTGGTTCAAGCCCTTGAACCGGTCATGGCAATGTGTTTAGAACGAAATGGTCTTTTTATGCTTCACACCAACGAACCTGTTGGGCACCCATATCCCGGAAAAACGCCCAATACCCTTCGCCAGATTTATGATTTTGTCAAGGCCTATCCGGAAAACCGCATTATCCTGGCCCACTGGGGCGGAGGGCTTCTGTTTTATGCCTTGATGAAAAAAGAAGTTAAAACCGTACTTCAAAACGTGTGGTTCGATACGGCCGCATCTCCATTTTTATACCGTCCGGAAATGTATCGAATTGCTGGTGAAGTGGTGGGCTTTGACAAAATACTGTTTGGCAGTGACTACCCGCTTTTAAAACCACAGCGGTACTTCAAGGAGATGGGCGCTGCAGGACTTACCACTGATCAGATGGACCGAATCACGGGACTAAACGCCCAAAACCTGCTGGCCTCGCCTTCGCCCAATGGCAGCCTTTAAAATTCCGCAATCCGAAATCCCAACTCCGCAATCCAATCACCCCCCGATGGCTGACATCCGTCCTGATAGGGACTCGGAATCTTTCGAATTCAAATGGTGTGCACGCGGTTTATGATCGGTCGCTTCTGCAAAAATCTTTTCCAGATCACGGTCCGAGGCGCCTGCCCTCATGGGGCCTTTTAAATCCAGCTCCTGATCGGAAAGCAGGCAGGGTCTCAAATGTCCTTTTGCCGTAAGCCTCAGGCGGTTACAGACCTGGCAGAAATGATGGGTCAGCGGGCTGATAAAACCGATTTCCCCTTGCGCCCCTTCAAACCGGTAACGCACTGTGGGGCCGTCAATGGCCTTCCTGGTAAGCTGGATCAGTGGGTCTGTGGCTTCAAGCCTTTCCCGGATAACGGTGTTTGATACATAATGCAAAGGCTCATTATGGAGAAAAAGGCCACTGGGCATATATTCAATGAACCTCACATGAAAAGGATAGCGCACCGAGAGCTGAGCAAAATCAGCCACCTCATCGTCATTGATGCCTTTGAGGACTACCATATTGATTTTAATGGGATGAAAATCCATTTTGCGCGCCAGTAAAATGGCTTCCCGGACGCGATCAAAACTGTCAAAGCCGGTAATCTGCCGATACCGCTCCCTTTTAAGGCTGTCAAGGCTGATGTTGATCCGTTTTACGCCGGCTGAGCGGATGGTTTCTAAGTGTTCTTTCAGATAGATCCCATTGGTGGTAATGGACACATCTTTGAGTCCGGTTATGGACATCAACTCGGGCAGCAAGTGGGGAAAATCCTTTCTTACAAGGGGTTCACCCCCGGTCAAACGAATTTTATCCACACCCAGACGGGCGGCGATGCGGGCCAGGCGAAGGATCTCTTCGTATGTCAGGATGTCTTTGTGCTCCAATTTTTCGAGGCCATCAGATGGCATGCAATAGAGGCACCGAAGGTTGCATCGATCCGTAATGGAGATGCGAAGGTAATTAAGGCGCCTTTCATAGTGATCGATTAAGCGGTGGTGTTTGGTTTCCATTGAAATCGTTTCTTGTTTAGGATATGCTTTGCGGTTATATTGCTGCGTTTTCATTCAGGCGCTGTTATCCATATCGAAATAGCGGCGCTGAGTCAACTGTAACACCCACATTGATGATTGTCAAAGCGCTTATGTGAAAGTGACAGGTTATTGAATACTCGAATTCAAGCCGACTCCGCCAATCCGGCCATCGTAGCCACTTCGGCGGAGTCGGCAGTAGCGAATGCTACGACGGCCGGACAGGTTCAGGGAGGTCCCCAATGGCAAATATGATCCATCTTGAAGAAAAAAAAGGCGTTGCATTTGTTTACCTGAATCGCCCTAAAGCGTATAATGCCTTTGACCTGGATATGGTGCAACGGCTTTCAGAGACGCTTATCGCCCTCGCCCTGGACCGGAACATTGCCGGTGTGGTCATTTCGGGAAAGGGTAATGCCTTTTGTGCCGGTGGTGATTTGCGGTGGGTAAAGGGATATGGGAATGATCTTTCAAAAGCCTTTCACGAACTGGCGGCACGGTTTCATCAGGCCGTCATTGAAATCCGGCGAATGCCCAAACCGGTGGTGGCAGCCATTAACGGCCTGGCCGCAGGGGGTGGTTTTTCATTGGTCCTTTCGTGTGATTTCAGGGTCATGGCAACATCCGCCATTCTAAAACAGGGTTATACCTCCAACGGGCTCAGCATAGACGGTGGGGGCTCATTCATTTTGCCGCGGCTGGTGGGGGCAGCAAGGGCCCTTGAAATCGCAGCATTTGACCGGCCGATCAGTGCAGAAAAAGCCCTAAAATGGGGTCTTGTAACCGAAATGGTGGATGATGGCCAAACGGTTGAAACGGCGTTTGAACTCGTTTGCAAACTGAAGAAAAGATCTCTTGACTCTTTTGCCGCATCCAAGAAACTGATAACCGATTCATTTAACACCAGTTTCGAAACCCATTTGGAAAATGAGCGGAATCTATTGTCTTTCGTGG
>CAZPQA010000218.1:0-3592 GCA_964588535.1 uncultured Desulfobacteraceae bacterium
CCGGGCATGCAGAAAAAGGTGATGACAAACTATGACAAGTACAAATACACCTTCAGGGCCTGCCTGAATGCGGTCTATCTCATTAAATACCTGGGCGGCACCATGGCCTATCTGAATAAGGAATTCGGTTTCAATAAGGTCTTTATTATGAACCAGGATGTGGCCTGGGCCAGAAAGACAGGCGACCTCATGAAAAAACTAGTCTTTGATAAGATGGGATGGGAAGTGGTCGGTCGCCAGCAGTATCCCACGGGTAGCTCGGATTTTTCCGCCGGGCTCATGAAGGCCAAAGCCAAGGGTGCCCAGGTGATCCTGCCTATTTTTGACATGCCCCAAAGCGGTATCCTTGTAAAACAGTGGAAGACCATGCATATCCCCGCCTTGATGGCCGGTTTTATTTCACCCCTTGCCGGTCCCGGGGCCTGGAAGACCTTTGACGGCAAGATTGCGGGCGCCATGAACTGCATCTTTGAAATTGGTAACTTGCCTGTCCCGAAAGTTCCCAAGTCCGTTGAGTTCTACGAAAAATATAAGAAAAAATACGGTAAACCCATTGAAGCCGGCCATTCCCCTGCGCCTGCCTATGAGATGGTTTATATGCTGAAAGACGCCATCGAACTGGCTGGAAGCGTCAACGGTGACAAGGTGGTAGCAGCGCTGGAAAAAACAGACCGCCAGGGTGCCATGGGCCGCATCAAGTTCGGCAAGGACCACCAGGTGATCTATGGCAGCAACCCGGAAGTGGAAGCCCTGGGCTGCATGATTCAGTGGCAAGAGCCGGGAAAACGCGTCATCGTCTATCCCCCGTCTGTGGCGGAAGGCAAGATCCAATTGCCCGAAGGCCTCAAGAGTTTGAAATAAGTTGTCAGTTGTCAGTTATCAGTTGTCAGGAGAAGCGCGCACTGCACCCTGACAACTGAAAACTGAACCCTTCAAAAAAGAGACTTCCCATGTTATTAGGGACACTCATCTATGGTTTTGTCAACAGTGCGATCCTGGCTCTTCTGGCCATGGGATTCAACCTGACGTTCGGCATCAGCGGCGTGGCCAACTTCGCCTACGGGGCGGTCTATATTTTTTCTGGATTTTCCGCATGGATACTCTTAAACACCCTGGGCGTCCCTTACCTGCTGGCCGTTTTGATTGCCATTGTGCTGGCGGCGCTCATGGGTTTGGCCATCTACTATGGCGTGATCCTGCGAATCAAGGGCATGCCCCTGTCCGAGGTCATGGCTACATTTGGCCTGGGTCTGGCCATCATGGAGCTGTTCCGGTATTTCGATTTTGTAGGCTTTCGCTATACCCTGCCCGTGTTCATCGACGGCAGCTTCAGTATCGGCGATGTGTACATCGACTACCAGCGGATGATTATCGCCCTCATTGCCGTGGGCCTGACCTTCGGTCTGTACCTCTTTACCAACTACACTCGCGTGGGGCTGGCCTTCCGGGCCATTGCTCAGGATGAGCGGACGGCGCTGACGTTCGGCATCGACGCCGACCTGGTGGGGGCGCTGAGCATGGCGCTGGGGTGCGCACTGGCGGCCATCGCGGCAGTAGTGATCCTGCCGCTGGGAACCATTGCGGTGGAAGGGGGGTATGAGGTCCTGATCAACGCCCTGGCCGTGTGTATCGTGGGTGGGTTGGGAAGCACCGTGGGCATCCTGGTGGCCAGTGTGCTCATCGGGTATTCCCAGACCTTTACGGCCAATTACCTGGAACCCCACTGGATGATGCTGGTAAGCCTCATTGCCATCGCTATTGTATTGATCGTGAAGCCATCCGGACTCTTCAGCCACCAGAAAGAACTTGAAGAAAGAATATAGCATAATACCATGAACAGACGTAAGGAACGAATTGATCGTGGCGTCAAAGCCCGCTCGGCGGATATATTTGCGCTGACAAGCTATCGGGAAATGCTTTATCTGCTTATTCCCGGAGCGATTCCCGTGGTGGGTCTCCTCTGCTTTTCGCCCATGCTCAGCGATTACTGGCGAGAAGTTATTATTTCAACAGCCATCTATGCATTGCTGGCCATGAGCTGGGATATGCTCATGAGCGCTGGACTTCTTTCCCTGGGGCAAGCCCTTTTTTTCGGAATCGGCTCCTACCTGGCGGGTTCGCTCAATTACTATGCGGGATTTCCGCCCGTTTTGACCATACCCATTGCCACCATTCTGGGGGGATTGATCTGTACAGTCCTGCTGCTGCCCGTGTTGCGGCTTCGCGGCATCTACTTCGCCATGGTGACCCTCGTGTTGCCCCTAATGCTGAGCCGGCTGGTGGAGGCCACGCGAATTCTCGGAGGGACGGAAGGGCTGACGGCGCTTACGCCTTTCCCCAACCAGCTGACGGCGCTCTTTATTATTCAACTGGCGCTTCTGGCGACGCTCTTCGGATTTCGGCGGATCATGGGGTCCGATTACGGCCTGGTGATCAAGGGGATCAGCGACAATGATCGCTCCGTCATGAGCGCGGGCCTTAACATTTACTGGTACAAGGCCCAGGTCCTCTTTTTGGGGGCGTGCGTTGGATGTTTCGCCGGAGCCTTCGGCACCCATATGGACATGTTCGCGGGTATGCCCGGATTTGCTTTGGACTATTCCATCATGCCGGTGGCCGCCGCCGTGGTGGGGGGGACAGGCACCTTCGCCGGCCCCCTGATCGGGGCCTTTATCCTGGTTCCCCTGTCGGAAATGCTCAGGGCTCTCGGTGCTTTGAGGATGGTTTTTTATGGGTTGTTCCTGGTCGTCTTTGTGGTGGGGATGCCCGAGGGTATTTTTGCCTATATCCAACGGAAATATCAGCAGATGGAAAGATGGGTGGACGTATCATGACGGAACAGGCACCCTTGCTCAGGGTATCCAATTTGACCAAAACCTTCGGCGGTGTAACCGCTGTTTCAGGTATGGATTTTGACCTTCAGGAAGGACAGCTTCTGGGCGTCATCGGCCCCAACGGAAGCGGAAAAACCACTTTGGTGAACCTTATTACGGGATTTGTGAAGCCGGTGGCGGGTCGTATTGAATTCCGGGGAAAAGACATTACCGGTTGGCCTCCCTACAAGGTGGTAGGCGAAGGGATTTCCAGAACCTTCCAGATGGTCCGGCCTTTTTACCAGCTGCCGGCCTACAAGAACCTCATCGTGCCGCTCTATTCCCCCCGGGTCAAAAAGTTGGCCGGGGGCAAGTACGGGAATAGAGACGCGGTAGCTCTGGACCTGCTGGAAGAAGTGGGTTTTGAACGGGACGTCCATGTGAGCTACAAAAAAGCGGGCGCACTGCCCCAGGGTTATCTGAAACGGCTGGAACTGGCCAAATCAATGGCCCTCCGTCCGGATCTGATCATCCTGGATGAGCTGTTTTCCGGCCTGAGTTTGGCGGAAGTTGCCAGCATCGTGCCCATTATTGAAAAGCTCAAACACCAGGGCAAGACCATTATCATGATTGAACATCGTCTAAAAGAGCTTTTCCGCATTGCCGACCGGGTGATGGTGATGAATTACGGGCGAAAGATTGCCGAGGGCCTGGCGATTGATGTTATGGAAAGCCCGGACGTAAAAGAAGCCTATCTGGGCAGCGAGGCGGAGTGAAAG
>CAZPQA010000219.1:0-3552 GCA_964588535.1 uncultured Desulfobacteraceae bacterium
GACCTTCCGGATTTCCCGCAATCTGTGCCCCCGTGGCGTCAGCCAGGTATTCCCGAGAACGACTGATGGCCATCTGGATCAGCATGGCCGCAACGGGCGCCAGGATGGACATGGCAATGAGGCCGATCATTCCCATCCCGCCCCCTTCCTCATCCTGACTGCCGCCCCCGAAAAAGGCGGACCAGCGGGCCATGGTGGCAATGATCATAATGGCACCCGCCATGGTAGCGGCGATGGAGCCGATGAGGATGTCCCTGTTTTTGATGTGGCTCATTTCATGGGCCAGTACGCCGGTGGCCTCTTCGTTGTTCATGGTTCGAAGCAACCCTTCGGTGACCGCAATCACCGCGTGCTCCGGATCCCGGCCCGTGGCAAAGGCGTTGGGGGAGTCATCGGGAATAATATAAACCCGAGGCATGGGTAGCCCCGCATTCTGGGCCAGGCCGCTCACCGCCTGAAACAGGGTTGGAAAGTCCTGCGGGTTCACCTCTGTGGCTTTGTACATGCGGAGTACGATTTTGTCCGAATACCAGTAGCTGAAAAAATTCATGCCCATCGCCAGCACGAACGCTATGATCATCCCCTGTTTTCCGCCGAAAAGACCACCGATGAATACGATCAGGGCGGTCATCAGGCCGAGCAACAAGGTTGTTTTCATCCAGTTTCCCATTTTTTAAATACCTCCTTCGGGATATAAGGCTGACTATACCGTTCCAAAAACATAAGAATTGGCGTTTGTGTAGTCAAGGCAAACAAGCTACGTGAAGGCGGGTGCGTATTCCATAAAATAGCGGTAAAAGGCTGCCAGAACCAGGGAATGGGTGATCTCTCCTTTTTGAATCATGGCCGGGATCTCAGCAAGGGGCCTGAGAACCACCTGAATATCTTCTTTATCATCTTGCTCCTGTTTGCCGGAAAGAATTACATTTTTGGCCAGGAAGGTATAACAAACATTGTTCTGTATGGCGGGGCTGGGATGGACGGTGCCCAGGAGAATAATTTCTGAAGCCCCATAGCCGGTTTCTTCCATCAGCTCCCTTTTCGCGGCGCCCTCCGGTGAATCTGATGCCTCTACGAGACCGCCGGGAATTTCCAGGGTGACATTCTGTGTGCCGTGGCGGTACTGCTTTACCAGCACCACTTCGTTTTGAGGGGTCAGGGGAATGACGTTGACCCAGGGCAAAGACTCGATGATGAAAAAATGATGCTCTTTTCCGGTGCGGGGAGAAATGGCCAGGTCCGTACGCAGATTGAAAATGCGATAGTCCCTGTCCTTTGTGCTGGATACGACTTGCCATGGTTTTGGGCTCATTTTTCAGCTCCTTTTGAGAAAAACCGTTCAATTTTTTCCATGTCATGAATAACGGGAATGGGGGGCAGACTCTTTAAAAATATGCCGCCATACCGGCTGGTCAAAATCCTTTTATCCAGGATGGCCATTATCCCCCGGTCCGATGCCTTCCGAATCAATCTCCCCAGGCCCTGCTTCAGGGAAATAATCGCAGAGGGGACCTGATACTCCATGAAGGGGTTCCCGCCGCCTTCCCGTATGGCTTCGATCCTGGCGGCCACCAGAGGATCTCCGGGGGATGCAAAGGGGAGCTTGTCAATAATAAGACAGCTTAACGCCTCACCCGGCACGTCTACACCCTGCCAGAAGGATCCCGTGGCCAGAAGAACGGAGTGAATATCCCGCTTAAATTTTTCAAGCAACGTGGATCTGGGCGCATCCCCCTGTTTGAAAACCGCATAAGACAATTGACCCTTTATGACTTCGTAAACCCTGTTTAGATTGAAATAGCTGGTGAACAGGACCAGTGCGCGACCCTTTGATTCTGTAAGAATCCGCATGATTTCACCGGCGGCTTCAACAGGAAAGTGGGATTCATTGGGGGCCGGAAAGTCTTTGGGCAAATAGAGCAGTGTCTGAATTTCAAAATCGAAATGTGACGCATAAAGGCCTTCAAGGGTTTCTTCGGGAAGACCCAGACGACTGCGGATGTAATCGAATTTATTGTTGGTGGAGAGGGTAGCGGATGTCAACACCACGGAATGTACTTTTTCATAGAGGTGCCGGTTCATGGAATCCGACACATCAAGGGGTGATGCATGAAGGACCAGACTGCGCGTTCTTCTTTCATACCAGTTCAGCCAGTTGGCATCCTTTTGGCTCACAACCTGCTCCATCCGGTGATCCAGGTCTCCCGCACGTTCCAGAACCAGCGCCCAATGTAAATTATTTGCTTTTTTTATAAACGGCAAGCTTGAAACGGAGGCCAGGCCGCGGCGAATTCCGCGGGCCGGGCCGTTTCGAATTTGGGAAAGAGCTTCCGGGTCCACCCGTCCTCTGTTTTCGGAAGCGTCAAACAGGGTCTTCAGGATCTCAGTTGCCCCTCTTATGTCGTCCAGGGGCTTTTTGGCCTCACCCCTTTCCTCCGAGGCGAGGGTCTTTATCTGCTTTTCCAGATCGTTTGCAAATTCTGTAATCTGGCGGGTACTGATACTTTCACCGAAATGGGTGGTGGCAATCTCTTCAATGGTATGGGCCTCATCAAAAACCGCCACCTGAAATCGGGGAATAATTTCGCCAAAGCCTCCCTTTTTGACTTTCATGTCTGCAAAAAAGAGGTGATGGTTGACAATGATGAGCCTGGCCCTGGCCGCCCTGCTGCGCAGTTTTGCCAGAAAACAATCGTCCAGGAACATGCAATCCAGACCGATGCATTGATCCGAAGAAGCGGAAAGGGCATCCCAGAGGGGATCGTCATCGGCCAGCCACCCCAGTTCTCCCCGGTCCCCGAATGGGGTTGTTTCAATCCATGCTTCAAGCTTTTGTTGGACACCGGTCAGAGCCGTATTCAAAAGGGATTTCTGCTGGAAGTGCTGATGGTATTTGTGCAGACATAGGTAGTTCTTTCGACCCTTCATGATCATGGCATCGATGCTTAAATCCGTTGCGCTTTTGAGAAGAGGGATATCCTTCTTGTAAATTTGCTCTTGAAGGTTTTTGGTGCCGGTGGAAACAACGGTTTTTTTCCCGCTCAATAAAACCGGGACGAGATACCCAAAGGTTTTCCCTGTGCCTGTCCCCGCCTCTACGATGACAGATGATCGTTCATAGAGAGCTTTTTCGATGAGGCGTGCCATTTCCAACTGGGAGGGGCGGATTTCAAAGCCATCGATGCGCCGGCTCAACATACCGTCCGGGCCCAGAATATCTTCACTGGTGAGGGGTGTGTGGGTCATGGCGCGAATATAGTGGCTTGAAAGCGGAAGCGTCAATAGAAAAGGCATCTTTTCCGTTCAAGGGAAACGATGCCTTCAGTGGTGAAATATCTATTTCAGTGGATTAAAGTTTGACGACGTCCTTGGCCTTCGGGCCTCGATCGCTCTCTTCAATTTCAAAACTCACCCGGTCGCCCTCGCTGAGGGTCTTAAATCCGGGCATGTCAATGCCCGTATGATGAACAAACAGATCCTGTCCATCTTCCTGTGAAATAAAACCAAATCCTTTTCGGTCGCTAAACCATTTGACAACGCCTTCTCCCAAAG
>CAZPQA010000220.1:0-3545 GCA_964588535.1 uncultured Desulfobacteraceae bacterium
AAGATACATCTGGCAGCTTTGCGAAATCCTGGGTGTCCTTTCGGCAAGCGTGCATGAAAAGAGCCGCCAGCGGTATTAAAATGGGCTATCGAAAACATTCGAGGAGGATAGCCCATGACGAACGAAAAATCAAAGGAGAAGCAACGTCTCAAAACAGTACAGAACCAGTTTGCCGACTGGCGTAATAACCGCAAAGGGCGGAATCGGATTCCTGAATCATTATGGAAATCGGCAGCATCACTCGCTGACACCTTCAGCATTTGTGAGATTTCAAAATCATTGCGATTAAACCACACAGCCTTGAAAAGCCGTGTTGAAGCGATGCAGGATATTTTTCAAGGAGAACCCTGCCAGCCCGCCTTTATTGAATTTCCACCGCTGAATACACCAACAGATTCCAATGAGGTGAGTCTGGAACTTGAAAAAGCAGGCGCCACAATGAAAGTTCATGCGAAAGGGCATATTGATGTTCTATCCCTTGTTCAGACATTCTGGAGTCAACAGCCATGATCCAAATCAGCCCTCAAATGCGGATTCTTCTGGCGGTAAAGCCGGTGGATTTCAGAAAAGGCATTGATGGTCTGGCCTGCATATGCCGCTCTGTCTTAAAATCAGATCCTTTCTCCGGATATGTTTTTGTTTTTCGGAATAGACGAGGAACATCCATTAAAGTTCTCGTGTATGACGGCCAAGGATACTGGCTTTGTCAAAAACGGTTGTCCAGCGGTCGTTTTCACTGGTGGCCGGAAAAGGGTCGTGTGGAACAGTTGGCTGCCCATGAGTTGCAGATGATTTTGTGGAACACCAACCCCGGAGGAGCCGCGCCTTTATGGAAAAAAATTAGTTTGGGCTGAAAAAAATGGGTGCCCCCCCCCTTGCGTTCAAAGTGCACATGCCTTATGTTCTTGTCATGGAAACGGCAATCAAATATAGAGGCAAGACGTACAACCCTGAAGACATCTCCTTTATAAAGGGGTTGATCGCATCGAATCCCCATGACAGCCGGTATGCTCTATCGCTTAAACTTTGCAAGGCGTGGAACTGGGTACAACAAAACGGTGTTCCAAAAGATATGGTATGCCGGGGGCTGATGTTGCAGCTTCACCGATCGGGGCATATCCAGCTTCCACCCAGAAAACGCCCGCCGGTTAACCCGTTGAGTAAACGCAAAAAGCCTGAAGTGGTTCAGGTTTCACAAGAGCCCCTGACCGCATCTGTGAAAACTATCCGTCCGTTGCAGTTTAAGCAGGTCCGTCGTACGCCTTCAGAAAAATTGTTCAACTCTCTGGTGGACCAGCATCATTATCTGGGCTATTGCAGACCGGTCGGAGAACATCTGAAATACATTGTTTACGCTGGAGAAAATCCCATTGCGTGCATGGCCTGGAGTTCAGCGCCACGTCATATCAAATCCCGGGATCAGTTTATCGGGTGGTCGCCTGATGCTCGAATGAAAAACCTGTCGTTGATCGCCTATAATACCCGCTTTCTCATATTGCCCTGGGTTCGGGTCAAAAATCTGGCGTCTCATGTTTTGAGCCAAATGGCCCGGCAACTTCCCGGCGATTGGCAAAAGCAATACAATCATCCGATTTACTATCTTGAGACATTCGTTGATAAATCCTTGTTTTCCGGCACCTGTTATAAAGCCGGCAACTGGATCTATCTGGGTGATACCACCGGAAGAGGCAAAAACGATCAGACCGGTAAACCCAATCGTACCATAAAGGGGGTCTGGGGTTATCCCTTAAATAAACACTTTCGGGAGCATTTGTGTCATGCCGGATAAGCCCCGAAGGATCGATTTAACCCCTGAAGATATCAAAGCCCTTCTTGAAAGGGTAAAACCTGTGGTATCCGAACAGGACTATGAGGCCATTGAGGCCATGGCGGATACCATTGAATCCCTGAGTCAGGTTCGAGATCAAAAGGCCGCATCCATCAAAAGGCTGCTCAATCTTTTGTTTGGACAAAAATCCGAAAAGAAAAACAAAGTGTTTGATGAACCGAAAGACAATGATGGCGACGATCCCAAAGGTGGTAAAAAACCCCCGAAAAAAAGAAAGGGACATGGTCGAAACGGCGCATCGGCTTATACGGGCGCAGAAAAAGTGTTTGTCAGTCACGAAAGCCTCAAACATGGTGATCCATGTCCGGAATGCATCAATGGAAAGGTCTATCGGTGTAAAATCCCCAAGACCGTGGTTCGAATTGTGGGTTCCCCCCCTTTACAGGGAACCGTTTACGAAATGGAGAAGTTCCGATGCAACCTTTGCGGTGAAATTTTTACCGCAACACCCCCCGAAGATATGGGAACAAAGAAATATGACGAAACGGCTGCCGTCACCATAGCGCTGCTGAAATACGCCAACGGACTTCCTTTCTATCGGTTGGAACAGTTTCAGGCCAGTCTGGGCGTTCCTGCTCCGGCATCGACCCAGTGGGAACTTGCACAGGTTTTAGGGTTACAGGCTAAACCACCTTATATGGAAATGCTGAAACAGGCTGCCCAGGGCGCCTTATTCCATATTGATGATACAAAAGGCAAAATCTTGAGCCTGATAAAAGAGGGGGAAACCGAAAACGGCCGAAAGGGGATTTTTACCACCGGCATACTATCGAAAATTGAGGATCGAACGGTTGTCCTTTATTTCACAGGACGAAATCACGCCGGTGAAAACCTGAAGGAACTTTTCGAAAACCGTATTCATGGATTGAGTCCGCCCTTGCTCATGTGTGATGCCCTTTCCAGAAATACTTCAGAAGACCTGCAAATTATTCTTTCAAACTGTCTGACCCATGGCAGAAGAAACTTTGTGGATGTGGTCTCCAGTTTTCCCGAAGAGTGCCAATTCGTGATTGACACCCTTGCAAAGGTCTATCACAACAACCAGATCTCAAAGGATGAAAAGATGACGCCCGAAGAGCGGCTGGCATTCCATCAGACTGAGAGCAAGCCATTGATGGATGCACTTTATCTTTGGCTCAACAAACAGCTGGATGAAAAGCTTGTGGAACCCAATTCCGGTCTGGGAAAAGCGATCTCCTATATGCTCAACCACTGGAAACCGTTGACCCGTTTTCTAACGGTTCCCGGGGCACCCCTTGATAACAATATCTGCGAGAGGGCCTTGAAAAAGGCCATCATCCATCGAAAAAACTCTCTTTTTTATAAAACGGAAAACGGAGCGCTGATCGGAGACATTTTCATGAGCCTTATCCAAACCTGCAGCATGGCCGGGGAAAACCCATTCGACTATCTGCTGGCGCTTCACAGAAACCCTTCACAGGTGGCTGAAAATCCCGAAAACTGGCTGCCTTGGAACTTCAGACAGGCCATACCCTCTCCCAATTAATAATCCATCTTGAAACGGGGATGCCATGCGCCGCACGCCATGACATCCCTCCCGAAAAAAAATGCACTTTTTTTCGTCTACTCAGGCTTGCCGAAAGGACACGATACATCCCTCTATTTGGATGTGATGCTTAAAGGGGATAAACCAGACCACCACCGACTTGGCACTGGGCAAAAGGTTATGGGGAAG
>CAZPQA010000221.1:0-3489 GCA_964588535.1 uncultured Desulfobacteraceae bacterium
ACCAGCATCTGCAGTCCATTGAGCCAGTTGGACTTCCCATCCAGGCAGATCTGCGTTGTGAGCAGCACCGCGCCTGCAACGGCAACGATTTCATGATATCCGAAATGAAGGTTGATGGGATGGCCGAAGAGGTACGATGTAAAGACCAGCAGCGGTACCACGAGTAGTGCCACCTGTGAACTGGCATTGACGGCCACTTCAATACACAAATCCATTTTGTTTTTCATGGCCATTCGGACGGCGGTGGTCTGGGCCGCGACATTTCCGATGATGGCAATGATCACAACCCCCATGAAGAGATGGGTCAGTCCGAAAGCTTTTTCAACCACCGTCACTGAACCGGCGACAAAATCGGAAATAACGGCGATGAAAAAGCTGGAGATGCCGAGAATAATGGCAGCTTTCTTTTTGCTCCACAGTTTATCCGGCGGTATCTCCTCCTCGGGCTTTTTATCATCCGGGGTCTGATTATCTTTGGAAAAGAGGGTGTAAATAAGGCTGCCGATATACGACAGGAAAAGCATGATGGCAATCCACAGCGAAAGGATCATGGTCTCGTCATGGGTCATTGCGTCAACGGCTTCCTTTGAAACCTCCTGGTAGACGGTGGGGATAAAGAGCGCCAGAGAGGCGATGATGAGCCCCGTTGAAAAGTCGCTCACCCGGGCTACGGAAAAACGCTGTGTCCCGTTCTTCAGGCCTCCCGCCAACATGGCGTGCCCCATGACGAATAGCAGGTTTCCGATGATGGCACCGGTCATGGCGGCTTTCACCAGTTCATCCAGACCGTGGTAGAGGGCAACGGTTCCAAAAATGATCTCGGGAAGGTTGCTGAAAGTGGCATTGAGTAGGCCGCCGATCCGGGAACCCACGTGCGCGGCCAGCTGCTCTGTCGCCGTGCTGATGAGGCTGGAGAGCACCACCATGGCCAGGCAGGAACAGACAAAGAGTGCAATATCATTTTTCAGGGGGGGGAAGTAGTTGATCAAAAAGGCTATGGGGATGAAAACGATGAGCCAGTTGATGCCGGGCTTGAGGAATTCTTTCATGTTCACCCCCCTCTTGATTTTGTGGAAAAACGAATTTCGAGTCACTGTATTATAACAAGAATAGTATGGCAAGAGCCGGGAATAAAGAACTTGAAAAAGCGGTACCTCAATTGTAGGGTTGCACAGGTGACAGTTGTGAGGGGGCACGGTGATATCCCAAGCTGACTATTCTGCACCCTGACAACTGCCCCCTGCACCCTTTGAGCAATTGTAAAAGATGGAACCTATGAAGAAATACGCAATTGAAATACAAGAATCCCTTGAACGTCGAATCCTGCATGGGCTTTCCTGTGAATGGGATACGGCGCTGTGGGTTTTGCCGTCTTCCTATGAAGATCAAATGCGAAAGCCCCTTTTTGCCATTCAAGACATGAACAATCAATGGGGATACTGGTCGCGGAAAAACCGGGAGATTGTTATGAGCCGGTCCCTTGTGCTGGAACATTCCTGGAATGCGGTGCGCCAGGTGCTCAAGCATGAGATGGCCCATCAGTTTGCGGAAGAGGTTCTGGGAGCACGCAATGAACCCCCCCATGGCCCCTGTTTTAAAGAGTCGTGTTATCACCTTCGGGCGGATCCTGCCGCTTCAGGAAATTTCAGACTTCTGGATGAAAAGGGTTTAAAGGATTCCAAAAACCATGAAGATAAAATGATGGTGCGCATCAAAAAACTCATGAGTCTGGCCCAGAGTCGAAATCAGCATGAAGCGGAAGCGGCCATGACCAAGGCCCATGAACTGGTGGACAAATACAATATGGACCTGATTCGCCTTGAGGAGGGTCGGAATTTTGTAAGTGTTTTCCTGGGAAAGCCCATGCTACGGCGTTTCAGGGAAGAGCACCGTCTGGCGTACTTGCTGGGTGAGTTCTACTATGTGTATGTCCTCTGGGTCAGCACCTACGTCATGGATAAGGGGAAAATGGGGCGCGTGCTGGAGATCAGCGGCACGGAAAAGAATGTGAAAATCGCAAGTTATGTGTATGATTTTGTAAATCGTTTTATTGAATCCCAATGGCGAGAATATAACAAAAAGAAAGGATTGAACCGCTATCGACGTACGGATTTCGCTCTCGGTGTTCTGGAAGGTTTCGAGCAAAAGCTGAAGAGTCAATCTGAACAACGTGCTTCTGGAACCGGTTATGGGATCATCAAGGTGGAAGATCCCCTGTTAAAAAAATATGCTGCCTATCGTTACCCCCACATTTTCACAAATCGGGGAAAACCCCTGCGACAGGATGCAGAAGTCCGGGACGCCGGCGAGAAGGTGGGAAATAAACTGGTGATCTCCAAAGGTATCCATCAGAGGGGGCAAAGCAACGGGCTTTTGCTGGAATAGTGTTTGATATGAACTATGTATGCATCCAGTGGAAATCCTACAAGAATCTCGAGTTCGATGAAAGGGAATCGGTTCGAGAGGAACTGAGACTGAAGCTCGAATCCCATGGTATTCGGTTTCTGGAGTACAGCTGGGTATGGGATGAAAAGGGTCAATGCCTGCTTGTGGCAGGGGCCTACGACCGGATGGAAGACGCTGGCCAGTGGATCAGCAGCCTGGAATCCATGGGGTTTGACATAGCCGTTCGGACGTCATTGCCGGGGCCCAGGGCCTGAAGGTCCCACACACAAAGCGCATGATCGTCAGACGTCTGGTAAAGCGTTTGGTTCGCCGCCTACAATTCATCTCCAGCAACCGGAGGTCGTTCCGGCACATTGGCGAGAATTTGGTCAACTTTGTCCAAGTCAGCTCTGGCAGCGCGTGCGTTAATATATTCTTCTGTCAGGAGTGCTGATATTTTTTCAGACACTGCTGAGGAAATGAACTGATTGATCGACACGCCTTCCTGCTTCGCAATCTCACGAATGTGTCTATGGATTGACTCCGGCAATCTCAAACTTAAAGCACCCATTTGATTTCCTCCAATAGTGTCTTCGGAGAGAGAATTTCCACACCAAAGTCCTCAACCCCCTTGAAATCTTTCCTGTTAAAAGTTGTGATGGTTTTCACACCAGACGCCACCGCCAGTTCGAGAACGTGATCGTCTTTAGGATCAGGGAGAAACGGTCGCCACAAATAATGAATTTTGTGCAGTGAGCACAAAGCGCAAAAAGCGTCCAGCAAAGCATCAATTCCTGCATCGGTTAAACCCAATTTTCTGCTGTTCCGTTTCAAAACGTCCTCATATTCAAAAAACAGGGCGACAGACATCACGGGTCGGACACGTTTTTTCATGACAGCCTGGATCACCTGAAACGATGCACCAGTGCTGGAATACAGCCCCGCGTAAAGGATGTTCGTATCAATTACAGTGCGAATACCACCACCTCCTCATAATACCATATGCGGTATTATGAAATTCGTCAAGCGCTAATATACTTTTGATTAGTAAATTCCGGGGACACAATACAAAATTATTGATTTCCCCTTTCTTCCCATGGACCT
>CAZPQA010000222.1:0-3437 GCA_964588535.1 uncultured Desulfobacteraceae bacterium
AAGGACATCAATCTGGCCCAACCGCCTGAATTCCTGGAGCTCTGTAACGAAGTGCTGGAGTATATAAAGTTCCGGAACGAGAACCCCATTAAAGGGGTCATGCCCATTCTGGCCGGGCTTGGATCACCCCAGGAAATGAAAGTGCACGATGAAAAGTGGCACACCGAGAATTTCATGTGGGGCAACTCCCGTCTCCGTAGAAAAGATTTCTGGAACGATGACATCGCAAGGGAATGGATGGAGACCTTGGAAACCATGCGGACACGGCTCATCAGTTGTTTTAACTGTCCCATGACCTGCGGTGCCACCATCTCCCCTCCGGACCGCCCCACCTACATGATGAAGTGTTTTACAAAACTGACCTACACCATGGCGGCCATGAGCGACCTTGAATTTGGTCTGGGCATTGCTCAAAGTGCTACGGAGTACGGGCTGGACGGATTTTCAGCACCCCAGGTTATGGCCTTCGCCCTGGAACTTTATGAAGACGGTATCCTGACGGATAAAGATCTGCCGGATCTGCCCGAGGATAATGAGGGGCGATTTTATTATCTGCTGGATATGATTGTTAAACGGGAAGGCATCGGGGACGTTTTGGCCAACGGCACCTATTGGGCGGCCAAAGAGATCGGTAAGGGTGCTGAAGAATATGCCCATAATACCATTAAGAAACATGAACAGCTGCCGCTCAAACTCTCCATGCTGAACCCCATCTATTTCCTCATGTATGCCACCGGTGAGAAGATTAATATCACCCAGATCGAAGGGCAGTTTCCCCAGGCGCCCTTTCCCAAAAAAGAACACAGGGAAAAGTTTACGGAGGACTGGATCCAGGTTCCCGATGATAAATTCAAACAGTATTTTATAGACTGGGAACTGCGCGGAGACAACTCAATCCCCTATTATCCAACACCTGAGATGTGTTGCGATATCGTTGACTGGCAGGAGCGGATGCACTACATCGATGACGCCCTCGGCATGTGCGCCGGATTGAGCTCATTCCCCCTGAAACCGCCCTACCATATCCACAATTACCCGAAATTTATCTCGGCAGGCGCCGGCATCGATATGGATGAAGAGAAACTGACTCAGGCGGCCAAACGATACCGGACCCTGGTCAGGGCCATCAACATCAGAAGAGGCATGAGAAGGAAAGACGACGCGCCGCCTGCAAACCATTGGAAGAAACGATTCCCCGAGCTTGAAAAGGAGCTCTTAGATACCTATTACCAATACAAAGGATGGAATGATCAGGGGATTCCGACCCAAGAATCCTTACATGAACTGGGTTTGGATTATGTATCCGAAGACTTCGAAGAGAGGGGGGTCTACAACGATAATGGTGATACACCTTCCAAAGAGACCTCGGCCAAAAAAGAGAAGGAGGTGTAGCCGTGGGTGAGAAAAAAAAGAAAATCATTAAAACCATAAAAGTTGATGCCGACTTGTGTAATGGTTGCAGAGCCTGTGAAGTGATCTGTTCCGCCTTTCACGCTTTACCCAAATACAGCAGCAACAACCCGGCAAGGTCCCGTATCAAGGTGAATCGCCACCCCCTGAAGGACATATATGTTCCGGTGTACGCAGGTGAATATACGGCTGCCGAATGTGCGGGCAGAGACAAATATATAATTGATGGAAAAGAATACGAAGAGTGTGCTTTCTGCAGGGCTTCCTGCCCATCCAGGGATGATTTCAAAGAACCCGATTCCGGCCTTCCCCTGAAATGCGATATGTGCGAAGGTGAAGACGAGCCGTTGTGTGTCAAATGGTGTCTGGTCGATGCGCTCACTTACGAAGAACGGGAAGAGGACGTGGAGGAAGAAGAAAGTCCCGAGGAGATGGAGATCGGGTTGGAAGCATTGGCTAACGAATATGGACTGGACAAGATAATGGAGACCGTTGCCCGAATGTCCATGTCAAAGAAGGGTTAAAATACCGTAAGGCGAAACAAGAGGCCCAACAAACTAAATATAAGGGAAGACAGTGGAGAGTGTAGCCGACTACAAAGAAATCATAGATGTCATCAAAGAGAGCGGTGGTGACGCCTTTAAAAGATGCTTCCAATGTGGATTGTGCGATACGGTTTGTCCGTGGAACAGGGTCAGATCCTTCAGCATGCGCAAGCTGGTCCGACAGGCGACGTTCGGTTTTACCGAGATTGAAAGTGAAGAGATGTGGCTTTGTACCACTTGTGGTCGATGCCCACAGCAGTGTCCCAGGGACGTACAACAGATCGAATCCGGGGTCGCCCTGCGCAGGGTGGCCACGGAATACGGGGTCTTCCCTGCTTCTGTGAAGCCTGTCCGAACCGCGGTGGGAAGCCTCATTGGTGAAGGCAACCCCTTGGGTGAAGACCGGAAAACCCGTGGCGACTGGGCAAAAGGTCAATCGGTAAAAACATTCACCGAAGACATGGAGATCCTCTATTTCCCCGGCTGCTATCCCAGTTTTGACCCGAGAGCGAAAAAGATCGCCACCGCCACAGCGAAAATTTTGGGCGCCGCAGGGGTGGATTTCGGGATACTGGGTGCCAAAGAGAATTGCTGTGGAGAAAGCATCCGCAAAACCGGTGATGAGGAATTGTTCAAACGCCTGGCCAAGGAAAATATCAAAACATTTGTCGATAGTGGCGTGAAAAAGATCCTCGTTTCTTCCCCTCACTGCTACGAAACCTTCAAAAACGAGTATCCCGATTTCATGGTAAATTTTGAAGTGGTTCATATCACCGAATATTTATTGGAATTGATGAATCAGGGGAAACTTGAGCTCACCAAGCCCTTTGAAAAGAAAATAACGTACCATGATCCCTGTTACCTGGGTCGTCATAACGGCATATTCGACGAACCCCGCGAGGTTCTGAAAAGAGTTCCCGGCCTGGAATTGGCTGAAATGCTGGATACACGGATCGACAGTCTTTGCTGCGGCGGGGGCGGCGGCAGGGTCTGGATGGAAACGCAAAAGGGTGAAAGATTCGGCGATCTCAGAATTGATCAGGCGATGGAGACCGGGGCTGAGTTGCTGGTGACGTCGTGCCCATACTGCATTACCATGTTTGAGGACAGCAGAATTACCATGGGTGTGGATGAAAAAATAGAGATCAGGGATATCACGGAGATCATACAGGAAGCTTTATAGGGAACCTCATAATTCTGATAAGGACATAAAGAATTGGAAAAAGAACAGATTGAACAGCTTTGCAGAAGTTTCACGGAGAGCAATTTCGGCGATGTGATGGTCGTCGGTGGCGGCATCAGCGGTATTCAGGCATCGTTGGATCTTGCCACTGCGGGTTTTAAGGTTTACCTGGTTGAGGAGGCGCCGAGCATCGGGGGTCATATGGCCCAGCTTGACAAAACGTTTCCCACCAATGACTGCTCCATGTGAATACTTTCACCCAAACTGGTCGAGGTCGGCCGGCATCCAAACATAGAGGT
>CAZPQA010000223.1:0-3420 GCA_964588535.1 uncultured Desulfobacteraceae bacterium
AATTTTTTCTTTTTGTCAACCAAATAATGCCCTGATGGAAAAACCATTTCAAAAATATGTCGCTTCCCTCTTTCAACAGCACGAAAAGATATTTGAAACCCTCATATGGAAGTGCATAACGTTCAAGCCCCGGCTCCGTACATTTCAGGCATTGAGGATAGTCACCGATCTTCCTGCTTACGGTGCTTTGCAAAATGGAGATGGTGAGTAAAATCGCCGATTTTCTTATTGCTGAAACCACTACTTTTGGGGTAAGATGGCAAACAGACCATCGAATGAAGGCCCACAGAGAAATCCGGACGGGGAAAACAACCCATGGAGGCACCGGATTTAAGGTGGCGAAGATCGGAGACCGAACGGTTAATTGTCATCGGAATATGAAAATTCTAAACGTGTGGCCGTGAAAAAAAGTGCCACTGAAAGATGTTCTGGATGCCGCTAGATCGGTAGCGACAAAATTGGTTTGAAACGATTGGTGGAGCGTAAACAACAACCCGTTTTTAAAGAGAAGGAGGGAAGGGCTATGGACAAAATTGTTCGAATCAACATGGGTGCAGCGGGAGGGCCCGAGGTGAGTACCGGGCCTCTTGGTGATTATGCCGGTTTTGGTGGCCGTGCCATGACGTCGGCGATCGTTTCAAAGGAGGTTCCCCCGCTGTGTCATCCACTGGGAGCAGATAACAAGTTGGTCATAGCCCCTGGAATGTTGAGCGGATCTGTTGCGGCAATGTCCGGACGTATTTCCGTGGGATGTAAGAGCCCGCTGACCGGCGGTATCAAAGAAGCCAATTCGGGCGGCCAGCCGTCGCAGATGCTGGGCCGGCTGGGTTATGCTGCCATCGTGCTTGAGGGAAAGCCGAAGGACGACACGCTTTATAAAGTCCTCATAAGCGCGGATGGTGTTCAGGTCACTCCGGACAACAGCCTAAAGATGCTCGGCAATTACGACCTGGTGGCCAAAATGAATGCGGAATACGGTGACAAGATCGCCTGCATCTCCATCGGCCAGGCCGGTGAACAGAAGCTGTCCGCTGCATCGATTGCCTTTACGGACATGGAACAGCGGCCCACACGTCACGCCGGTCGCGGGGGTGTCGGCGCCGTGATGGGCGCCAAGGGCGTTAAGGTCATTGTAGTGGATGACGCCGGTATGTCAAAACGCTCACCGGGAAACCCGGAAAAGTTTAAAGAAGCAAACAAGGCGTTTGTGGCCGGGCTGAAGAAACACCCGGTGACCGGTGAAGGACTGCCGGCGTACGGGACCAACGTCTTAACCAACGTGTTGAACGAGGCCGGTGGATATCCCACCAACAACTTTTCATCCGGCCGGTTTGACGGCGCTTCCAAGATCAGCGGCGAATCCCAGGCGGAACTGGAAAACGCCAGGGGTGGTGAAGGGTCCGCCACCCACGGCTGCCACAAGGGCTGCGTTATCCGCTGTTCCGGAACCTTTTACGACAAGGATGGAAATTATGTGACCAAACAGGTTGAATACGAAACCGTCTGGTCCCATGGCGGAAACTGCGGCATCGACGATCTGGACGCCATCGCGCAGTTGGACCGACTGGACGATGATTTCGGGGTTGACACCATTGAGATGGGCGTCACCGTCGGTGTGGCCATGGAAGGGGGGTTGGCGAATTTCGGTGATGCCCAGGCAGCCATCAACCTGGTCAAGCAAGTGGGCGAAGGTACACCCCTTGGGAAAATATTGGGTAGTGGTGCTGCGGTCACCGGGCAGGTCCTTGGCGTGGAACGGGTGCCGGTGGTCAAGAAACAGGGGCTTCCGGCCTACGATCCCAGGGCGGTTCAGGGGATCGGTGTGACCTATGCCACCACCCCGATGGGTGCGGATCATACAGCAGGGTATGCTGTGGCCACCAATATCCTCGGTGTGGGCGGCAGTGTGGATCCTTTGAAACCCGAAGGGCAGGTCGAGCTGTCCAGAAATCTGCAAATCGCAACAGCCGCCATTGATGCCACAGGCATGTGCCTGTTCATCGCCTTTGCGATTCTGGACCAACCAGACACTTTTCAGGCCCTGGTCGATGTGGTCGGTGGCTTTCTTGGTGCGGATATGACGGCGGATGATGTCACGGAACTCGGCAAAACCGTCCTCAAGATGGAAAGGGATTTCAACGAACGCGCCGGTTTTACCAGCAAAGACGATCGGTTGCCCGCATTTTTCACGGATGAGGCGTTACCGCCTCACAACGTGACCTTCGGGGTGACGGACGAGGATCTGGATCAGGTTTATAACTTTTAGTTTTCATCAGCATAATGGTTAAATGGGGGGAGGCCCGCATGGTTCCCCCCATTTTTTCCGAAAACCATCATTCTCATATGTCAGCATGATCTTAAACACACCCTATGCCGGTCACTGTCGAAATAAGGCTTTTTGCCTCTCTAAAAAAGTACCTGCCCGCGGACTCAGCAGGCCATTACCCTGTTGAACCAGGCACGCCTTTATCCGCCTTGCTTGATCAACTGCGTATCCCAAGAGACGAGGTCAAGCTCATTTTTATCGATGGTGTGAAAGAAGATGCGAACGTCCTTCTCCACGGTGGCGAAAGGGTTGGCGTTTTCCCCCCCATAGGCGGTGGTTAACTGAAAACAGCCAAATGTGCGCATCATCAATACGATGGGTTCCCGGTGGGTCGGGAGCAGGAGTGCTACCATGATAAAAGCAAGCTTGACGGCGGAATTCTTGTTTGACCCAATGGATTCAGGTGTTGTGGCGTTTTCGTCCATTTTGCAGGCAGGTTTCAAAGTCAATGTCCACACCGGTGTCAGCATCAGGGATCTGCTCTGCAATCAGTTTGATGTGAATCCTGATTATGTGAAAGACCGAATCCGCACGGCCTTCCTGAACGGAAAACCGGTTGATGATTTTTCGACGGCCATCATGGAAAGCGGCGCCACGCTGGCGCTTTCAGCTGCCATGCCGGGATTGGTCGGCGCAACCTTTCGCAAGGGTGGATACCTGGCCGCCTTTCGCGGCACAATCACGCACCGGCGGGGGGATACGACCCTCAAGGACCGTGCAGGAGTGGTATCCATCAAGTTGTTCAATCTTCTGGCCAAAGAAATCGGCTTAACCTTTCTCAAGCGGGGTGTTACGGTCGACTCGGATACGGCCAGGTGGTTTTTTTCCGATCCACCGGATGCATTCCGAAGGGGTTGCAAAAGCATCCTGGTAAATGGGGAGGATATTCCTATAGACCAACTATCGCAAACGATCGCATCGGCGGGACCGGAAGGTTTTGTCGAGCTTCGGCTGATGATTTCGTAAATCATATTTCCTTCAAATACCTATCCGATTTTTTCTGCGGTTTCAAAGGAGACAAAGATGCCAAACCATAAAAAAACGCCATTTTCTGGAACCGTCACCGCCAGAAACTGTCCCACCTGCGGACACCA
>CAZPQA010000224.1:0-3416 GCA_964588535.1 uncultured Desulfobacteraceae bacterium
TAAGGAAGAAAAATGGAATAGATATTTGCAGCGT
Source organism: uncultured Desulfobacteraceae bacterium (assembly GCA_964588535.1). GTDB lineage: Bacteria > Desulfobacterota > DSM-4660 > Desulfatiglandales > Desulfatiglandaceae > NaphS2. The sequence continues at coordinate 35 of CAZPQA010000224.1, forward strand.
TACCATCATCGTCTTCATGAAAGAGGCACCTGAAATACGGGAAGCAACAGCCGCTACCAGAGAGGTTGGCGGCGAATATTCAGATATGACCGCTATGAAAAACAGGAAGAAATGAGCTACCCAGGGGTTGATCCCGATTTGTATCATAGGTGGGATGACTACCACAGCTGAGAGTAGGTAGCAGGCCGAGGGCGGTATTCCCAGCCCTAAAAAGACCCCGATCAGAAATCCAACCGCGATAAGGGCTACGACATTGTATTGTCCAACCGTCGCCAATAACCCCATCAGCTTAATCATCCATCCACTGACCACGAACAGATTTATCATCACCCCGAGCATGGCGAGCAAGAGGATGAGCGGAGCGGTGACCGAGGCAAATCCCTCTAAGGACAGGCGCAAACACCGAACACATTCTTTTATTTTATCTGAAATCGTCCCGGGGTGGTTATACATGCGTAGTAAGGACCCGGTGATAATGAGACCGACCGCAATGTAAAGTGCGGCGGTTGATGCGTCATACCAGAGCACACCCATCAAATAGATCAAAACGCCTATGAAGGAAAAGAAAATCGCTGTATTGAGCACATCCATTTTTGAGTATTTTTGGATAATGGATTCCGTTCCTAAATCTTTGCTGCTTCCCCTTCCCCGCACGAAGCGCGCTGTAAAAAGGTAAACCGATAGGGATATGATACCAAAAAAAATGAGTGCCGGCGCCCATCCTCGAGCGATAACCTCGAAATAAGTCACGCCTAAAAAGTCAGCCATGAGGAACCCCGCTATTGCCATGACGGGTGGCATGAGCAGGCCTCCCAGCGAAGCTGAAGCTTCCACAGCGCCGGCGTGAAGAGCAGGGAACCCTGCTTTTTTCATCAATGGTATCGTGTACTGCCCGGTTACGGCCGCATTCGCTGCTCCCGATCCACTACAGGTGGCGATAGCCATTGAAGTCACCACCGCCGTTTGTGGAATGAGGGTTTTACGTTTGGCAAATATCCCGGTGAATGTTTTGACAATAGATTCCTGAACACCGAATCCTTGTGCAATGCCCAGGAACATAAAAAATGCTGCAATAACGCCTACCCCGACTTGCGAATAAGTTCCAAATAGACCCAATGAGATCTCAACGGAAGAAGATGTGATGACTCTCATCCAGGAAATTCCGGGATGACCAAATATACCCGGGAAAATCCACCCATAAACGGAATAAAGCATGAGAAAGATCATGAGATAAAAGAGTATATCATGTTCCCGCCTGGTGTATTCCAGCACGAGACCGAGCATCATCACTGCTACGATTTTGTCAGGGGTGTTAAAGAAACCAGCTCTGTCATAAATGAGGGCGTCAAACTCCACCCTCATGTATATTACGGAAAAGATGCACATCGCTATGTACAGGGCGGCTATGGCAATATTGAGTTTAAGTCCAAGACGTGGATATGGCAGCTTTCCGACGACAAAAGAATTTAACACCCACATCACGTATGCAATTGGGACCACAGTTACGGCAAGGAGCATTGTTCCTCCCAGGCCGGTTGTGAAATAATGTAGCGAAAAACCTAAATACACGAGGGTGGCTGTAAGATAGAAAGGGATAAAGAATTTACGCATTTGAGAGAGTGAATGTTTTTCATCTTGAACTGGATTTTCTTCCAACTTTTTACCCCCTGCGTGGTGTTACGTAAAAAGAGTGAACTCACCCCCTATTGTTGTTTTAAAGGGGTGAGCCCACTATCATAAAGCCCTAACTATCTCATATTTTCCCCAGAGAAGTTCAGTGCGCGTTATTTAGCTTTAACTTTAGCTTTCATTGCCGCTATGGCTTGCGCTACCGTCCCCTCATCAGCTATGACCCAGGATGGGTTCCATAGCTTCTTTTCTTTGAGAAATTTCGCCAATCCCGGATGTACCGGAACCTCTGGTATGCTCTCGATCCCCTTAACCTGGAACCCGGCGAAGTCTTTGGCCAGTGGTCCAAAACCAGGATCTAACTTAAGTAGCGCAGGTCCTGCGGCCTCAAATACTTTGAGCGCTTTATAAACGGCATCTGCCGGGAAACGGAGCCCTTGGTGGTAACCGAAGTAAAAAGGTACGCCATAGAGTTCTTCCACGCCCAGGTCACTGGTATAGGCTTTCTTCATGTTGATCTTCGCCGGAGTAAAACCCGCCGCCTTTAACTTCTTGATTTGTTCCGGGGTTGGGTTCACTCCCTGCAGGTCACTTGCCACATCAAGCACCTTGATCCAGCTGGCCAATGATACCAAAGCCGTTGTGTAAGCTGCGGTGGCGTCTATGGTACCCGCTCTTAGAGCATCCGCAACCTTTGACATATCAACTTCCACGTGCGTGACATCCACACCATTGATGTCCTCCACAGCTCTGAAAATGTTGATATGGTTCATATATCCCGCCTTCGTCATGAAGACTTTCTTGCCCTCCAAATCTTCCCAGGTACGAATTTTATCTTTGTTTTTCGGTAAAATCAGTATGTGTGTTTCCATGGTGTAGGCCCAGAAAGACTGCACGGGCATTTGTTTTACGTTGGGTTCAAAGCCCTTAAATGGTTTTGTAAACGAGTACAGTTTTCTCAATCCCGGCTCGGCCGAATACGTGCTTTCCAGGTCGCCTACCAAAAAGCTCTTGATATTAGCGGTAGTCGAAGAGAATGGGTAAACGGTAACGTCGTATTCCGGCATACCCCTTCGCAAGAAATCTGCCAGGAAAGCGGATACTTTATAACCATAGGCCCCTGGACTGGAGGTCCCCCATCGCCACGTTTTTTGGTCTGCTGCAAAGCCGGGTGAAGCAAATACCGATAACAACACCAAACTCATTCCTAAGACCAACGCCAATTTTATTTTCTTCATTTTCATCTCCTTTTGGTTTTATTTCTGATTTAGAATCTCAGCATTCCGAACCCTCTACATCAGTAAGCGCCACCTCCCCTCCCATTTTATTGGGTTGTCTATTTTGCTCCGGCTGAAACGTTAAAGCAGAGCACCAGTAAAAAGATCCCCTCGATTTCTAACAAATACTTGCTGCAAGCCCTGGCAAGCTCTTTTCGATTGTTTTCTGAATTCATGCCCGCATCCGCAACAAAAAGGCACGGCGCTGTAATGGTCCGAATCTTTCCCAAACCGAGACGTACGACGCTAATGATAACTAAAATGAAGTGAAAGGAAGTTATTTTTTAGAACTTTAGAATCAGGAAAGGACATAACAGAAATGTGTTTGTCTGTCAATCACAAATCTAATTAAATTGTCGACGTGTTTTTTCATTAGGTCTTGAACTTGCCTTCTTTTGCCAGTGCAATGAAGTGTGCCACGTCGATCTCTTTCGGGCAGACAAATGAACAGGCCTTGGATGTATGGCAGCGGTAAA
>CAZPQA010000225.1:0-3395 GCA_964588535.1 uncultured Desulfobacteraceae bacterium
CGGCCGGAAATATCAGATGATGTTAAACTGATGATGAGTCTTTTTTCTCCTGAAAAAGCGCTCGTTGAAAACGTCATTGAACAGTTGTCGGATATTTACGGAGAAACAGACTGGATAAGCCCAGAAATTTTCTTTGACCGAACCCGCTACTACGAAAAAGAGATGGGGTGGCCCCTTTACCGTAGATTTATCTCTTTTAAGAACCTCATCCCCCCTGAAATGCTGGTGGAAGTAAAGCTCAGAACCAATGAGATCGAGAAAACATATTTGAAGGGGCAACAAAGGCGCATCAATATTGATCCGGGGTATATTTCCCTGGAAAGGTTGATTCTGGCCACCGGCAAAAACTACATCCACAGAGTGTATCTACGGGAGGGGATTTACGCCGACCTGACACTGGTTTTCAAACGGGGCGGTTTTGTAACGCTGGACTGGACTTACCCCGATTATGCCGATCCGAAAATGATTGACTGCTTTAATACCATTAGATCCCAATATCTGACACAATTAAGAGAGGAAAAACCCATTGATTAAAAGCATGACCGCCTATGGAAAAGGAGATTGTCTGCGGGATGGAAAGCGGTTTCTGGTGGAGATTAAGTCCCTCAACAACCGTTACCGGGACGTCCATCTGAGAATGCCAAAAAATCTCCAGGGCTTTGAAAAACAACTGCGAACCCTCATCGACAAAAAGATCGGAAGGGGACGTATTGAAGTCTTTTTTCAAATCGAAAGTTCCCAGGAAGCCCCTCCCTATGTGCTTGAACTGAACCTGCCGCTGGTAGACGCCTATTTGAGAATTTTCAACCAGTTGTCCAACCGTTCAGGGCTCAATCAGGAGTTGCGGTTGGAAACCCTTCTTCAAATGAACGACGTGGTGAACGTTAAAACGGATACAGATGACGAAGAAGAAATGGCGAAGGGCCTTCACGAAACCCTTTCTCTGGGCCTTGATTCCCTGATGGAAATGAGACAGAAAGAAGGGACTGCCATCGAGACCGACTTGAGAAAAAGACTTGAAAGGGTAGGTGGGTTCGTTGATGATGTGCGCGGCCGTGCTCCCGAGATCGTTGAGGCCTATCAAATCCGCCTGAAGGAAAATGTAGAGAGGCTGTGCCAGGGGGTTGAAGTGGATCCGGATCGCATTGCTCAGGAAGTGGCTGTTTTTGCAGAACGGTCCGACATCACGGAAGAACTGGTTCGGTTGGAAAGCCATATTGAACAGTTCACCACATACCTGGAAATGGACGATGTGGTGGGCAGAAGACTCGATTTTCTCATTCAGGAAATGAATCGTGAGGTCAATACCCTCGGCTCAAAGGCCTCCGATGGGTTTGTTTCAAGAACGGTAGTGGAAATGAAGGCGGAGCTGGAAAAGCTTCGGGAGCAGGTCCAAAATGTTGAGTAGGGGCGAAAGACCCAATTTTGAACTGGGCGCCCGTACAAGGAGATTTGTCCATGAGTGTTAAGCTTGTGAATATCGGTTTTGGAAATTCGGTTGTTTCCAGACGCGTCATTGCCATCATCTCTGCCGGCGCAGCTCCCATAAAGCGACTCCGGGACGAAGCCCGGGAAGAAAAACGGCTCATCGACGCCACACAAGGAAGGCGCACCCGCTCCGTATTGATCACGGACAGTAACCATGTCATTTTGTCCGCCGTGCAATCGGAAACCATTGCACAGCGATTCAGTCCCGAAGGAAATATCCCTTCCCGGGAATTGGAAGAATGAGCAAGACCGGACAGATTTTCGTTTTCTCAGCGCCCTCAGGCACCGGGAAATCGACCATTGCAGAGGCCCTGATGAAAAGGGTTGATGCCCTGGCATATTCCATTTCACATACCAGCCGTCCGCCTCGCGGCAGCGAACAGGACTCGGTTGATTATCATTTCGTCAACCGAAGCACCTTCAGGGAAATGATTGAGAAAAACGCTTTTCTGGAGTGGGCCCAAGTCCATGGTCACCTGTATGGCACATCTTTGGAGGCAATCAACAAACAGGCTTCGGCAGGCTTTGACATCCTGATGGACCTGGATGTACAGGGGGGGCGAAATATCAAAAAACAATCCCCCGACAGTGTTCTCATTTTTCTATTGCCGCCATCTCTAAAAGTCCTGGAAAACCGTTTGACAACCCGGGGAACGGATGATCCGTCGGTGGTCAGAAAACGGATGGCGCAGGCCTCGGAAGAAATCAAGAGCTGTTCGTGGTACGATTATATCGTCATTAATGATGACTTGGAAAAGGCCATTCATGAAGCCCAATCCATTATTGTGTCTGAGCGGTGCAGACGGGTGCGTCGCATGGATTGGGTAAGCGCCCATTTTATTTCCCATTGATTATTTTTTGGTAGGCGGGTTTAAATTCCTTCCAGAGATTTAACCCAATGCGGTTTTGCGTGGCCACGATCTCTTCCAGAACCTGTCGGTTGATCAGTGGATTCATAAGGACGGCTCTCAATACCACAATATTCTGGGGCCGGTAGCGGGTGGATTCCAGGGTGGTGCGAGACACAAAGGTGGTGTCGTCCCGCCTGAGGGCTTTGTGAAGCTTGATGTTCAATCCATTCACCAGAAAATTGATCTTTTTGATTTTTTCTTCCGATTCCTTTTTTTCCTCACCTTTTTCCTGCGCTGCGGTTTCTTCCAGAGAAGCGATAATGTTTTTGAGTGGCTCGGGGATAAAACGGTATGTCAGGATAAACAGATCCGGGTCGTTCAACGCTTCGAAATTTCCACAATGGCTTATCATGCCCAGCAAGTTTTCGGTTGCTTTTCGGGCCTGCTTCATGAGAATCCCGTAACCCTCTCGCCCGATAATTTTAAGGGAGGCCCAGGGCTTCAAAGCGGCAAAAGGCCTTGAGCCTTCAACCGTAAAACGACCCGTATCAACGGAATTTCGCCTGATAATATATTTTGATGAATGTCGGATCGTATTCAGATCTTTCTCGTTACGGAACAGGATTAGGCCCATGCTCATGGGACAATAGAGCAGCTTATGGGCATCAATGGACACCGAATCAGCCTTTTCGATTCCCCCAAACAGGGCTCGATATTCATCGGCCAGCAAGGCTGAACCGCCCCAGCAGGCATCTACGTGGAAGTAAGCCCCTGTTTTACGGGCAATTTTGCCTAAACTATCAAGGTCATCCACATTGCCGGTCTCGGTCGTACCGGCGATTCCCACAATGGCGATGATCTTGGTTCTGCTTTTATTGCCCGTTTCTTCAAAAGAATCTATTTTGCGGGACAGGCTGCTCATGTTGATCCTGTTTTTTTCATCAACAGGAATGGTTATGACGTTCTCTTCACCTAAACCCAGCAGATTGGCTGCCTTTTTGATGGAATAGTGCCCCCGTGTCGACACCATGATAACGCCTCGGTCATATCCATAAT
>CAZPQA010000226.1:0-3383 GCA_964588535.1 uncultured Desulfobacteraceae bacterium
ATATAAGGGCATCGGGTGGTTTCAAAACGGACTGAAAAATCCATTCGCTCGGAGAAGACCTTGATTCTCAATAGATCCGCGCCGGCACCCCCCGCATTGAATTGGTACGGCCGTTTGGAGGAATACATGTCCGTGTCCTGGGTGTGAAAGAATCCGCCGAAAATCAATTCCCGGTTGGTTTCCGTAATGCCCACCCCGTAATCCTGCACCGTGACCTGAATACCCTCTTTCAGGGTTTCCACATGCAGTTCGATCATGCCCTCGTCCGGGGTGTTTTCAATGGCATTTTTCAAGATCCCGGATACGACCTTTTCAAGTACACTACGGTCCATCGTCAGCAAAACGGCATCATCCATCCGCAAAGTAATGTCAAGATCCCTTGTTCCCATGAGGACCCGGGCCTCCTGGAGGATATTATTTAAAAAGGGCGCCATCTGGATGGGTTCGAGATGAATGTCGGAAATGGCAAAAAGGGCGTCAATACGGCGGGCAATGTAACCAAGGATTTCCTTTTTTTGAGGTTCACTCCGGTCCCTGAACGCATCCACCAAATCGGCTGCGTTTTCAATAATGTTCAAGATTCGAAGCTGTTCCGCAACAGGGCGCTGGTTTAAAATATCGCCGATCTTGATTTCCAGATCTGCCAGTCGCTGGATCTGACGTTTGCCGCGCAAAAAGGTTTTGTTGGCATTGGGGTTCTCATCCGGGTCCAGCTGTTGGTGCAGTCGTTTAAATGCGGCTGAAAGCACGGCAAGGGGTGTTTTCAGTTCATGGGACAGATGGTTGATGACCCGTTCCTTGGCTTTGTCCAGAACTTTAAGGTCGTCGTAAAGCCTGGCGTTTTCAAGGGCGATGGTGATGTAGTGGCTGACCGACAGAAGCAATTCCTCATCATTTACCGTAAAATCTCCAGCGGTTTTGTTGATGACCTGAAGGGTACCGATACACGCCCCCTTCCGATTGATCAGGGGGAGGCAGAGAATGTTTCGGGTTTTAAAATGGGTTTTTCGATCCACACCGGGATAAAACCGGGGGTCCCCGTAAGCGTCATTGGTGATCAGGGGTTGTCTGTTTTGAAAGACCCAGCCGGCAATCCCCGTATCGGTCGAAAAACGAATCTCGTTGGCTTCCAGATCCGTGGAAACCCTTGACCACAACTCATTGCTTTTCTCGTCAAATATGAAGACCGAGCATTTTTCTGTGCCCATGAACCGGCGGGTCCGGTCCATAATAACGTTAAACAGAACATCCATGTCCATTTCGGAAACGATCACCCGGCCCAGCTCCAGCAACATGTGGTGTTGTTGAAGCTGCTTTTGCAGAAGCTTCATTTTTTCAAGGGAGACGTCTTGATCTTTTTCACCCATGGGTAAGCCTTCATGTAATGAAAACTTTTTTGGGTACCCGGCTGATGATTCGGTACCCTGTTTCGGTGACCGTAAAAACGCTTTCAATCCCCACACCGAACTCGTTTAAAAAATTAATTTTGGGTTCAATGGCCAATGTCATACCCGGCTGAAGAAGGGTTTTATTTTTAACGCTGATGACGGGCTGTTCGACCAGATCGAGGCCAATGCCATGCCCTACAAAAGAAACCTTGTAACCGGGAGGTCCCAGATACGTCTCAGCATATCCCAGGGTCTTCGCTGTGGCAACCGACCTCTCAAAAAGGGTGTTGATGGGGATGCCGGGTTTCGCTGCTTCCAGTATGGCATCATGAATTTCAATGGCCGCCATGGATGCGTCCATGGCTTTTTTCGGCATGGAACCGATGGCGAACATTCGGGTTTCGTCCATATGGTAGCCATTGTAAATGAAGCCCAGATCAATCAAGATGGGTTCATGAGGGGCCATCTTTCGAAAGCCCGCACCCACGGGAAAGGCCGCGGAGGTCCCTTCTCCACTGAATGGGGAGTCCAATAGGCCCATTTTTCCACCGTTGGGACCGCTCAATACATGCCAGGGGTAAACCTCCGACTGATAATCCCTGACCCTCAGTTTTCCCCCATGGCCGATTTTTCTGGCAAAGGCTTCAAACATCCCGGCGAATTCCATTTCCGTATAGCCTTCTTTCAGATGGTCTTGAATGTATTGAAAGGTCCTGGCGGAAAGCCTCGCCGTGTTTTCCATTTGCTCGATTTCCCAGGGGGATTTTACGCGCCTGGCCTGGTGAATGAGTGCGGACCCGTCCACATGGGTTTTTGCGGGAAAGAGTTGTTTGTAAAAATCAAAATGGGTGACAGGAAGCACATCCAGCTCAAAGGCCATGGCTTTGGGCAAGCGGCCGTAACTATCGATAATCCGTCCCGGGACGTCTTTAGGGGATGAAATTTCGATAATATCAGCAATGGATGATTCTTCTTTGGCTCTGGGTGCATATCGTTTGATCAGGAGGAGCGGATTGCCATGTGCGGGGATGTAGAGGAACCCGTTTTGCGCTGTTCCGGCGAAATATAGCAGGTCCACCCGCTGAACAATGAGGAAACCTTCTATTTCACTTTGTTGCATATTTGCCTGAAGGCTTTTTATGCGCCTTTCTATCTCAGAAGCGGGGATTTTAAATAGTGCCGGCATGGGGGATGCTCTGTTCTCGGTTGATTTTTGAGGGTTTCGTGGTATGATATCGGCAAATAAGGAGAATAGCCACAAATGATTACCGAACAGGGTGTTATTGATAAAATTTCGGGCCGAAAAGCCACAGTTCGAATTCAGAAGAGTTCCGCCTGTTCATCATGTGAATCACGTGATTCATGCGACGTGCATGGCGGAAAACCCATGGAAATCGAAGTGAACAATCGTCTGAAAGCGGCCGAAGGGGATCAGGTTGAGGTCAGCATTCCGTCCGGGACTTTTGTAATCCTCTCACTCTATGTGTATTTTATCCCCGTGGCAGCGCTGATCGTCGGTGCGTATGTGGGTGGAACGTTGTTGGCGCCGCGTCTGGCTTTAGGTGAAACGCCATGTTCTATTGTGTTAGGATTTCTGGCCATGGGTGTCACGTTTATTCTCCTTAGGCGCTTTGACAAAACGCCTTTGGCCAACAGGAAATACCGACCTAGAATGACGCGCATTGTAACAAGGTTTCAACCGTGAACCGGCAATTGTAATCCGTAAACCGTAACAAAAAATGGGATTTCCTTAAGCGTAGGAAGTCCCATTTTTTTATCAAGTTGTGAAAAAAAGATGGTCTATACCATCCCTTTAAATGCAAAGAAGGCAAGTGAGAGCATCCCCGCGGTCACAAGCCCGATGGAAGTATCCTGAAGCGGCTTGGGTACCCGTGCAAGGGCGATGCGTTCGCGAAGGCCCGCGAAAAGGACCAGGGCCAGGCCGAAACCAATGGCGTAGGCGAAGGAAGCGACCAGGGCCTGAATGAAGCTGTA
>CAZPQA010000227.1:0-3378 GCA_964588535.1 uncultured Desulfobacteraceae bacterium
GTTTAACCTTTTATGACACCCAGCGGTTTCAGCCTGGCAACCTTGCGTGCCAAACCGGCTTTATGCACCACACTGACGACCTGGGAGATGTCTTTGTAGGCTTCCGGCATTTCCTCTTTAAGGGTTCGTTTGCCCCTGGATTGAACAAAAACGCCATTATCTTCTAATTCACGATGGATCGCCCGGCCCTTGGCTTTTTTAAACGCCTGTGTCCGGCTCAGCGCCCTGCCGGCGCCGTGAGAGCAGGAGCCAAAACTTTGTTTCATTGCGCCCTCGGCGCCTGCCAGTACATATGAACAGGTTCCCATGTCCCCCGGAATCAAAACGGGCTGCCCGGTAAAACGATAGATATCCGGTAGAAGCGGGTGTTCCGGGGGGAGGGCGCGGGTTGCGCCTTTTCGGTGAACGTAAAGGTCTACCGGCTTTCCATCCACCATATGCGACTCTTTTTTGGCAATGTTGTGGCAGACATCATACAGCAGGTTCATCCCCAGCTCATCGGGTGTCGTGGACAGGGTCTTCAGAAGTATCTCACGGGTCCAGTGCATGAGGATCTGTCGGTTCGCCCAGGCGTAATTGGCCGCACATGCCATGGCGGCCAGGTAGCGCCGGGCCAGTCCGGATTTCAGGAAAGCGCACGCCAGCTGTCTGTCGGGGAGTGAAAACGGTTGATGTCCTCTGGCCATGTTTTTGTTCATTTCTTTCAGGAAGTCATCACATATTTGATGGCCGAATCCTCTGGAACCGGTGTGGATAAAAATGGTTGCCTGCCCTTCAAAGAGATTGAAGCGTGCGGCTTTTTCAGGATCATAAATGCGATCAACCCTTTGGATTTCCAGAAAATGATTGCCGCTTCCGAGTGTGCCCAGCTGGTTTAGGCCCCGCTTGATAGCCCGTTCGCTCAGTACGGACGGATCGGCGCCTGGCATGACGCCCCGATCTTCTGTTTTTTCAAGGTCGAGCGGTGTACCGTAACCCTGCTTAACGGCCCAGGCGGCGCCCTGGACCGCCACGTCCCTTTGTTTTGATTTGGATAGACGAAGCGTCCCTGTTGATCCCACCCCGGCAGGAATGTCTTTAAACAGGGCGTAGACAATATCTTTTATGATGGGGCGGATTTCATTTGCCTTGAGGCGGGTGGTCATGAGTCGGCATCCACAGTTAATATCATAACCGACGCCGCCCGGCGAAACAATGCCCTCATCCGGGTCAAACGCCGCTACACCACCGATGGGAAAACCATATCCCCAGTGGATGTCCGGCATGGCCAGGGAGTGGCCGACGATTCCGGGCAGGGTGGCCACGTTGACCACCTGTTTCAGGCTCTGGTCCTTCTGAATGGACCTCATCATCTGCTCGTTTGAAAAAACCAGACCCGGGACACGCATGTGGCCATCTTTGGGGATTAACCATCGGTAGGGGTCAATTTTTTCCGTTTTTATGGTCATGGCGATTCAATATTAAAAAAGTTTGAGTGAGTCAAAAACAGTAGGCGTTTAGATGTGCTTTGTCAATTTTTTGTTCCCTGGTGGAACAGGGTAGTGATTTTTGATATGGAGGAAGAGTAATGCATTGCGCTTTTTGCGGGGTGGAGATCGAATCGAAAGACAAGGTTATGCGAAATGATACGTGCCCCCAGTGTGCAAGGGATCTAAGGTGCTGCAGGCAGTGCCAGTTCTTCGATCATCATGCGTATAATGAATGCAAGGAAGTGATGGCGGAGCGGATTACGGATAAAGAGCGGGCCAATTTCTGCGGATATTACAGGCCGAGAGGGACCCCCGCGAAAAAGGGGCGCAAAGGCGGTGACGCAAGGGAAGCCCTGGAGGCCCTTTTCAAGAAGAAATAGGGTCTCAAGTCAAAAATTGGGAACGTCACGCCTGGGATGGATCTTGATCATCCCCGTCTGGCGAGCAGCAGCCTTGTTGACTGCCTTTTTGAGACAGCGGACCATCGCCCGCATGTTTGACCCTTTCCGGTTAAAAAAGACGGCAAAGTAGCATGGGCCCAGAAGTTGGCTTTCGATATATCCCGCCTGCGTTCTAATGCCCTTAAGAGATCCCGTTTTGTAGAGCACCTGGTCCTGACTTTTGAGAAGATCCTTATACGGTTTGAATTTTTCCAGAATTGCCAGCATGTCATATGCGGAAAGATGGTTTTTTCTCGACAAACCGGAGCCCTCAACGATCTTGATATGCTTCAGACCCAGCCCCTTTTTGATGTAGGCCTGGGTGGCACGGACGCCCTTGGCCAGTGTGCCCGGCGGGCCGTAAACCGATGCTCCAAGTGCCACAAAAATCTGATTGGCCATAAAGTTGCTTGAAGAGTGCAGCATTTTTTCCACGACGGTTTCTATTGGAAAGGTGGATCTGTAGGTGAAAATGAGGGTGTCTTCAGGGGAAACCGATCCAAAATGGATTTCTCCCTGCATTTTGACCCCGCTTTTTTTGAGCATGTACCGCAGCAATTCCCCCACATAAAGGGCGGCCTCTTTTGAATTGTGGGTAAAGGTTCTCCTGCCGCTTTTGAGGCCCAGGGATCGAATTTGGTTGACCATGAAAGGGATCATGGGTGTCTGGCTCTCGATGGAATAAATTCTTCCGCTTTTTTTCCGTTTAAAGGCCACTGTATTAAAATTTGTGCATAAAGCCCCGATGGGTGCGTCATAGGGATTTGTCGTGTTATCGCATCCGGGTACCATGATTCGGGAGGCAAAGTAGGCGTTGTCCAGGATGATGTTTTGAAAAGAGTCGCTTTTTCTCGCCAGTATGATCGCTATATGGTGCAGAACTTCAGAGATGAGGAGTGGATCACCATATCCTTTGATCTTCAGATTGCCAGCCGAATCCGTGTAGAATTCGGTCCGGAACCGGTGCAAAGGGCCGAAATGGTCAAGCACCGCCAGAGCCGTCAACACCTTGAGGATCGATGCCGGAACACGCTGTTTCGTAGCGTTTTTTTCAAAAAGCACTTTTCCTTCGGGCGTGGCCACCAGAAAAGAATCGGTGGATTTGATATGGTTTCTGCATGGGGTGCGTTTTTTTGCTTCTGGGACCGGGGGATAAAGGAGAAACAGAACCTGAAATAAAAAGGCCGCACATAAAAGGATGCGTATTTTTCTGATGGGTTTTATCTTATCTTCCCGGGTCAAATCTTTAGCCTTTGCTTGAGGTATAAGGTTACCACGTATTCAATGTAGCAGTTTGTCTTCAGGCATTTGATAGGGTTTTTTCAAGTTGAGTTTTAAGAAATTCGATTTTATCCACAACGGATTTTCGTTTTTCAATATAGAGGTGATATTCTCCATTGAGTTCGCACAAGCCGCCATTGAGCTTTAACCCGGCGGCTTCAAGCCGGTCATAATGAACGTGTATTCCC
>CAZPQA010000228.1:0-3336 GCA_964588535.1 uncultured Desulfobacteraceae bacterium
AATCTCCCCCTCCACCCCCACAATCCGAAGCAGGCTCAACGCGCGGGAGATGGCAATGTGCATCCGTTTTTCGTACAGATCCGATACCAGGCGCAGGTCCGTAACAATCACAGCGGGCCGTTCCAAACCTTTGAACCGGAGGAAGGTGTCGCAGATGATACTTTCCCCGGCCCGTGGGTCCGTGGCAAGTACGATAGGGTGACCACCGATTTCCTTTTTATGGGTGATGCCCTCTTTTGGACCCCTTCCCCGCAACGACAAGACCGCGATGTCACCGGGCTTGAGGCCATTGCTCAGCAGGCGATTAATTTCTTTGCCAATCTGTTTGAGAAGTTTCCCTTCGGAACTGGTCACGATCCGAATCACCCCTTCTTGCAGCCCATCTCGAAGGACTTGGCGATCCGGTTCACAATTTCCGGAATAGCATTCGACCAGATGCTGAATCGCGGGGTGACACCGGTATGGCCTTTTGAGGGCATATTTCATGAATCCCCGGATCATTTCTTCCTGAACTCCCCGGTCGTTCCAGAAGGCCTGGGCCCGGTCTGCAAACACCCAGAGTTTTCCTTTTGGACGAACGCATTCCTTCACCAACTCCCAGTCATCGCCACTGAAATCCTGTCCCTCATCCACAATCACCGTGTCCCAGCGTTCATCCACCGGCGGAAGCCCATCCACTGCGGCCCTCAGACTCACACCTTCCCAATATTCCGAAGTTCGGCCTGCGGGTTGCTCCGGTGCGCTTTCTCCAAGGAGATTGGATGCGAAATTCCGGACAGCGGCTACCTTGAGTGCGGGTTCGTTCAAACATGTGTTCAGAAATGCCGCGAGGGCTTCGGTGTAACACAAGAAAAGCGCCCGCTTTCCCTGCCGGACTTCACGCATGGCAGTCTCACGGGCCATCAGGGTTTTGCCGGTTCCTGCAGATCCCCGGATCAACAGCCGGTCGTTTTCTTCCAGATTTTCAAGGATCGACGTCTGTGCATGGTCCAGCTGTAGACGATTTTCCTCATCCATCGCGACTCTGCCGCCGAGGCAGATATCCGGAACCCATGTTTCACCCCACAGCTGGTGGATTAGATGAACCCATCTTCCTGTGATGGCCCAGGGGTCAGGAACGGCGTGTGCCATCACGTCCGGAAGTATCCTGTCTAAATAGGGAATGTCCTGTCCTCCGATGACAAGGCCCTTCAGGTCGTCCTGGGCAGGTTGTTGATCAAAGAAGGTGTCCGGGTAGCAGAGGGCCACCCCGATGGTCGGCGCCTTTGTATCTTCTTCCTTAAAACGCTTGATAAGTCTCTTGCGAAATGAAAATGCCTGGTCCAGGGGGGATGATTTCAGCTGTACGCTGTTCTGGTACCACTGTCCGTCACGCTGTTCGATCTGTCCACCCTTGACTTCGAGTATGAATATACCCGGACGGTTCGGGTCGGCAATAATGAAATCCGCTTCGCTGAACTCACCCTTTTCCCTGGTTCGCAGCCTCAAGGAATGCCATGCGTACCAGCCTCCGGGAAGCGAGGTCTTGAGCGCGTTATAGACCTTTTGTTCAGCCTCTGATTCCGTATGCCTCGGAACTTCACTGGGCCATAGGCCTGGCCTTGTCGAAGCTGGATCGCTTGTTGCCATGATTATGTGGCCTTGATATGGTTACTCATGTTTCCCATTTGGTTAGAATATCACCCACTTTTTCATTCACTTGAACACGCGCCTCCCATCTATCATAATCTGTTTTCAATAATTCATCATAATTCGTCTCTTCATGGCGGATATGAGCAATCACAGCAAGCCGCACCGCTTCTTTATCAAGGCTTTTGGCTGCTGCTGAGCGGCCAATGCGGCCAGTATATTTAAGACAGGCATGTTCAGCGATCTTTTTTTCTCTTCCTGGGGACACCTTATGATCTATTACCGTGGACAACCTTTTTTCTATCCCCACATTTATTCCCACATTAAAGTGGTGTTCCTACTTTCAACCTTTGCACCGCCATTTGGGGAACATAAGGGGGAACATAAGGGACGTACTTCAGATTATAAGTTTATATGCCACTCAAAACTCGTGTAGAGGAGCATAGAAGGCTGCACAATTTTTGGGAAAGAACCAAAAGCCTTTGAGTAACTTATAATCTGGCGAACGTCCCCGTTTTTCCCACTGGTCTGAAAGGGCTGGATCTTGAACTTCAGTTTCATACGTTCTCTCCGTCTTTATCCGCAGATGACGCAGATGGCCGCAGATTTTTTGTTTTGCCGGATTCTATCTGTTTGACGGCCCGGTCGAAATCGCTCTCGAACAATCGGTCTTGTACGATCCGATATTTTTCGAACTCGCTTTCGGCAAACGCTTTGGCGATTTCCGCAGACACCTTTCCGCTATCCGGCAGGATTTCCCGTTCTGCAAATTCCAGGAATAAATCCAGCCGTTTTGCCCAATCCTCCATGGTCATGGGGATCTTTCTAAGGGCACGCTCCTCCGCTAATTCCAGATAAGCATTGACGATTCGACCCAGAGAATCGAGTTCATCCTTTGTGAGATAATTTTTGGCAATGGAAACATCCGTTTTCAGAACCTTCCCATGCAGTCCTTTATCCCAGGAAGTCAGGCCCATGCGATCTTTTGTGCTGTCCGCACGTTGCATGATAAGTTCAGCTGCCGTATGCCCGTGGATGGCGAAATGCATTTTGTTCTGTACTTTGGCAAAAAAGGTTTTTGTAGTGGGAGCATCTTTGTTGTAGTCCATACTGGTGGCGTAAATATCCGTGATTTTCTGATAGAATTTCCGTTCGCTGAGCCGGATCTCGCGAATTTCTTCCAAGAGCCGCTCGAAATAATCCTCGCCGAGAAACGCGCCGTTCTCCATGCGTTTCTTGTCCAGCACATATCCTTTTATGGCAAACTCTCTCAGCACCTTCGTTGCCCATTGGCGAAACTGGGTGGCGCGCACCGAATTGACCCTGTAGCCCACCGAGATGATAGCATCCAGATTGTAGAAATCCACGGTCCGGGAAACTTCACGTTTTCCCTCAATTTGAACTATCCGGAATTTCCGGATAGTTGCCTCCGGAGCGACTTCTCCCTGCGCGTAAATGTTCTTGAGATGTTCATTGATCGTGCGCACATCCACACTGAACAGGGTCGCCATTAACTTCTGGGAAAGCCAAATGCTCTCATCCTCATAACGCGCTTCAATATTCTGCTCACCGGCCTGCCCCGTGAACACCAGAAACTCCGCAGTGCTATTGCGAATCAGTTTTTTTTCGTCTTTGCTCATATCGCCTTCACCTCTAATCAGGGACGTTCTTAACTTATTAACTTAAATGAGCTCAAACCCTTCTTCC
>CAZPQA010000229.1:0-1612 GCA_964588535.1 uncultured Desulfobacteraceae bacterium
GGGATTTCGATTTTCGCTGGGAGTGGCGCCCAGGGGGCCTGCCATGGTCATGGAAAAAACCCCCGCCGGGCGGGTCAAATACGTGGGGTCAAAACCGGGTGGCAAACCCCTGGATTTGAATCTCGTGATCAAGCACCTGGAAGGGGCGATTCTTCTATTTACCTTCCAGGAATCAACCGCCATCGCTGTTGCCAGGGACCGCCTGGTGGTGGAAGGCGACGTGCCACAGGCATGCACGGTGGTGCGCATCCTGGACATGGTGGAAGTGTTACTGCTACCGAAAATAATCGCTGGACTCGCGGTTAAACGGTATCCTGTCTGGTCGCCTGTAAGAAAACACCTGGGTCGATGTATGGTTTATGTTCGCGCAATTCTGGGGTTTTAGCCCCCAGGATTTTACGGGGTTGCGGCATGGCTGTTGCCCTGAATGGTTGAAACCCGTAGGGGCAGACTTTATGTGTCTGCTCAGGTTATCAGGAGCATGAGATATGGTCGAACCTGAAAACAATACATTTCTAAGCCCGGTTAAAATAAATGCGGGCCGAAAGGCCCTGGCCCACATACCGTTTGAACTGGCCGCCATGGGAGCTGAAAGGCCCTTGTTGATCACCACAAAGGTTCTGGGAAAGAAGACAGCAATCCCCAGGGTCATTGATGGATTGAGGAGTTCCGGTGTGCCCCTTGGGATTTACGATGACGTTGGGGAGCACGCACGCCTGGAAACCGTCCTGCGCCTCGCTGAACTGTTTCAAGACGGCGGTTTTGACGCCATTATTGCACTGGGAAGCGGCTCGGTTATGCATACGGCCAAGATCCTGAACCTGGCGGTGACGGAAAATACCCAGGACCTTGCGCCCTTTACGGCCAAAGGGGATCGAACCATAGAACGTCTTAAACCCTACATGGCAATTCCCGCTTCATCGGGTGATGGATATGAAACGACTTCCATGGCTTTCGTGGACAATTTGGCATTCTCATCCCTGCTGCTGATGCCCGATGTTGTTGTGGTGGATCCTGAGATATTTGTTCCGGAAGACCCTCTAAAGGCCTTGTCCTGCGCCATGTCGGCCCTGACCCATGCGGTGGAGGGGTTTGTGGGGCCGGGAAAGAACCCCTTTGTGGATGCTTATGCCCATACGGCCATCCAGATGATCGTGCATCATCTTGCCGATGCGATCGGTGATGGTCGGCGATGGAAGGCTGCCCGGTCCGCAGTCGCTGCTGCGGAAACCATGGCCGGATGCGTTTTCTCCAATGTGAAGCCGGGGCTGACCCATCTTTTGACATTGGCCGTCGGTCAGAAGGCGACTTGCCCCCCCGGGCTCTGCATGGGAATCCTGCTGCCGTATGTGTTGGATCACCTGTCAACCCGTGATGATTTTTTTGTGGATTCTCTTCTGCTTCCCATGGCCGGTCCCGAGACCTTTGCGATCACTTCCAGTGAGCTCAGGACCGGGAAAGTGCTTACCTTGATTCAGGAGCTTCAGTTTGAGCTTTATGAATCTACCCAAAAGAAGCTTCCCATGACCCTGGAAGATGTGGGCATCAAAAAAGATCAGCTGAAACCCATGGCTGCTTCGCTGGCGGATTGCACGTCAAACGACGTCAATGG
>CAZPQA010000229.1:1712-3206 GCA_964588535.1 uncultured Desulfobacteraceae bacterium
AAGGATTGAGAAAAAATGGACTTACCGGCCTATTATGAATTCTGTTGCAGGGTGAAAACCGTTTCGGGACATGATGTTCTGGAGAAAATTCCTGAGATACTGGGGGATCTCGGGGCTCGATTGCCCCTGATTATTACGGACAAAGGGGTTTTTGAAGCGGGGCTTGTTGATGTGGTGGTATCAGTGATGAAAGACCGGGTCAATATCGGATCCGTTGAAACCGATGTGCCGCCGGATTCGGATTTGACCGTGGTCAATCGCCTTGCCGGCGTTTACCGTGAAAAAGGGTGTGACGCCATCATTGCCGTGGGCGGCGGTTCGGTTCTGGATACGGCTAAAGGTGTCAACATCGTGGTTTCGGAAAACGCTTCCGATTTGATGGCATTTACCGGCGCCGGTGCTCTGAAGCGGCCCTTAAAACCCCTGATTGCAATCCCCACCACATCGGGTACCGGTTCTGAAGTGACGCTGGTGGCGGTGATTGCCGATCATGAAAAAGAAAGGAAAATGCTCTTTACCAGTTATTTCCTCCTGCCCGACGTAGCGCTACTTGATCCTCGAATGACCCTGAGTCTGCCGCCTCCCATTACCAGCGCCACAGCCATGGATGCCCTGTCACATGCAGTGGAGGCGTATACCTGTCTGGCCAAAAACCCACTAAGCGACGCGTTTGCCAGGGCTGCCATGGAATTGATGCGCGACAATCTGTTTAAAGTGATGGATCAGCCCGACGACAAAGGGGCGCGACTCTCCCTGGCAGTGGCGGCCAACCTGGCAGGTGTTGCATTTTCAAACGCCATGGTGGGTATGGTCCATACCCTGGGCCATTCGGTGGGGGCGGTGTGCCATGTGCCCCACGGCACGTGCATGGCCATACTGCTTCCCTACGGCCTGGAGTACAATTTGCACAAGAACGCCCAGTTTACCTCGGAGCTGCTATTGCCCTTGGGAGGAGAGCAGATATATGCCAGAACACCAAAGCATCGGCGCGCTGAAAAGGTCATTTCATTGATTCGTGACTGGAATGATCGGCTGTTTCATCTGACCGGGGGGAAACACGCCCGATGTTTCAAGGAAGTCACGGACCCGGAGGGCAATGCCATGGTTCCCCGGGATAAACTCAAAGACATCGCATTAAAGGCCATGGGAGACGGGTCTATTTTTTACAACCCTGAGGAACTGGATGTGGATGATGCCATGATGGTTTTAATCCATGCCTGGGAGGGAACACCTTTGAATCGGGATTTGATCCGGAAAGGGTGACCACAACCACCATATCTTGGGGTTTAATCGGGAAAAGAGAAAAAAGAATTTGGAGGTCGGGATGAAGTGGAGAACTCTGTGGTTGGGAATCGGCCTGTTGTTTCTGTTGGCGACCATGAGCCTATCAGCGTGTATTGACAAATCCAAATGGCGTGCCAAGGAGCTCGGGGGGCCCCCAAACTGGCAGGAAGATTTTGGAAGACCCGATTACGATTAATGATGGTTTTCCGG
>CAZPQA010000230.1:0-3201 GCA_964588535.1 uncultured Desulfobacteraceae bacterium
TTGTGGAGATGATGCCCCAGAAAGAGGATGAAAACATCTTCGGCATGGTTCATGGTGGTGCCATTTTTTCACTCATGGATGAAGCATTCCAGATTTCCTGCAATTCACACGGCAGGGTGGCTGTAGCCCTTAATGTGAACGTCACCTTCCATGCCCCGCCTTCATTTAATCGCAGGCTGAGGGCGGAATCCAAAGAGCGTCATCGTTCAAAAAAAACAGCGACCTACCATATCACCGTTACTGATGAAGAGGGTACGCTGATTGCTTCCTGTCAGGCCCTTGCTTACCGAAAAAAGGAGCGGTTGCCATTTTTGGAGGAGAACCTGGCGTAACGATTCAATTGTTTGACAAAAACCACGCATTTTCATATACTTTATCGCCGAAATGATTGAAGGGGGATAGATTGGAAAGAGAATTGTGTATTTCAAAGGAAGCGATTCAAAAACGTGTTCAGGCGCTTGCAAAAAAGATTAGTTCGGATTATGAGGGGGAGGAACCGATTTTAGTCGGAGTTCTCAACGGGGCTGTTATTTTCTTTGCGGATCTAATGCGCGCCATTAGTATCCCCACAAAAATGGACTTTGTTCGGGCCGCCAGCTATGGTTCAAATATGCAGTCCAGCGGTTCGGTTCGAATGACCAAAGACATTGAACTCCCCATTGAGGGAAAGCCCGTCATTCTGGTTGAGGACATCGTGGATTCAGGGTTGACCCTTTCATATTTGAAAGAAAAATTTGAGCAAAGAGGGGCGTCTTCCCTCAAAATTTGTGCGCTGATTGACAAACTGGAACGAAAAGAAATGGATGTTTTTGTGGACTATTGTGGATTTCAGATTCAGGAGGGCTTTCTGGTGGGTTACGGGCTTGATTGTAATGAGGAATACCGCTATTTACCTGAAATCTACCGTCTGAAATAAAGGGCTTTGATCATCATTTCGGCACACCATCTGTATGATTGTGATCTCTTGTAGGGGCAGGCCTTGTGCCTGCCCTGATCAGGGCGTCCACAAGGGGCGCCCCTACAATCCTGGCGCAAACGATGATCAAGGCCGAAATAAACATCCCAAAGAAAGTTGATGGAATCCATTACGAGGGAGGGTATTATGGTTATCCAGTGTGAAAGCTGCCGTACGGAGTTCAATCTCGATGAATCTCTGCTCAAGAAAGAGGGGTCAAAAGTCAGATGCTCCCGGTGTCGCCATGTATTTACAGCCCATCCTTCTTCGCCCGTCTTGCCTGGTGAGACGATTGAAAGCCCTGATGTTTCTGAAAGCATTGCACCTGTTGCTTCGGAGAAGACGGATGAAATCTTTCCTGAACCTGAAAAAGGGTCGGAAATTGGCGAAGAAAAAAGCACCGGAGCGGAACTGGACTCTGATCTGGATGTGATTTACCAGGATGTTTTCAGTGAGGTGGAGAGAAGTACTCCTGATGAAGAGACCAAACGTGATGATGCGGTTGACGACCTGTTCAAAGAGGCCAGCCGCGGAGAAGAAGAACCGGCTGATAGTTCGGCGCCTATTTTTCCAGCCATGGATATGACGGAAGAAGATCAGACGGTGGTAGAAGAGGAAAAAAAAGCGGAAAGCGAGCCTGAACGTGTGCCTGCTCCCAAAAAGAAATCTTCAAAGCGTTCCATGGCAGTGTTGATTCCTCTGCTTTTCATCGTTCTGGCGGTTGCTGCCGCATATTATGTGTGGAATGCCGACTTGATTCCGCCTTCAGTGCTTTCTCTGCTGAGCCCTTCTTCCGAAACAAAGGAGCCTGCTGATGCAGGCGCGCGGCTTCTTCAGTTCGGGTCGGTGAGTGGGGTATTTGTTGATACGGAAAAAAGTGGACCGCTTTTCGTCATACGTGGCATGGTCACCAATAAATATCCACAAAACAGGCGTTATATTATGATTAAAGGGAGTATCCTTGACAATAAAGGTGTTGTGGTGCTCTCGAAAACCGCCTATGCGGGGAATACCTTCAGTGAAGAGGAGCTCAAAACACTTCCGCTGGATGAGATCATCAAGGCAGCGGATAACCGCGATGGAATGGCCAAACAGAACCTTAATGTCGCATCCGGTGCCACAATTCCTTTTATGGTTGTTTTTGCTGCGCTTCCCGATGATTTGAGCGAGTTCACCGTGGAGGCAGTCAGTTCCTCGCCCGGGAGTTAACCGCGGGCGATCTGGAAAAGCTCGGCCGCATCCTGTCAGGCGATTAGGATCGTTGCTGGTAGATTTTTTGGGCTTTTAACAGGGCGGAAAGATCATCAATGCCCATGACCTCTTTTTCGTCGTCAGTTATGATGTATCCGACCCTGCGGCCTTCCCGGGGCAGATATTCCACAAGGTCCGTTATAAAGAATTCTTCCTGGTCACAAACAACGCCGTTGATCTCCTTCTGCACCACATGGGGTTTTGAAGCCAGCACCGTAAGGGAATGAAGTAAGCTCTCTTTTTTTGCCGCATAGATGCCCGAATTGCAGACCGGCAGCGCCTGTTGTTTTTCTTCCGGATAATTTTTCCAGTATTTCCATTCGACGATTTTCCGGACCTGATCATCCCGGATCTCAAGTATGCCGTATTGCTTTTTATCTTCGGGCATGAAGCCCAGTACCACCAGATCATGGGTTTTGAGCGCTCTTAAAAGCGAGCCATAGGTTTCAGGTGCCACAAAAGGCACGTCTCCCATGGTAATAAGAAGGTTTTTACAATCCAGGGTTTTCAGGAAAGGCATGGCCGCCAGCAAAGCGCCCCCGGTGCCGTTCAAAACGGGCTGCTCAGAGTAGGTAATGTGAAGGTGTTGTGTTGCCTCACGGATATCTTCTTTTTTGTGATTGACAACCACTGCCTTTGGACCGGGCGGCAGGTTCGCAATAATATGAAAAAGGATTGGCTGTTTCCCCGAAAAGGGTGAACCCTCCGGGATCAGCGGTAGAAGGGTTTTATTGCCCCCAAAATCTTTCATACGGCTGCCCCGGCCGGCGGCCAGGATGATGGATGCGGTTCTGTTTTCTCTTTCCATTATGATGGGGAAGATAGGGAAATCGGGTGATTGAGTCAAGTGGAAAGGATATTAATGGATACAACGGGTCGTTTTTTTGTTGACCTGAAGGAACAAAAGCGCAAAGATACACGGACGTTTTCTAAAGGTCTTGTTTAACCTTTTATGACACCCAGCGGTTTCAGCCTGGCAACCTTGCGTGCCAAAC
>CAZPQA010000231.1:0-3176 GCA_964588535.1 uncultured Desulfobacteraceae bacterium
TCGTCCCGGGGATCCAGCATAAAGCGGGCGATGCGGTTCAAGGCGGCGGCACCCAGGAAATCTTCACGCATGTTGGCGGTGCCGCACGACGCGACGCAACAACCGCATTCCACACAACGTTCCAGTTCGTAGATTTCTTCGGCCCGGTCATTGTCCATGCGCTCTTCCAGGGCGGTCGGGTCAAAGGTTTTGTCCGTGTGAATCCATGATCCCACTTTTTCGTTCATGGCGCGAAACCAGGTACCCGTATCCACCGAGAGGTCTCCCACAAGCTTGAACACGGGTAGCGGCATGAGGGTGATCTGGTCCGGCAGCTCTTTGGCCAGGGTTTTACAGGCCAAGCCCGGGCGACCGTTGATAACCATGGCGCATGCCCCGCATATGCCGGCCCGACAGCAGAAATCGAACTGAAGGGACGGGTCCTGCTCTTCCCGTATTTTGGTCAGCGCAATATAGATGGTCATGCTGTCCGTTTCATCCAGGTGGAAGGTATCCGTGTGAGGTTTTGATCGGGAATCCTGGGGGTTGTAGCGAAATATGTCAAATTGAAGTCGCCGGGCCATTTTCAATCTCCTAGTTCCGTGCAGCTGATGATTTTACAAGTTCCGTAGCCCCGTTCACCGGGGGCCAATTCAAACGTGGGGCTCACCGGTTCGTAATTGAGCGTGGGCAGGTTAGCTCCTTCGTCCCAGGTGGCCAGGGTCCGCTTAAGCCAGTCGCGGTCGTTACGGGCTTCATAGTCTTCCCGGGCATGACACCCCCGGCTCTCAGTCCGCTGTAGGGCCGCATAGGCCGCGCAGAGCGCCAGTTTCACCATCCCTTTGATCTTCAAGGCTATGCTCAGTTCCGGATTGACCCCGATACCGTTGGATCGCAATCCCACTTGTTGTGCCCGCGCGTAAATTTCCTGCAGGTTGTCCACCGCCGTTTGCAGGTCCTTTCCATTTCGAAAAATGCCCACGTGATCCATAAGTTCATTCTGCATGGCATTGCGAACCTCAAATACGTTCTCTTTGCCGTCCCAGCAGTGGATCAGACCGTCAATCCGTTCCTGATCCTTTACGAGGGCGGCCCGGGTCACAGCCGTATCAAATGCCACCTCATACCCTTGCAGGAATTCCACCACCTTTCCACCGACGATTTTACCGGCCACGATGGTTTCGGCCAGGGAGTTGCCACCGAGACGGTTGAAGCCGTGCATATCCCAGCAGGCCGCTTCACCGGCTGAGAACAGGCCTTTGAGGCCATATACGGCCCCGTCCTTATTGGTCCTGACACCGGCCATGGTGTAATGCTGAGCCGGCCGCACCGGGATCAACTGGGTGATGGGGTCAACCCCGAGGAAGTTGTTGCAGATCTCCTCCACTTCCCGTAACTTGGTTTTGATGTGCTGTGCCCCCAGATGCCGAATGTCCAGCCACAGATGGTCGCCATAGGGACTTTTGACGCCCAGCCCTTTTCGAATATGATGGGTCATCCACCTCGATACCACATCCCTGGAAGCCAATTCGGCCTTTTCCGGCTCGTATTTGTCCATGAACCGTTCTTCATTCACATCCAGCAGGGTTCCGCCGTCCCCCCGGCACCCTTCCGTCACCAGAATATTGGTGGGAACAATCCCCGTGGGATGGAACTGGATGGCCTCCGGATTTCCGATCGGCACGATGCCGGTGTCCAAGGCAATGATGGCGCCACCGCCGTCATTGATCACCGCATTGGTGGTTTCCCGATAAATGCGGCCGTAACCGCCTGTAGCAATCAGGGTCGCCTTGGCCAGATAAACCCGCAG
This sequence comes from uncultured Desulfobacteraceae bacterium, assembly GCA_964588535.1. Lineage (GTDB taxonomy): Bacteria > Desulfobacterota > DSM-4660 > Desulfatiglandales > Desulfatiglandaceae > NaphS2. The sequence continues at coordinate 1,790 of CAZPQA010000231.1, forward strand.
TTGTCCCGTTTTCAAACAGCGGGCCACGACACCGGTGCAGGTCTCACCGTCGTGGATGAGGCTGAGGGCTTCCATGCGGTCATGGACCCGAACCCCCAACTCCACCACTTTGTTGTCCATGGTGTACAGCAGGGTATGTCCGGCGCCGTCTGAGGTATAGCAGGTACGCCAGTTGGCGGTCCCGCCGAAGTCCCTGGCGGTAATCAGGCCTTGACTGGCCGCCGGTTCGATTTTTTCAAACTGCTTCCCGCCTTTGAAGTAAGTGGATTTTCCCGGCACGACCCGGTTCCAGGGGATCCCCCAAAAGGCCATTTCTCGAACAGCAATGGGTGCTGTTTCCGCAAATAATCGGGCCACTTCCTGGTCGCAACCCCAGTCCGAGCCTTTCACCGTGTCTGAAAAATGCACGTCCGGGCAGTCCCCTTCACCCTTAAAACAGTTCCCCAGGGCCGCCTGCATGCCCCCCTGGGCAGCGGAGGAATGGGAACGCCTGGGCGGCACTATGCTCAGGCAAATGGCGTCAAACCCAGCGGATGCCGCTTCAACCGCCACCCGTTCGCCGGCAAGCCCGGCCCCAATGCACAAAAGATCTGTCATTATTGTTTCCAATGATTTCGCTCCATATAAAAGCAGTTGTCAGGGGGCAGTTGTCAGGGGGTAAAAAATCAGCATATTTCTGCTAATTCTTTTTAAAGACTATCGCCCAAACGCACTCCCCTTTTTTATACATCTAAATCTTCGAATTACATCCTCATCCTCTGCACCCTGATAACTGCCCCCTGCACCCTGTGCATAGTTGAATGCGGCTAAGTGGTTGTCAGAAACCAGAACCGTATGAGGGTAATCAGCCCGATAAAAATAAAAACACCGGTGAGAATATTCTCAAACTTGTGGAATTTCTTTCTATCTTTTCTCTTGATAAATCCCCATTTGACACCGATGCGATAAAATCCGATGCCCACATGAAGCTCCACCATGGGCAGCAGAATCAAATAGAATACCAGCCAGAAGCCCCCCTGTATCCGGGCCGCGCTTTTAGCGGCAGTAATAGGCAGGTCCGTCAACACCACCCACATATGAATAGAACCCATAATCAGGATGATCATGGCCGTGAACGCCTGGACCAGCCATAGCCAGGTATCCTGGTGGTGCAAAAGCTTGGCATGCTTCCATATAGTGGCTTGCTGCTCCGCACGAAACGGTACTTTGCGGGCAGCCAGGACAAAATGAAACAGCATGGTGGCGCCGATGAGCGGTCCCCCCACCTGGGCCATGTAGGTGGCTTCGAAAAAATGGGCCAGGGTGTTCATGGCCCCTGCGCCGAAGTTGACGCTGGCCACCAGGATCATGTGGCTCCACATGAACAGGATCAACCCCGCGCCCGTCA
>CAZPQA010000232.1:0-3158 GCA_964588535.1 uncultured Desulfobacteraceae bacterium
AAACTGGTGGAACCTTTCGGCTATGTGATGAAGCCCTTCGATGAACGGGAGATCAATGGGGTTATCGAAATTGCCCTTTACAAGAAAGAAATGGAATTGAAACTGAGAAAAGCGAATGAACAGTTAGAGCAAACCAACCGTGACTTAAAACAAGAAATAAAGGAGCGCAAGCAGACTGAGGAAGTGCTGCGAGTGAGTGAAGAGCGGATGCGTCTTGCCTTGGATGGTACTGAAGAAGGAATTTGGGATTGGAATCCTCAAACTGGAGAAATATCCGTTGACCCCAATTGGCAAAGAATCCTTGGTTATGAACCTGGTGAAAAAGATTATACGTTCGACTGGTGGGAAAAGAGTATTCACCCTGATAGTTTTCCAATATTTGAGGAAGCTCTTAATGCATACTTGGAAGGTGAAGCAAAATACTACGAGCTAGAATATCAGATGCGAACAAAAACAGGGGACTCGAAATGGATATGGGCTCGTGGAAAATGTGTTGAGTATGATGATCAAGGTCAACCAATCAGATTTATTGGTACACATAGAGATATCAGCGGCCGGAAGCAGCGCGAGGAGGCACTACGTAAAAACCAAGAAACCCTTCAGAGATCTCATTTGAATTTGAAAAGCCTTTTAGAAAATACGGACGACTATATCCTTATCAGTGACGATAAAGGTTCACCTCTACTGTTCAATTCCTCCTACGAACGAATCATTAAGGAAGCTCTTGGTATCCAAATGAAACCGGGTCTGAAACCACACAAACTGCTACCGGATAAAGACATGGTTGATTTCTGGGACGAATTGCACCTTCGGGCACTAAGGGGCGAGAAGTTCAGAGCAGAGCATAGCCAAGAATTCAGGAACGGAGATATAAGACACTTTGAGATTTCATTTACCCCCATTATCGAAAACGGGGAAATAAAGGGTTTCTCAGAACTTACACGAGATATTACTGAAAAAAAACAGGCACAGGAGGCGCTACGGGAGAGCGAGAAACTCTACCGGGACATCTTTGAAAAAAACAATGCAATCAAGTGGGTGATAGATCCATCTTCCGGGGAGATTGTTGACGCTAATCCCGCCGCCTGTGAATTCTATCAATACAGCCATGAAGAGATTACAAAACTTCACGTCTGGGACATCAACATGCTGGGCGAAGCGGACTTGAGAAAGCTGGTAGTTAGCGCAGAGTCAGATGAAAAAACTGAGTTTACGTTCAAGCATCGCCTGGCTTCCGGTGAAATTCGCCACGTGCAGATCTACACCGGGAATTTAGAGACCGGTGGAAAAAAGTTGCTGCATTCTATCATCATTGACATCACCGACCGCAAGCGGGCCGAAGAGGCGCTGCGGGAGAGCGAGGCCAGACATAGAGAACTTGTAGAAAATTACGAAGGGTTATTAGAAGATATCACCGATAAGAAGAACATGGAAGCTCAACTCCAACAAGCTATTAAGATGAAAAGTTCCTGAAAGTTCCGGAATTTCCCGGGAATTTCCCGGGAATTTTCGAAAAAATGGGTCAATGTATGGGGGCCACCGCGAAAGCGAGACAGGTCCAGACAGCGTGGGAGATGACTACCGGCCAGAGGGTCCCCAACCGCCAGTACATGAACCCCCAGAACAGGCCGGCAATACCTGCCGCACCCACGAGCATGAAATTCAGGGAAGAGATATGCACGGCCGCGTAAAGAACGGAGCCGATAATCCACCCTTTGAAATCTCCCAGACGAAGGCCCAGCCGGCGTTGAAGAAATCCCCGCCAGAAAATCTCCTCTGATGGGCTGGTAACAAAAAGCAACAACAGGCAGATGGCCCATCCGGGGGTGTTGTCTCCTTTGGCATAGATGGCATCCACCTGGTCATCGGCAAAAGGGAAAAGGGCGTTTGAAATGGCGTTTCCCGCCAGGAAAATACCATAAAGGCAGACTGCCGACAAAATTCCCCACAGGATTGCGCGACCCGTCAAGTCCTTTAACGGCAGTGGCCATCCCCCAAAGACCACCGCAAGAACGGCCAGGCACAGGGCCGACAGGCTGATTTTGATCCAGAAGTTGCCATAGGGCACAAAAAAGGCGAAAAACCAGCAGACGGCAGCCACAACCATACACAACATCAGCGGGCGCAGATCCATCCCTTTTTTGTTTATTTGAAACATCTTTCCAGAAGAATGGAAATCAGGAGAAGGACCCCGAATGCCGTATCCAGCTTGGCGGTTCGGGCGTCCGCGTCCGGCGGGCAGTCCCCGGATACAATTTGAAACACAGGCCTTACCAATGGAAGGGCCAGAAGAACCAGTAGCGACCACGGGGTCAAAGGGCCCAGCAGGCTCATGATCACCACGCCGAAAAACGCCAGGAAAATGAGGGCCCCATAAACCAGCCGTCCCTTATAACTTCCCAGTAGAATGGGCAGGGTTTTGATGCCCTGTTTTTTGTCAAATGCCATGTCCCGAATGTTGTTGGCCAACAGCACCAGCCCCACCAGGATTCCAAAGGGAAGTGATACCAGCACAATGGCGGGATTAAAAGTCTGGGTCTGAACGTAATGGGCCCCCAGCATGGCCAGAGGGCCCCACAACAGAAACACCGTGGGTTCCCCCAGGGCGTGGTACTTGAGGTTGAGGGGGGGCGCAGTGTAAGAGATGGCTGTCAGGACCCCGATCACCCCGATCACCAGGATTGGCCAGCCGCGTGTGGCGGTCAGATACCACCCCACAGCAATGCCCAGTGTGTAAAGGACCAGTGAAAAAACCAGCACCTGGCGCAAGCCCAGGGCCTTTTCCACCAGGGGATGGGGCCGGTATTTGACCGTCGGGGCCGACGGTGTATCCACCTGGTTTTTCACATCATAATAGTCGTTCAGCAGGTTAGTGGCGCCATGCAGGGCTACCATTCCCAAGAGGGCCAGGAAATACCCGCCAAAGGAAAACAGACCATCGGTGCCCCATACGGAACCGATGGTGACGGAAATGGCCGACATGGAAAATGACCATGGCCTCGCGGCGAGGAACCAGGTTTTTATGGGGGTCATGTTAAGGGTAACAGCCGCTTTAAATCGGCCTGCTAAAGTTTATTTTCAATGGCCCAATCAGCCACCGCAGCGGGGCTTTCGAGCACTGTCACCCCCGCGGCCTGAAGGGCTTCGCACTTCCCTTC
>CAZPQA010000233.1:0-3114 GCA_964588535.1 uncultured Desulfobacteraceae bacterium
GACCACGATCACGAAAACAACCCCGCCGACGGCAGCAACTGGGAAAATCTCTGTATCTATTGCCATGACAATGAGCATCGTCGCCATCTGGATTATCTGGAAGGGGCTGATACCCCGGTCGGCGACGAAAAAAATGACGCCTTTACCCATAACCCGTTCGAAAAACTGAAAGGGTTGCTGAAAAAATAATCCCATAGGAGGAAATGATGGATAAGGTCTTTCATCTGGAAACGCCGATTTCCGCTGAAGATGTGTCGTCCCTGAAGTCTGGCGACAGGGTCAGCATCAGCGGTACGGTCTACACGGCCCGGGATGCGGCCCATCGCAGGCTTTTTGAACTCATTGAAGCCGGTAAAGAACTCCCCATCCCCATTGACGGCCAGATCATCTATTATGTGGGGCCGTCCCCCGCGCCTCCGGGCCGACCCATTGGTGCAGCGGGTCCCACCACCAGCTATCGCATGGATCCGTTTGCGCCTAAACTGCTTGAGCTGGGGCTCAGAGGCATGATCGGCAAGGGAAAACGATCAAAAGAGGTGCGAGACGCTATGGTTCAATACAAGGGGGTCTACATGGCCGCTATCGGCGGCGCCGGCGCCCTCATGGCGCGTGCCATTAAAGCCGCGCGGGTTGTGGCCTATGAGGAATTGGGTCCGGAAGCCATTCGAGAGTTGACCGTGGAAAACCTGCCGGCCATTGTGGTGAATGATACCTTTGGAAACGACCTCTATGTTGAAGGTCGGGAAAAATATCGCAAAGATGCCGCCTGAGTAAGGGCCTAAAGGCCGAACCACAATGATTCCACATGGAGGAGACGAGTATGGGCAATAAAAAAGGAGGGCTTGTATGGCTATGGGTCCTGCTGGGAATAGGCGCTGTAGCTGCTGTCGGGTATGGTTGGTATAAATATGCGCAACCTGAAACCGGAGAAGAGCGGGTAATTGTGGAAGTGTTGACACCCGAAGAAGGCGCTCGGGTTGAAACGGCAAAAGAGGGTCCCATCAAGGATGCGGCTCAAAAACGTTTAAAAGCCGGGGATATGTCGCCTGATCAGACGCGGGATGACGGTATCAGTGAAAAGGAAACCCCTTTGCAACTGCAGGCCACCGGGGAAATGGTGGATTACCAGTTTAAATCCGATGAAAAGAAGCCTTTGCCCATAGGTTCATCCGGCCAGAAAGACCTTGATGAGGGTGCAATTGCTCGCAAAGCACGTTATTGCGACCTGATTAACCAGTATGTACGGGATTATTTTCAATACCTGGATACGAAAAAGTATGTTCAAAGATTGGAACTGGGAGAAACCGCCTACGCCCGCTTCAAACAGATTCTGGAGCGGCTGGCGGCCAAGCCGCCCATTCCCGCTGGTGAAGGGGTTAATCCCGCCGTTATGGTCAAGAACATATATTTTTTCTGCCGTGCGCTGGATAAGAAGGATTTGCGTTTGATCAAGCAGGTGGTTGCTGATGACCGGGACACGCTGGAAGACAACATGGGCATGCTTTACCAATGGGCTATGCTGGGTAAGGGATGCCCGAACCCCGGAGATGTGAGGCCCTCTTTTGATATGCTCTATCGGTATGCGGGCTTTTTCCTGAATACCACCGGTGGCAGGGCGTACATGTTCAGGCGGGGATTGAAGGTGCGGCTTTTGGTCTCCTATTATTCGGTTCAGATTATATATCAGGCAGATAAGGCGGGCAGAAACAACTACGGCATTGACGTTTTGCCATACACCAAGATGCTCATGGAGGAAATGAGCAGCTATCCTGATCTGCTGTATAGGGAGGCATATTTGGAAACCCTGGTAAAAATCAAGGCGTTTTACTCAGGGAGACGATAGGTCGTTCCCATCCACCGTGGACGGAAACGGGGCACAAACCAAAAAAACGGGGCGGCCTCTAAAATATATTCAACGGGGGCCGCCCCGGAAAAAACTCACATTTTTTCTTTTTTTTACTTCACACGACCTTCCCGCCAGGCTTGAATGAGCTGGTCGTAATCAACCGTTATCCCCTGCGGCTTCTCATTAACTTTCGCCTTGGGCGATCCGGCCTTGCTCAGCCAGACATTCGGGTCGATGCATTTGTTTAGTTTTGGGCCACATTCTTTCTGGGCCCCTGAGCGCTCGATGCGCGCCATGACTTTGTCCTGTTCGCGGGCTAGGTTGTCCATGGCCCTGTCCACAGTCACTTCACCGGAAACCGCCTCACCCACATTCTGCCACCACAACTGTGCCAGCTTGGGATAATCAGGCACGTTGGTGCCGGTGGGGGTCCACGCCACACGGGCCGGGCTGCGGTAGAACTCCACCAACCCTCCCAGCTTGGGGGCACGGTCGGTAAAGGCCTGGCTGTTGATGTCGCTGTCGCGGATGGGCGTCAGTCCCACCAGGGCCTTCTTGAGTGAAGTGGTTTTGGCCACGCAGAACTGGGCGAAGAGCCATGCGGCCTTGCGACGTTCCAGCGGCGTGCTCTTCATGAAGGTCCAGGACCCGCAGTCCTGATAACCCAGTTTCATCCCCTCTTCCCAATAGGGACCGTGAGGCGAGGGGGCCATGCGCCATTTGGGCGTTCCATCGGCGTTGACCGTGGGGCCCGGTTTGACCATGTCAGGCACGAAAGCCGTATACCAGAAGATCTGCTGAGCAACATTCCCTTTGGCCAGGATCGGCAGGTAGGTGTAGAAGTCCAATCCCAGGCAACCGGGAGGTGCGTATTTCCGCAGCCATTCCATATACTTGCGAAGCGCATACTTGGCTGCTGGGCTGTTGGCGGCCCCGCCGCGACAAACGCTTGATCCCACGGGGTTGCAACCCTCAACGCGGATGCCCCATTCGTCAACCGGCTTGCCGTTTGGCAGGCCCTTATCACCACAACCGGCCATGGAAAGCCACGCATCGGTGAATCGCCATCCCAGATCCGGGGCCTTTTTGCCGTAGTCATTGTGGCCGTAAACCGCCCTGCCATCGATTTCCTTGACAACTTCAGTAAAAAACTGTGCAATATCCTCATAAGCGGACCAGTTGACCGGCACGCCCAGCTCGTAGCCATAAATTTCCTTGAATTTCTTCTTGAAATCCGGACGTTTGAACCAGTCGTAACGGAACCAGTA
>CAZPQA010000234.1:0-3035 GCA_964588535.1 uncultured Desulfobacteraceae bacterium
ACGCCATCCTGCCCGTTTGCGAAGGCTCTGAGCAAAAATTCCAGGTCCACCCTGCCGGAACACATGACGCGAATAAGTCTCATTTCATTTGTATATTGAAGTCTGGAAACTCCAGCCAGGTCAGCAGCACCGTACGCTCACCAATGACATACAAAACCGAGTATTCTTGGTTTAAATTCAAACCCTGCACTCATCGGTTCTCACCTCCCATATCCATCATTCCGGCTTTCATAAGTCTCATATCTCTATACATCTCCCACCGCCATATCCATTTGTTTTATGATCTCTTCCGTTGTTGCCGCATCAATCTGGCCAAAGAGTTCTTCATCGGTAAAGTGCTTGAGGATAATGGCATTGGTCGGGCATTTGGCATTACAGAGCCCGTCCCCTTTGCAGAGAACCGGATTGACCCAGGCCTTTCTGCCTTGCGGTGTTTCGCGAAACTCGATGGCGCCATAGGTACACGCTGTAATACATGCCCCGCACGATACACAATCGTTGTCATTGACTTCGCAGACAGAGCCTGAGGCAACGACCGTATCATTTGAGAGAAGCGTCAAGACCCTGCCGGCAGCACCATAAGCCTGATTAATGGATTCTTTTATATGCTTGGGATAATGGGCTGTTCCACAGAGATAAACACCGTCTGCGGCAAACTCAACCGGCTTTAATTTGACATGGGCTTCCTTAAAGAACTGATCCGGGCTCAAGGTGACCTTGAAGTGTCCGGCGATCTCCTGGGTTGCTGCTGCGGGAATCACAGCGGCAGCCAGAGAAAGCACATCAGCATCTATGGCAATCTTCTGGCCCAGGACGGGATCGGTTATGGCAACCCTTATAACGGGTCTGCCTTCCGCGGTGGTCGCTTCCACCTGGGGCTTGTCATCGGGCTCATAGCGGATGAATTTTACATCTTTCTCTGATGCTTCCCGGTAATAATCCTCACTGGTGCCATAGGTTCTCATATCCCTGAAGAGTATGTATATATCCATTTCGGGGTTCGCTTTTTTGAGATTCAGAGCGTTTTTGACGGCATGGGTACAACAGACCCGGCTGCAGTAATTCCTGTCCTCATTTCTGCAGCCGACGCATTGGATCATTACCAGACTCTGAGCATTAACAACACTTTCTTCTCCCCTGGCGATCTGCTCTCCCAACTCAAGGTGGGTCAATACCCTCTCATCTTCTCCATAGAGGTATTCTGTGGGTGTATACACATCCGCACCGATGGCAATGACGGATGCACCGTGCTGGATCTCTTTGACCCCACCTTCAGCTTCCACCGTGGTGATGAAGTTCCCCACATACCCGGAGACGTCCCTGATGGTGGCCCCGTGGGATACGTGTATCATGGGGTTGTTATAAACCGAACGGATCAGATCATTCAGATATGACTGAACATCCATTCCTTCAAGTGTTGCGGGAAGTCGACGCGCCATCCCACCGAGTTCTTTATCTTTTTCGATCAGGTAAACATCATGATTCTGGTTTGCTATGGAAAGCGCACAGGTCATGCCGGCGATACCGCCCCCAACCACCAGGGCCGCCCTGTTGACGGGCAGATCAAATTCCTGTAACGGTTCCAGATAGCGCGCCCGCGCCACACTCATGCGGATGATATCCTGCGCTTTTTCAGTGGCCTCTTCCTTCTGCTTGGAATGGACCCAGGAACAATGTTCCCTGATATTGGCCATTTCACAGTAATACTGATTCAGTCCCGCCTCCCGGAGTGTGTCCCGGAATAACGGTTCCAGGGTCCTGGGGGAGCACGCCGCAATCACCACGCGATTGAATCCCTCTTCCACTGCCAGATCGGTTATTTCCTTGGCGGAATTGGTCGCGCATGAAAAAAGCTGTTCCTGGGCGTAGACCACATTGGGCAGGGTTTTGGCATATTCAACCGTGTCGGGAACATTCACGACACTGCCGATATTGGCCCCGCAATGACACACAAAGACGCCTACCTTTGGATCTTCCCGGGAGACATCCCGTTCCGGCGGATATATCCTTTCTTCAGCCAGCTTATCCCGTCTGTAGTCGAGGAATTCACCCACCTGAGCGCCGGCCCCGCTGGCAGTAAAGACCGACTCGGGGATATCCGTGGGACCTTGGAAGGCGCCGCTCACAAAGACTCCGGGCCGGGTGGTTTCCATTGGATTGGAATCGGTTGCTTCGCAGAATCCGTGTGAATTGAGCTCAATTCCAAATTTATCCGCCAGTCCCACATTATCGGCAGGAGGGTTCAAACCAACGGACAATACCACCATATCGAATTCTTCTTCTTTTACCCCTTCGTCGGTGGTCGCATATCTTAAAAAGACATTCTTGCTTTCCGGGTCCTCCCTGACAATTGAGGCATAGCTTCTGATGAATTCAACCCCGGGAAGCTGTTCCGCTCTCTGATAATATCGTTCAAAGTCTTTTCCGAAAGAACGGATATCATTATGGAATATGGTGCATTCCGCCTCCGGATTATGATCTTTTGTCAAGATCACCTGTTTCTGGGTATAGGTGCAGCATACCCCAGAACAATAGCTGTTATCGCCCGAGGTGACCCGCCTGGAACCGACACATTGAATCCAGGCCAGTTTTTTGGGATGTTTATTGTCGGAATTGCGGAGCACCTGGCCTTCGTACGGTCCGGTGGAGGATAACAGCCGTTCATAGTCCATACTGGTGACGATGTTCTGCATCTCTTTGTAGCGGTATTCGTCCTTCACCTCAGGGTTATACGGCTTTATGCCGGAAGAGAGGATGATGGCCCCCACATTGACGTCCACCTTTTGGGCTTTCTGATTTAAATCGATGGCATCATTCTGGCAGACACCTTCGCAAATCTTACATTTTTTCTCTTTGAGGTAGATACAACTTTCATCAATGTACGAAATAAGGGGGATGGCCTGAGAGAAATATACATGGACCGCTTTATTCTGCGAAATTTCTTGATTGAACTTGTCAGGATATTCCACGGGACAGTACTCGACACAGGTGGTACAGCCGGTACACTTGTCCTCTATGATGTATCTGGGTTTTCT
>CAZPQA010000235.1:0-3026 GCA_964588535.1 uncultured Desulfobacteraceae bacterium
CCAACGGTTTTCAAGACCGCCGCCTTCGACCACTCGGCCATCCCTCCGGGAAATAGATAGTGCCCACCCACAAATGGCCAATTTGCCCGATTTCGGCGTCAGACGAAAATTGTAATCCTCGAAATACTTCAATGTATTCCTGCGGTTACAATTTTCGCCTTCCTTGAACTCGAACAAATTTTCTCATTCGTGGACGGACACTAGATAATTATTTAGCATGCGCTTTGAACTCAGGAGGCGTTTTTCAAAAAAATCTCCACCTTGGCTTTCTTTCGCAGGTCATCAATATATTTTTTTACTTCTTTTTGAACTTCTTCCTGCTTCAGAAATTGCTCAATGCGGGGTTTCACAGACTCAAAGGGAATTGTGGTTTCAGGCTTTTTGTCCGCAACCTTGATCAGGTGGTATCCAAACGGGGTTTTTACCACGTCGCTTACTTTTCCAGGTTCAAGAGAAAAAGCGGTATCTTCAAAAGGTCCGACCATCTGTCCCTTCCCAAAATAGCCCAGGTCTCCGCCCTTGGTAGCGCTGGGTCCTTCTGAGGACGCTTTGGCGACTTCAGCGAAATCATCCCCTTTTTTGAGTTTTTCCTGGATCGCCTTGATTTTCTTCATGGCCTCAGCCTTTTCTGCTTCTGATGCATCGGGCTTGACCTTGATTAAAATATGGCTCGCTTTTACCTTTGCCGGCTGTTTGAAAAACTGTGGGTTGGCGTCATAATACGCTTTCACCTTTTTTTCCGGCACCGTTATTTTTTCCACAAAGTTCTTGATCACGAACGCCTCAGTGACCATCCCTTTCTTGAGTTCGGCCTTCATATCCGCCTTTGTCACATGCCACTCCCCCATGGCCTTTTTGAAAGCCTCCTCATTGGGAAATCGTTTTCTGAATTGGGCAAACTTTTCATCCACCTGCTTTTCGTCTACCTTGTTTCCCGCTTTTTTACTGGCCTGATACAGGAGCTGAATGCCGATCAATTTATCCAGGGCATCTTTTTCGAGCGCTGCCAGTTGCTCGGCATTCAGAGGCTGTCTCTTCTGCACGGCCTGCCGTTTGCCGAAATCTACGGCCCGGTCCAGATCACCTCGCGTAATCACATCACCATTTACCACTGCCACTTTGTCCGCACTGGACTTTTTTCCCTCCGCCAGGACCGGCCAGCTCACAAGTATCAATGAAAGCACCACGGCCGCCGTCCACAGTCGAACCCCAATAATGTGTCGCATCAGCATTTCTCCTTAAATTTCACGGTATTTAAAAAATCCCCTTTCCCACATGGAGGGGCCAATATTCCTTGAAAATTATCAAGTGGCTTACATAACACCTTTTTACACACTAAGCAAGCCAATTCCAAACCATTAGCCTGTGTTCTAAACTCTCACTTCACATTTTATTTCGTAGCTGTTATCATAAATCAAAAAGTGATGGGATTGAAAAGAATGGGTGTTGAGCTGAAACCCCCTGTTTTGCCAAGATCATCCAAAGGCGCTGCAGTGGTCAGACTTTCAGCTGTTGAGAAAAAGGCACGCCTGGCAGCTGAACTGAAAAAAATGAAATCCCTGCTGGTGGCATTTTCAGGGGGCGTTGACAGTGCATTTCTTCTCGCTGTGGCACATGAAGCGCTGGGAAAAAAGGTGTTGGCTGTCACGGCGGTTTCGCCCATCCACCCGCTTCGGGAACGGACTGAAGCCATCTCATTCGCACAGGAAAAAGATATCCCTCACCTGCTCTTTTCTTCCAATGAAATCGACCTCCCGGAATTCTTGGCCAACAACCCGGACAGGTGCTACCATTGCAAAAAAGCCCTGTGCAAAACCATACAGAAAATTGCGCGGGAAAGGGGTATCCAGCATGTGGCCCATGGCGTCAATGTGGGTGATTTGGATGATTACAGGCCGGGACTTCAGGCAGCCGTGGAAGCAGGTATTATAGCGCCACTGATGGACGAAAACCTGAATAAAGCAGAAATTCGCCAGCTGTCAAAGGCAATGGGCCTGCCCCAATGGGACAAACCATCCATGGCATGCCTTGCCAGCAGGCTACCCTACGGTAGCGCCATCACCCCAAAAAAACTTAAGATGATTGAAACAGCGGAAGCGTTTTTGCAGGACAAAGGGTTAAGGACACTTCGGGTGAGGCATCACGGCACCGTGGCCCGTATTGAGGTGGGCGCTACGGAACGTGACCTGATTCTGAATGATGCCATTCGAAAGGATATTATCAAGGAATTTCGTCATATGGGATTTGATCATATCGCTTTGGACCTGGAGGCGTTTGCGTCCGGGAAAATGAATCGAAGTATAAATCCATGACTAAAACTGTTAAAACTCATTCCAGGGCGGTGAAACGATGATTCTGGGACTTGATGTAGGCGGAACGCAGACAGACACGGTGCTCATAGACGGGGACCGGATCCTGGCGGCAACGAAAACCCCTACCGGGGAGGACCTCCTGTTAACCCTTCGAACCGCCCTTGAAAGCACTTTGAATGACGTTGAGCCGGGGCAGATTGAACGGATGGCCTTTTCAACAACCCTGGCAACCAACGCCATCGTTGAAGATCGCCTAGGGCGAACCGGTATGATCGTATCTGCGGGTCCGGGTATTGATCCTGCCTGTTTTACGATCGGCCCTTCTTTTCATGTGGTCGAAGGATGTCTGGACCACCAGGGATTTGAGGCTGTCCCCCTGAACAAGTCATCCGTCATGGAAGCGGCTGAAAAAATTAGGGAAGAGGGCATCAATACCATCGGGGTCACCGGAAAATTTTCAGTCCGAAATGCGGCTCATGAGCTTCAGGTTGTTGACTGGGTCAAAGGCCTGTTCTCACATGTGGCCATGGGGCACACGGTTTCCGGCGGCCTCAATTTTCCCCGTCGCATTTTTACCACCTATCTGAATGCTTCCCTTTACGAACTCCACACAGCCTTTTCCGACGCACTCACGCACATTCTGGATGAAAAGAATTTGCATGGGCCACGCTACCTTTTGAAACCGGATGGCGGCACCATTGATCTCATGAGAAG
>CAZPQA010000236.1:0-3011 GCA_964588535.1 uncultured Desulfobacteraceae bacterium
AGGGGGCAATTGCGCACCGCAAAATACCACTCACCCGCTGAAAGGGCCCAGAAGGAACGGGTAAATCCACAAAACGGGCATGGAAAACCGGTCACATACAGGAAGGTGCATTTCATGAAAGGAAGGGTGTGGTAGGAAACCAAAGTTGGCAAAAACAATCCCAAACCGGCCAGCAGGGCGATGGGCAGATGCGCCACCACCACATCCCAGTAGGAATCGGGTCTGGTCCATGCCGGAAACAGGGATTTTTCTTTTATTGGGCTGAAACGCCCGGCCCTGATATCCATTTCAGCCTATCAGGAATCCAGAGGTTCGACAGCGCTACCGCCAAAAATCTCCCGGTATGCCACCATCAGGATACAAACCTGAATAGGCAGCGTAAAAACGACACCGATGCCGCAGGCGACCGCGCCGATGCTGCCAATAAGGTTCGATACAATGGAAAAGCCCAGGAAAGGCCAGAAGTTGCGCTTCACCATGTTGAAGCTCTCAACAGAAGCCGGCCAGAACTCCATATTCCGATCAACGATCAGAAACATGCCGAACATCAGCAGCGCATGGGCCACAAAAACAACGAAAAGCGATGCCACTTGACCGATGCAGGGAACAAGACCCAGGATAAGGCTCACCACAAAGATGGCAATCCCCCAAACGATGAAAAAAAGGAAACTGTTCAGAAAAAAATCAAAACCCTTCAGAAGGGTTCCGACCTCGGGTTTCGGTTCTTTTCGGTCTTGCAATTGAAATACGATGAGAAGAACACCTGCGGCCATGGGCCCGGCAAGAACCCCCACCGTAATGGCGCTGACAATTACTGCAATCAGGGATACCAGCACAAGGATACCGAAATTTTCCTTGTACAGGTTGAACCCCTCCTCAATCCACTCACCAAACTTGACGTCAACCTTATCCATTTGTATCCCCCTCTCAAAAACTTATCGATCAGAAAAAACAAGGAGTTTCACCCCAGGATGTAAAACTGTTTTTGTGGTAATCTTGTTCAACCCACACAACTGATCAACGGTCATATCGTGTTTCTGCGCGATACGAAACAGGCTGTCACCCTTCGCGACAATATAGTATTTGTGTTTGCCTTTCTTCCGGGTCCCCATCGCCTTGGTCCGGCTTCCGGCTTTCTTCTTTGAAACCGGCGCAAGACGTGCGGTAATTGCCCGTTCCCAGGCTTCCATGGATTGCTGGAGTTTTTGGAACTCTACTTCCAGAAGCCCTACCCTTTTCGCGGATTTTTCAATGCTCGCAAGCCTGTCCTCGATCTTCTCAAGCCTTGAGTTGATGGAACTGACATCCTTGGATACTTTTTCATTTGAACATCCAGAAAGACCCACAACAAAAATAACAACCAACAAAATACTGTAAAACATGCCAAGGCATTTCTTCATATATGGTTCCTTTCCCTGCGAATTTATTCTTGCGGAAGATTAACCATTTTCCAGGCTTCAGGTCAATCCATTTTTTTGTAGGGGCACGATGCATCGTGCCCCTGCCGATGCAGCCGCCCGACATATCGATCCTCCCTTGAATTTAGTGGTAAGGGATGTTACAAAAACAAAAAAAAGGACCCATCATGTGGAATGCACTCATATTATCATTTAAACCCACGGAATTCAAAAACGTTCAATACCACTACCGGTGCAGCCAATTGGTGATGGGGACCATTTTGCTCGTTTTCCTGTTATTATCTACCCTACTCAATGGACATTGCACTGCAGCGCAGCGCATCCCCCTTCCCCCGAAACCCATTGTTTCAAAACAACTGCAGGGGGTATTGGATCAAATCGTGGCCCAAAACCTCAAAAAACAACCCGGCCTCGCACCCAACCAGGTGCACCTGGCGCTCATTGATCTGGAAAATCCTGATAAATCCCGCCTGGCGCAATACAATGGCCGTAAACCCGTTTATCCCTCAAGCGTCATCAAAATGATATATATGGGCTATGTCTATCACCTGGCCAAAGAAGGAACACTCAAAATCACGCCCCAGGTTCACAGGAAACTCTATCAGATGATACACCCTTCCAGCAACACAGCCACAGCCTGGATTGTTGATTTATGGAGCGGAACATCAGGGGGCAACCTCAGATCACCCGAAGCCTACAGGGAATTTGCCTTTAAGCGGAACGCATGCAATCGCTGGTTGCGATCCCTGGGAATTGAGCATATCAACGCCTGCCAGAAGACCTGGGGTTCGCCCATTCCGCCGGGTGAAAAGCAGTTTTTGAGAAACGGAAAGCCTTCGGGTCCCTGGGTCAATCGGAATTCCATGACAGCGGTGGCCGCCGCCAGATTTCTGCAGATCCTGGCCGCTGACGCCCTGGTGGATCCTGGCAGCTGTAACGCCATGTGTGAACTGATGGTTCGAGACGTCAGAAATCAGTCCTATCAGCGAATGAGGGTCGCGGGTGGGGCACCGAAGGGGGCTGAGGTTTTTTCTAAAACCGGAACCACCTCTGACACGTTTCACGACGCCGGCATTGTGGTACTGCCAAATGGCCGGAAATTCATTCTGACGGTTTTCATTTCAGGGAGACACAGAGGCGCATTTATTCGGAATGTATCCCGGGATGTGTCCAACTATCTCATGGAACGGTAGAGTAGGGGCACGATGCATCGTGCCCCTACTATTGAAGGGTATACTTGTCCTCGTTGAAAACCGACAGGCAGGCATCCACCACCCTTTCATCATAGAGTATTCCGCGACCAGCCATGATTTCTTCCAGGGCTTTTTCAATGCCCAGGGCCGGACGATAGGGTCTGTGTGAGGACATGCTCTCCACCACGTCGGCGACCGCCACGATTCTGGCCTCCAGCAGAATTTCATCGCCTTTAAGCCCATTTGGATAGCCTGAACCATCCATACGTTCATGATGCTGAATCTCAATCTCAGCCACGGGCCATGGAAAATCAATGGTTTTCAATATCTCATAGCCCACCTGCGGATGCGACTTCACCAGTTCAAATTCGTTTTCCCTGATTTTACCCGGTTTATTCAG
>CAZPQA010000237.1:0-1170 GCA_964588535.1 uncultured Desulfobacteraceae bacterium
TGCCCTTCAAGCGACGGGGGGTAACCAGGTCGATGTTTCTGAACAGGGCATCCCAACCGATCTGGGCCGGCGCTTTCAGCACGGGACTCACGGGATCGTGATATATCCTGCAACGTCCGAAAAGACGAAGGGTGGTCGAGGGAGAAAGTAGAGACAAGGCATGCCTTGTCTCTACGATCAATGGTCCCTTCGCTTCCTCCATCTGCTTAAACACCCGCCGCATCTTTTGAACGGCCGGATCCCTGCCAAATTCATCTGATTCCATCATTGTTTTTCATCGCTTTTACCGGCGATTTTTTTCAGAACAGCCTCAAGTTGTTCCAGTTTTTCCCCATAAGCGGCCCAGTCGCCCTGACGCAGACTGGCTTTTGCCTGGTTGTAATATTCCAGGGCCAGAACACCCAGATCCGAGGTTTCAAGAATCTTCGTAGCGGCCGGCACATCGGTTTCCCCGCGCCCCACCCCTTTACCCAGCACACGGCTCAAGGCCAGATCTAGGGTCCGTTCCATGCCCACCCGGTTTCCCACGGCCACAATCACACGCTTTAACTCGGGCAGGGATGCAGCCCGGGTCGGATCGCCTCCCTGTGAAGCCGGTCCCAGTTTTGACTTGAGTTTCTGAACCCCTCCAGCGGGCCGTCCACCGGTGGAAGGAGCGGGGATGTCCTCCTGTTTGGCCTCCAGGTAGATGGGTTCCACATAAACAAAAGCGTCCAACACGGGAATGGCCAGAAGGTTCCCGCGAATGACCCGGGAGCCTTTTTGATCCCACAGGCTCAACTCCCGGGATATATCGGTCTGCTGGTCTATCCTGGCCTCAATCTGCATGGGTCCGTAGACCAGTTTTTCCTTGGGCAGTTTGTAAACAATAAGGCGCCCGTATTCCGGCAGATCGCTCCTGGCCGCCAGCCATCCGATCATGTTGTCTTTTTTGGAAGGGGTAAAGGGGAGCATCAGGAGAAATTCTTCTTTCTCCCCTTCAGGCAGTTTGATGATAATATAATAGGGTTCCATTTTCTGCCGGCTGTCCCCGTACATTTCATCGGGAAGCTGCCACAAGTCTTCCTGGTTGTAGAAAACCTGCACATCCTCCATGTGATACCGTGTGTAAGTGGCCGCCTGGATATGAAAAAAATCTTTGGGGTAGCGAATATGCCGTTTCAGATCTTC
>CAZPQA010000237.1:1270-2960 GCA_964588535.1 uncultured Desulfobacteraceae bacterium
GCAATGGCCTTGGCCCGCCCTTTGATCCGGCGGTTGTACATGATGCGGCTCTCAGGCGTCAGGTAGTTGGTGAAAAATATCTGGGGGTCCTGAAAACTAACGGCATAGAGAAGCCGCCGGATAAACGAGTTAATGGGCACTCCTCCCCGGCCCTGGTACGTGGAATAGACGTTTTTATCGCCTTTTGGAAAATCGAATTCCTTGCTGGTGGTCTTGACCAGCACATACTGGTCGGTCATCTCCCCGTAATAGATCTCGGGCCGGTCTATTTTTTCTAAGCCCGCTTCACTGATAGGGGGCAGGTCCTTGATAAAAAGCCTTGGCAACCCTTCCTGGGTGACTTCATTGACCGGGCTTGCGGCCAGGCCGTAGCCATGGGTGTAGGTCAAATGACGGTTGACCCAGGTATTGGCCTGGGCCGGAAGCTGTTTCACCACCAGTTCCCTCGCGGCCAGCATGAGTTGCCGGTACTGTCCCTCAATCATATAACGGTCCACATCCACATTGTTAAAGCTGTAGTAGAGCCGTATGGCTTGAATCTGCTGGTAGGTTTTGAGCAACGGCCGTTCATCCCAGATCCGGATATTCTGCATGGTGACCCGCTGCTGCTTCACCTCGTCCAGGCTCAGGTTGTCATTGACCTCAAAACTGACCTCCCTGATCTTGTTCAGGTTGTAGGCCTCTCGGGTGGAAGCAATATTGTGGGAGATATATTGGGATTCTTTTGTGAACTCATTGGGTTTCACCACCACCTTCTGAATCACCATGGGCAGCAGAATGGTCAACACCAGTATGGATCCCACCCAAGCCCCGCCCCCGATCAAAAGCCGCTTCAGCCCAGGTTTGAAGGCATTGAAAAAAAGGAGGCCGGCAAAGGCGATGGATATGACAATCAAAGCCCTGTACGCCCACACATTCACATGCACATCCGTATAACTTGCGCCGAATGCCGGCCCTTGGGTTGAATACATCAGACTATAGATTTTCAGTTGGTAGCCCCAGGCCAGGAGCAGTACCATGATGCCGGCCAGAAAAGCCAGGTGTCTGCTCACCCCGGGCGCCACGGAGATTTTTGGAAGTGTTGGCGGTTGCCCTTCCACCTGGGTTATCTCACCTATAATTTGCAGCGCCCCGTTTTTCAAATACCAGATGACGGTCAAACCGGCCGCAAACAGAAACAGCACCATCGATCCATTCCGGATAAATGCGTAGAATGGAAGGACAAAGATATAAAACCCAATATCCCGCCCAAAGATGGGGTCAATGCCGCCAAAGGGCTCCTGGTAGAGGTAGCGTAGAACCAGATCCCATTCCTGAGAGCCTTTTGAGGCCAGCACAAAACTGGCGATGAGGATCAGGGCCAAGAAGAGCAGGTTCAGGGTTTTGACGGAAAGCCCGATCTGAGCCGCAATACCTGAGTCCTCCTTAAATGGGCTTCCGGGAGCGGGGACCGGACTCAGACGTCTGGCCACATGAAGATTAATGGCGATAATCAGGATCAGAAAAACCCAGACTACCGCACCAAACCCGATTCGGGTGAAAAGCATGGTCCGAAAAATCGATGAAAAGCCGAGGTTTTCAAACCAAAGCCAATCCGGATAGATGGACACCAGGGAAAAAGCCAAAAGGACAAACAGAAGCGCGCAACCGATCCATATTTTTATTTTCACATCAAACCCTCACATTTCTC
>CAZPQA010000238.1:0-2954 GCA_964588535.1 uncultured Desulfobacteraceae bacterium
AATCAACCGGTACCCGGAGATAGGCCTCAATGAGTGTTTTGGCAATGGGGGCCGCGGCACTGCCGCCGTGTCCGCCGTGCTCAATGAGAACAGCCACCGTAATCCTGGGGGCGTCGGCCGGTGCAACCGCAACGAACCAGGCATGGTCCCGGTACTTCCAGGGAACTTCGCCCTTCGCTTTCGCCTCCTTTTCTTTTTTGAGATTCACCACCTGGGCTGTGCCGGTCTTCCCGGCCACCGTAATATCCACCAGCCGGGCTTTTGATCCGGTGCCCCGGGGATGGTTAACCACACCTGAAAGGGCTTTTTTTACAAGCTCCAGATATTCCGGTTTGATCTTCACATCCCTGATCAATTGGGGCGCAAACTCAAAGATGCTTTCACCACCCGGTTTCCGAACCCATCGGGTCACCTGGGGTCTGTAAACATGGCCCCCGTTAAAGACCGCCGAAACAAAGGTGGCCACCTGCAATGGGGTCACCAGCACAAAACTCTGACCGATGGCGGTAGAAACTGTTTCCCCACCCTGCCATGGCGTCCCCCACCGTTTCCGTTTCCATTCGGCTGTGGGGATAAGCCCACCTTTTTCATGTCCCAGGTTAAGACCGGTTTTTTTTCCCAAGCCCAGTTGATGGGCATAACGGGCAATCCTGTCGACCCCGAGCCGCACCCCCAGATTATAAAAATAGATATCACAGGATTCCACGAGTGCTCGATTCAGATCTACTTTTCCATGACCCCAACGTTTCCAGCAACGGTATTTCCCACGGCCCAGGGAATATTCACCATTGCAGTAAAACGCCTCACCGGGCGTGATTACCCCCTCCTGAAGGCCAGCCAATGCCACAACGATCTTGAAGACACTGCCGGGTGGATATTGTCCGGTAAGAGCACGGTTATGCAGCGGATAATCACCGGAAGACACCATGTTTTTCCATGTGCCCCCATCAAAACCCGTAATGAACAGATTGGGATCATATGAAGGGCTGCTTGCCAACGCCAGAATCTGACCGTTTCTGGGGTCCATGGCCACAACAGCCCCGTGTTTTCCACTCAAGGCCTTTTCAGCCAGTGTCTGCAATTCCCGATTAATGGTCAGGCATACATCCGCACCCGAAACGGGAAGCCTTTCGGAAATGACTTTAATCCTTCGTCCCGCCGCATCCACCTCCACCTGCTCTCCGCCGCGGCCCCCATTGAGCGATTTCTGCCATCTCCGTTCTATTCCGGTTTTACCGATCAAATCACCGGACTTGATATTGGGGAATTTACCACTTTTCAACTGTTTCTCGCTGATCTCTCCCAGATATCCCAGCACGTGCGCAGCCAGATCGCCGTAAAAGTAATGTCTTTGAGGTCGCACTTTGATCATGACCCCTGGCAGATCGAATCGGCGCGTTTCCAGCATAGCCAGTTCCTCACGGGCAATATCCGTCTTCAGACAAACCGGCTTGAATGGATACCCACTGGCAGCGTGACTGAGTTTTTCTCTTATGGACGCTATCTCAAGATTTCCCAGGACAGCCAACCGCTTCAGTAAAGCCTCGGTATCGCGAATCTCCTCCGGGATGACGCAAAGATCATAGGACGGTCGATTATCCACCAGGATTTTTCCGCTGCGATCCCGAATCACCCCTCTGAAAGGCGCCATGCTCTGAAGCCGTATTCGGTTATTTTCACTTCTGTCCCGATAGACTGATCCGTTTACAATCTGTAGAAACCACAGCCTGAGGACAAGAATACTGAAAATCACTAAAACGAATAGCACAGCGATTTTCAGTTGTTTTGCAAAAACATCCTGAGATACAGGATCAAAACTTGAAGCTTTCAAGGTTTCTTCACCCTTGTTCTTGCATTTTTGTTATTGCCGCAACAAGGTCGGGAAATGAAGGACTGTCTATAATACAAAGACGTCATATGCTCAATTCTCATCCGACGAAGTACCTTCAGCCATTCTGTTGGGAATCCCTCCCAAATGGTTGAACAATTGAAAAAAAAGCGGCGCAGCCAAACCGGTAACACCGATGGAGACAAGGGAAACCAACAGAAGTGTTTTTGAATAAACGATATCCTGGGAAAAAATGCGAAGAAGGATTAAGAGCATGGCATTTTTCAGCAAGACCGAAAACGCAACAATAATGATCTGCCCTTTCGGGTTCAAAAGATTAAAGAACCGAGATCCCACAAGGATCACAAAGAACACACTCAAGTAGGCGGCAGAAAAAAGACCATGCAATCCTCCTGAAAAAACATCAATCAGAAAACCCTGGCCCAGCGCGAAAACACCCGCCCATATCTGGCCGAACGTCAGAAAAAGATATGCCGTCAGAATCGTTAGAAAATCCAGGTCAAAAAAATCCAAGCCCCAGGGATTACCCCAGATACCGGTTAAGAGGGTAGCGACGCCTCCGCCCACCCATGCACACATATAGAAGCCTATCGGCTTGTTTCCTGAAGTTTTGACGGCGCAGTCCTCTCGAATCCCGTAAACCCCGGCCCCGGCATTATATATAGATATATAACGGGGCGATTTAATCCATTGAAGGGTCTGACTCTTTTTTGTGTTCTTCGCTCGGCGCCTGCAGAATAACCAGCACCTCCTCCAATTTGGAAAAATCCGCGGCAGGCGTCACTTCTATTTCTTTGAAAAGCGTTCCATTCCCTTCTTCTACATTAGAGATGGTTCCAACGGGAAGACCTTTTGGAAATACCCGTCCCAAACCCGATGTGATCACCACATCCCCTTCCTTCACATCACCGGACTTGACCACGTAATCCAGCCGACAAACCTGGGCTGACTGACCCCTGACCATTCCCCGATCGCGGGATCGCTGTACAAGGCAGTCAACTGCACTGTTCTGATCGACAACCAACAGCACTTTGGCATAGTGCGGGGAAACGGAAACGATTCGGCCCACAACGCCGGAAGCATTAACCACAGGCATATCCAGGTT
>CAZPQA010000239.1:0-2915 GCA_964588535.1 uncultured Desulfobacteraceae bacterium
CTTCCACCTGGGCCTTGCCCCAGGGCAGGGGGGGGATGTCCGTCAACTGGAAATGGCCTAAGCTGATATTGTCGATGACCATCTCCCGCTCTCCCTGGAGCACGTGAAAATCCATTTCCATCTGGTTATCCTCGGCATTGGTAAAGATCTGCCCTGCGGAGGTGGGAATGGTGGCGTTTCGTTCGATAATTCGCGCAAACAACCCACCCTCTGTTTCGATGCCGAGGGAAAGGGGCGTCACATCCACCAGGGCAACTTGGTCAATTTCTCCGGTGAGAACACCGGCCTGGATTGCGGCGCCAATACCCACAACTTCATCGGGGTTTACACGGGTAAAAGGTTTCCGATGAAAGGTCTCTTCCACCAGATGCCTCACTGAGGGCATTCGCGTGGAACCGCCCACCAGCACAACCCGATCGATTTGTTCCGGGGTCAGACGGGCATCCTTCAGGGACTGCATCGTAGGCGCAAGGAGTGCGTCTCTCAAATCAGCAGTGATGGTTTCAAAGATATCTCGATCCACGGAGATCTGTTCATCTTCGCCAAAGTAATTGGCTATTTTCAAAAAACGGAGGGGAATATTGACGGATGATTCGAAAGAAAGGTCTCTTTTGGCCTTTTCCGCAGCTTCCTTCAACCGTTCAAAGGCCAGCGGGTCAACACGGATATCCTGGCCGCTGAGGTCCAGAATTTCATTCAGAAGATGCTTGACCAGTCTTTCATCCCAGTCGTCCCCTCCAAGCCGGGTGTTGCCGTTGACGGCTTTCACATGAAAGATGCCATCCCCGAGTTCCAGGATTGAGACGTCAAAGGTGCCGCCTCCCAGGTCCCATACGAGAATGGTTTGAATGTTTTCACGGTCCAGACCATAGGCCAGGGAAGCGGCCGTGGGTTCATTGATGATCCGCATGACGTCGAGACCGGCCATGATGCCCGCCTCTTTGGTGGCCTGGCGTTGGGCATCATTAAAATAGGCGGGAACGGTGATAACCGCTCTCTCGACTTCTTCGCCCAGGTATTTTTCCACATCGGTTTTTATTTTACGCAAGATAAAGGCCGATATTTCCTGGGGAGAATAGTCTCTGCCGTGGATGGAAACCCTGTGGGAGGTTCCCATATACCGCTTGATCGAGCTGACGGTGTTCTTTGGATTGGCCGCCGCCTGCCTCTTGGCCACCGAACCCACAATCCTGCCCCCTCGGGCCGTTACCGCAACAACGGAAGGGGTCAGATTTTCGCCTTCGGCGTTTTGGATCACCCTGGCTTTTCCGTCCCGAACGATTGCCGCTACCGAATAAGTCGTACCCAGGTCTATGCCGATTGCTTTTGCCATGTTCTCCTCTGTCCTACCCATCTTTCTTCTGAAATTGTTTTATGATGTTTAGAATCTTTTTTTCTGTAAAGGGTTTGTCGATAAAACTGTGAACCCCTTTTTCCTTGGCATCTTCCCTTCGTTCTTCACTGCCGTAGGCCGAGATGATCACCACAAGTGTCCCGGGAGAGATCTTTCGTATTGCCGGAAGGATGTCCATGCCGTCGCCGTCGGGCAGTTTCAAATCGAGAAATACAAGATCCGGTGATTGTCTCAAACTGGATATCCCTTTCCGGATTGTATTGGCAGTGGATATCTTGTAGCCCTGCTTTTTGAGAACATTGGACAGAAGCCAGCACAAATCTTCTTCATCGTCTATGATCAGGATCTTCTTGATGCGTTTCTTGGGGAATCGAAATGGTTTTTTCCGTACCTGTTTCCGTTTGAGATGTTCTTTGTCCCGCTGGTCAAAATAGGGCGCCAGTTCCGATAACTCTTCAGGCTTGCGCCATCCCGAAAGACCGCTCCGCCAGACCAGGGCTTCATCCCGTTTGATAATCCCTTTCAATATCCAGCTTTTCAGCCGGGCAAGATAGATCAGGCGGTAAGTGTCCGCCCCCCTCCTGACATCATATTTTATTTCTTTCATTGTCATCTTCTAAATTTATCTTGCGGGCAGGGAGATGGTGAAGAGTGTTCCCTTTTTCCGCTCGCTTTCCACACCGATGGTTCCCCCATGGCTGACGACGATGCCGTAGGTCATGGATAATCCCAGCCCAATTCCCGAACTCTTGGTGCTGAAAAAAGGATCGAATATCCGGATGATATCTTCTTCCTGGATGCCTTGCCCCGTATCTTGCACCTTTACTACAAAAAAACGCCCTTCAACCCCTGTAGCGATATGCATTTTGCCGCCACCGGGCATCGCTTCAAGGGCATTGAGAATCACGTTTGAAAAAACCCGGTTGATCTGTTCGTTGTCCACGTTGATTACCGACAATCCCCCGTGAAACCGCTTGTAAACTTTTATATGCTGGGACGCGATCTTGGTTTTCATGGACTCAAGGATGCTTTCCAGGATTTCATGGATTTTATGGGGCTGTATGTTGAGTTTGGGGGGACGGGCGCAATTGAGGAGTTCGGTGATCAGGAAGTTGATCCTCTCCGTATTTCGGATGATGATGTCAACATGCCTGGCCCAGGGGTCGTCTTGTTCGGAAAAGGCATCCCTGAGCTGCTGGACCGCCATGGACACATTGCTCAAGGGGTTCCTGATTTCATGGGCGATACTTGCGGCAATCCTGCCCGTAAAAGCGAGTCTTTCAGAGAGACCCGACGCTTCTTTACCATCATCCTGCGGTTTCGGAGAACTATCAATTTGCGATTCAACCATTGTTACTCCCTCCCCGGTCATATCTCTAAACCGGGATTTCGATGGGATGAATTGTTTCCATTTTCAAAGGGCTGGTCCAGCCACATGCGGCACAGCCGCTCACCAGCAACTCCTTTGCGGGGGCTGTTGTTCCGCACCCGGGGCAGGTCTCTGTCTCATCTCCGGCGGGCGATTTTTCTTCTGTCGGCGCGGCATCTTGAGCCAACAGGG
>CAZPQA010000240.1:0-2884 GCA_964588535.1 uncultured Desulfobacteraceae bacterium
TGTCGCTTCATTTTTGAGGCCATGAGAACGCCTGCGCCATGATCGTCGGCCCAGCTGAAACCGCCCCCAAAGACCAGAATTTGATAGTCTCGAAGGGGCTCGGCGGAACCGCTTGATGTGTTGCGGATCAATTGATTGATGTGCATCCTGTGGGAATCAGCGCCGGCCAGGTGCAGCGAAAAATCGGTTTCGTTATCGCAATTGAGCCCATAGCCGGTGAGGACCATTGCTTTTACCTCTTTCATATGAGATCTCCAAAAGGCTTTTTCCATGAATCCTTTAAACGGTGGATGTTTTCCTTGAGCACCTTGTCACCATTTTCGCCTGTAATGATAAAATCAGGTGAATCGGTTACAATGCCCACCTTTCCCAGCGTCATTCCGGAGAAGCATTTTTCAAATGGTGCAATATGCTCCGGCGCCACCGTTACAACGAATCTCCCGCATGATTCGGAGTAGAGTTTCTGTGTGTTTGAAAGGCCCGGTGCAGAAGGGATTAACGGCAACTGAAGCGTCATTCCCAAGGCCCCGCCCATTGCGGCAAGGGCCAGGTGCACGGCCAGACCGCCTCTCGCGACCGCGTGGCAGGATGACACCAGTTCGCTATTTATGGCCTGATGAAGGGCCATGTATTGGGGAAGAAATTCTTCCGGATAAACCTTTGGGACATTAATCCCCACCTGCGCCATCATCTGGTAATATTCGCCCCCGCCCAGCTCATTTCGTGTTTCTCCCAGCACATAGACCAGATCCCCCGGAAATTTGACATCCATGGTGACGGATTGGGTAATATCCGACATAACGCTTGAAACCGTGAAAAGCAGTGTGGGCAATCCCGACACCTTCCGTCGCTCCCCGAAAGGGCCTTTGAGATTGCCGTCAATATACATGCTGTCCTTTCCGGAAAGCAGGGGAATATTGTATTGGAGGCATGTGTCCCGCAAGGCCTGATTGGACCGGACCAGTTGAGCGGCTTTGTATTTACCGTCCGGATTTTGAACGGGATCATATTCAATGGTGGGCCAGCAGAAATTGTCCACACCGGCCAGATGATCCGGATCACCCCCTACCGCCAGGACTTTTCTCACCGCTTCATCCATGGTCGCTGTTGTCATGTGGTAGGTATCAATTTTGGAATAAGCGGGATTTATGGCCTGAGATACGGCAATCCCTTTCAGAGATTTCAACACCGGCCGAATCACCGCGGCATCGGAGGGCGTATCCCGCTCTTTCCCCACCAGGGGTTTGATGACACTGGTTCCCTGGACTTCATGGTCATATTGCCTGGCGATCCAGTTGCGGGATGAGATGTTGGGCCGCTGCAGCATGGCGTGAAGAAGGGCGCCGTGACGTCCGGGCTCTGTGATAACCGGTTCCGTTAAACCGCGCATTTTCGGGGGGATCCACTCCGCATCAAATTCCCACTGTGGAAAATCGGATTCCAGCAGATCCATTCGAATGTAGGCGCAGGTTTTCTGTTGGTATTTCAGGTGCAGAAAACCGGAATCCGTGTATTCTCCGATGACGGTGCTCAAAACCGCATGCTTGCGGGAGAGGGCCATGAAGCGATCCAGATGTTCCGGTTTTACGGCAATGGTCATCCGTTCCTGGGACTCGGATACCCATATTTCCCATTGGTTCAACCCCTCATATTTCAGCGGCACCCTGTCCAGATATACGATACAGCCATTGCTGAAGCGGGCTGACTCGCCCACGGAGGAAGAAAGCCCCCCGCCCCCGTTGTCGGTGATAAAGCGGATCAGACCTTCATCCCGGACTTCCAGAAGAAAGTCGTGCATTTTTTTCTGGGTATAGGGATCGCCGATCTGCACATGGCCGGCCGGTGTGTTTTCGGAGTAGGTTTCCGATGCCGCCGTCACCCCGTGAATACCGTCTTTTCCCACCCTTCCACCGCTCATGATAATCAGATCGCCCGGGGAAGTGGTTTTTTCGTGTGAAGGCTGGTTTTCCACCTTTGAGGGCATAATACCCAGGGCCGTCACAAAAACCAGGCATTTGCCCGTATAGCTTTCGTCAAACAGAAGCAGGCCGTAGGGTGTTGGGATACCGCTTTTGTTGCCGCCGTCTCGAACCCCTTCAATGATAC
Organism: uncultured Desulfobacteraceae bacterium; assembly: GCA_964588535.1. Classification (GTDB taxonomy): domain Bacteria; phylum Desulfobacterota; class DSM-4660; order Desulfatiglandales; family Desulfatiglandaceae; genus NaphS2. The sequence goes on from CAZPQA010000240.1 coordinate 2,107, forward strand.
CGTCCAACAGGCGTCTCGGATGAAGATGGGGTTCAAGATCCCCCTGGTAATCCCGTTGGCCCACACAATACCCATACATGCCCATAATGAGTTTCGATCCCTTTCCCGTCCCCATGGGATCCCTGTAAATACCCACGATTCCGGTGATGGAACCACCATAGGCTTCCATGTTGGACGGGCTGTTATGGGTTTCACCCGTGATGCAGTAGTAATGGTCGGAATCAAATCGGCCCACACCCGCGTTATCCCACAAAACCGAGACCACCCAGTCCTTTTCCGCCTGGATTTTAAGGGTCGGCGCTTCAATACAGGTTTTAAAGAGGCTGTCGATGGTTTGCCGTTCACCGCTTTGGAGGTCGTGGTATTGAAATTTTCCCCGGAACGTATTGTGGTTGCAGTGGTCGCTTCGAGCCTGGGAAATGTATTCCAGCTCCACATCGGTGGGAAGATCAAGCCCCACAGTTTTCCTTTCCTCTAAAATATCCTTCCGCAGGAAATAGGCGCGGATCACCGGGATATCCCGATCCTGAAGCGCCAGATTCCTCTCTTTGGAAATGCGTTTCAGCGCTTCATTGCTTTCAATGGACAAGGTTTTCACTTCCGGTTCATGGCTCAAAATGACCTTTGGTATCAGGAATCCAAGTCCTTCTTCGGAATTCCAGTCTTCCCTGGAGAAAATTTTCCATTGCTGAATCGCTGCGTTGGCCAGAAGCTCCGTCGCGATGCGATGGACCTGCTCTTCTGTAAGGTTTCCCCTGATTTCATAGCATTTTGAGGT
>CAZPQA010000241.1:0-2884 GCA_964588535.1 uncultured Desulfobacteraceae bacterium
GGATACGCCTTGTATACGAACCAAAATACGGCGCCATCCTGCGCATTTATTTTTTTACCGAGGCCCTTAAACAATTTTTTCAGCACGCTTTAGCTCGGCGATGTTTTTGCTGGAGTTCAACGTGTCAACTGCTCTTCCCTGCTCATTTTACAGCACGGCATTATGCTATGCCACAATCTTCTCTCTTCCCTTTGCCTGTTTTTCGTGCCCCTTGACACACAAAACCCGCTTCGTTATAGTTTCGTTTCGAAAAATATTCATCGGAGCGAATTTTTCCTCAATACAGGAGCATGGCTATGTATCGACGCATTTCTCTGGCAGTGGTGGTTTTCCTTTTCGCATTCGTCATAACGGGTTGGGCGGGTCAGATTCCCTCTGACGAAAGAATCGCTATTAACACGCTGGTTATTCCTTCCAGAAACCATACCCGGATGCAGCCGGAAATCTTCTACGCCTTTCGCACAACGGCCAAGAAAATTGCACCCGAATTGAAAATGAACTTCGCGCTGTTTAATCCGTTTCAAAGCAAGTTCGTGGGCAAAAGAAGTGTCACTCAGGAATACATGCTCAAACTTTTTGAAAAATCAGCCCTGGAAGTGGTGAAAATCAAAAAACAACATCCTAACAGTGAATATCTGCTGGGAAACATCATGGCTTACATCAAAGCCAATCCGGATTCCAGTGTGGCCAAGGCGTACAGGGCCACGGAGCGTTATATGCGGGACTTTCAGTTTCTGATTGTGGAGTCCAGCGACACTTATGGGGGCCACCCCATATTTTACAAAAAAGGGGTGTTGAGTATCGAGCTGGCAGAAGGTGCGACCGTCAAAGACCTGATTGAAACCCTATACGGACTTTTTTTTGTGGATGTGGCCTTGAAGCAGGAAAAACCCATCTGGGGAACCTGTCACGGCTCTCAAATCGGATACCTTCATGCGGGAGGCAAGCTGGGTCGGTTGTTTGAGTATGATCCCCAAGGCTATAACAATATGGAATTTAAGAAAAGCGGGAAAAAATACGTCAAGGAAGAGATCTGGCGAATTGACAAAATGCTGTACACCCAGAAGAAGGGATCCGACTACAAGGATTACGGCGTGACTGTTTACGAAGTTCCGGAGATCTATAAGCGAAAGGATCAGAAAGGCCGGGAGTTTTATTTAAACAAGGATTTTCAGCATTCTCTGGCCCTGGTGGCACCCATCCCCAAGAACATCACCGTTATTTCCTATCACCCCTTGAGCGAATACAAGAAAAAGCTCGGGGAAGAAAAATATCGGGCGTTCAATTCGGATTTCTCTCAAGTGCTCACAGACCAGGTCATCGTCGATGCCTATAAATATAAAACCATGCTGGGCACCCAGTATCACCCACAGTACACTTATGACGATCTGGAAACGGCCATGGTTTTCGAGTATCTGGTTCGCCAGTTGAAGGAAAAATACGCGGGTCAGGCCGCAAACCGCAAGCCGACCGGCAAGCGGTGATTCTATTCAAAACAGCTATCCCAAAAACTGAGGAGATGACAGTTGTCACACGGAAGACTCTATGACGTATCCGTTTCACTGGGCCATGAATCCATCGATTTCCCGGGAGATACCCCGTATCAACGGAAAATGGTCCAGACCCTCGAAAAAGGCGGTGAATGCAACCTCTCCGAAATCACCATGAGCGCCCACGCCGGGACCCACATGGATGCGCCTTCCCATTTCTTTTCAGACGGAAAAACCATCGACCGGTTCCCGGTGGAAAAATTTGTTCTTTCGGCGCTTGTGGTCCATGTTCAAAACAGGGTGTCAATTGAGCCTGAGGAGTTGGAAGATGTGAGTGTTCTGCCCGGTGAGGCCATCCTCTTCAAAAGCAGCAACTCTACGGAAGGCCGAATTGAAAGCGGCGTGTTTGAGGAGGACTTTGTTTATCTCAGTGAAAAGGGAGCGGATTGGTGTCTGCAAAAAGGGGTCGGGTTGGTCGGTATCGATTATATTACCGTTGAAAAATATGGCAGCAAAGGGTCTCCTGTACACCGCAAGATTCTCGGCAGGGGCATTCCGATCCTGGAAGGGGTTAATCTGAAAAGTGTCCCCGCGGGCAAATATACCCTGTACTGTTTTCCCCTGAAGATCGGGGGCGGGGAGGGGGCTCCGGTTCGAGCAGTCTTGATGGATTGAAATCGGCTGCGATACTAGTCAGGCTTTTTTCCCATATCCTCCAAAGACAATTCAAGATCGAGGGGTTCAATATCCTTGTCTGAAAAGAGATTCACGTCCTCTTTTTTGTCAGCTTTGTCTTTCGGGGAAGCATCCTTTTCTTGGGTTGTGGCTTCTTCAAGGTCGAAGACAGCCAGTTGCTCATTTATTTCGTCAGAATTCCGGAAACCTTTTTCATCGGGGGTTTCTTTTTCAGCGGGTGCGCTTTCCTGCTCGGATGCCTCTTCCAGTTCAAAGAGGATTTCATCTTCTTCTACGCCGCTTGATGCAGATGGTTCTGTTTTGGCGACGCTATCCTGCAGGTCGTCCATAGATAGAAACAATTCCTGGGAATCCGATCCAGCCGTCGTAGCATTCGCTACTTTGGCGGAGTCGGCCTCTTCCGGCGTATGGGAGGTTTCTGCAGGATCGGTTTTCTCCGTGGGCATCTCTGCGCTCTCCGGTTCATCCGTCAGGAAAAGATCGACTTCATGGGCTTTCTCCGGTATTTCTTCCACTTCTTCAGATGCCGGTTCCAGATCAAACAGAATCTCATCTTCTGCCGGATCAAGGGGCTCCAGTGAATCCTCTTTGGGATCGTCTGTTTCAAACACAATCTCATCTTTTGAAGGATCCGGTGGTTCCCGGGAATCCGGTCTGGCATCGTCCGAATCCAGATCGTCAAGGGCAATCAATAAATC
>CAZPQA010000242.1:0-2868 GCA_964588535.1 uncultured Desulfobacteraceae bacterium
TGGGACAACATGAACTAAGAGGCCTTTTGGCAGCTAACACTTTTGATTACACCCGATTGATCTGCCAGCGTTGCATAGTTTTGACTTATGTGCGATGCTGATTTGATGTAAGAAATCCTTTCCCAGGATGGGATGGGTAGGCATCTTTTCGCAATTTCCTGTTTTCACGGTTCTATCACCCCTGCTGAACTTAAAAGAGATAACGGAGATGGCTGAAAGGTGGCGGCCCTACCGGGCCTATGCGGCGTTATGTCTACGGAACTACGGCAGTGAAAGGAACGACTGATCTATTTTGAAGGGCGGTCATTGCCCAATGAGAGTACCGCCCTTTAGAGGTCATTTTTTGGTTTTCCCAACAGGAATCCCCAGTAATGCTTTGGCCAGCTTGATTTTCTTGCCCAATTCCCCTTCCCTGAAAATCATCACCCGTTGGGCCTGGGGCGAGCCTGCGCCGTGCATGGATTCCACCAGGGTGGTGCCGCCGGTCATGGCTTCGATCAGTCGGGCAATCTTGATGCGGTGTTCGGTGGGGATCCCTTCCACTCCGGAAAAATATTTCTTCACCAGGTGGCCCACCTGCTCGCTTTCCAGGTCATACTGGCTGGGAAGGGTTGCGAGAAACCCACCCGCCAGATCTACGGCCAGGCGGGCGATCTCAAAATGGAACCGGGTGACATTTTGTTTGCACACATTGGCCAGCATGGTGTCCACCATGTAGGCGCCCGAAGGGGTCGGCGTCCCTTCGGCTGAGCAGGCGATGGAGGAACTGTAGAGGGTTTCGGATAAATGGATCATCTCCGTAACCTTATCTTTCACGTGTGACGCTTTGGCTGTACCCTGAATCTGGGCCAGGTAGCTGACGGCTCCCGTGAGTACATCCATGAGACCGGTCTTGCAGGCACCGTAATTGGCGCGGTGGTGCGCCGCAAACCGGTACACCAAATTCCCCGCGAACTCGGTTTCACCATCCATGAACACCCGCTCCGTGGGCACAAATACATCCTCAAAGGCGATCAGCGCTTCCCCGCCCACGACCCCGAAAGAGGGGTTTCCCACATCAATGCGTTCCTCCAGATCGCGGCGGTAATCACTGGCCTGGCGCCCGAAGATCATGGTGACCCCCGGATCATCCACTGGCACGGCGCAGACCACCGCATGGTCTTTAGCCCGATCATCCATGGCCGTCGTGGGCATGATCAGGATTTCGTGGGAATTCACGGCGCCGGTCATATGGATTTTTGCCCCCCGGATGACGATTCCGTCGTCCCGCCTCTCAACCACGCGAACATACTGGTCCGGATCCGGCTGGTCGGCGGGGGATTTACTCCGATCGCCTTTGGGATCGGTCATGGCTCCCACCACCATCAGATTTTCATCTTGAATGTGGATCAGCCATTTCTTAAACCGTTCAAAATAATCGGTGCCGAGTTTCTGATCGATTTCATAGACCACGGAATAGGTGGCATTGATGCCGTCATGGCCCACGCACCGCTGAAAACAGGTGGCCGTTTTCTGGCCCAGCACCCGCAGAAGTTTGACTTTCTTGATCAGGTCTTCGATGTTCTGGTGTACGTGCGTAAAACGACCGATGGTCCTCCCGGTCAAGTGGCTGGTGGTCGTGGCCAGGTCTTTATATTCCTCGTCTCCGGCCAGGGCATAGGTCATGGCCGCAGCACGCACATGCGGGGCTGTGGCCGGGTGACGGGTTACGTCCTCGATTTTCTTTCCCTTGTAATAGATCTTTGGGTGTAACGCACGAAGGCTTTCGATATATTCTGTCCCATTAATGAGTTTCATGATGCTCCTTTACTGATGTTAAGATGTCTTTTTTTCTCTCAGCTCCCGGCGAAGAAACTTGCCGGTCAGGGTCTTGGGAATTTCAGCAACAAATTCCACTTTTCTGGGGTATTTATAGGCGGCCATGCGGGTCTTACAAAATGAAATAATTTCCTCGGGCGTCACGGAAGCCCCCATCCCTTCTTTCAACGCAACAAAGGCCTTCACCGTTTCTCCTCTGTAAGGATCGGGTTCACCCACAACCGCGGTTTCTTTGACTGCAGGATGCTGGTAGATCACATCTTCCACATCCCGGGGCCAGACCTTGTAGCCGGAGGCAACAATCATATCCTTCTTACGATCCACCAGGTAGAACCAGCCATCCTCATCCATTTTGCCCACGTCGCCGGTATAAAGCCAGCCATTACGGATGGCGTGCTTTGTCTCTTCCGGTTTCTGCCAGTATCCGGGGATCACGATGGGACCGGAATCAACGATTTCTCCCACTTCTCCAGGGAGAAGCTCACGGGCCCCTTCCTCCAGATCCATGATTTTCATGACGCAGCCTGGCACCGGAACTCCCACCGACAGGGCCCCGCTTTCCGAATCCACCGGGGCCTTTGTTCCCCAGGGCACAATATGGGAGGGGGAGTTGGTTTCGGTCATGCCGTAGACATTGTATAGGTACAACCCCGTCGCTTCCTCAAATTGCGCAACCGTCGCTTCCGAGACCGGCGCGCCGCCGCTATAGGCTTTGGTAAAACTGGAAAGATCTCTTTTTTTGATGTCCGGATGATTCAAGAGGGCAATGTATACGGTAATGGAAGCCACCGTTACGGTGACCTTCCATCGTTCAATAAGGCGAAGGGTTTCTCCCGGGTCAAAGCGGTAATAGAGCACCAGCGGGATACCCGAAAGCGCAGCAGTGGCCAGATGGGCCACTTCCCCCGTCACATGAAACAAAGGCGCCACACCGAGCACCACATCATGAGAATCGATCCGCTGCATGGACTGGTATACGCGGGCATTGAAGGCGATATTAGCGTGAGTATTCATGGCGCCTTTGGGGGGGCCGGTTGTGCCCGAGGTATA
>CAZPQA010000243.1:0-2860 GCA_964588535.1 uncultured Desulfobacteraceae bacterium
ATACGTGCCGATCAAATGCCGGGGCAGATCGTTCCAATGTTTCAGTTTCTGAATCGACAGGGTCATCCACATAATTGAAACTTCCCTTTCGGATGTTAAAGAAAAAAAGCTCGGGCAGGCTGTACAGGGTTCCTTTAAGGCCTGCCAGGGATAAATCACCGCCATCCAGAGGCAGGGTGAAAATGCCCAGAGCCGCGGTAATCAGGCCGTAAGCCGCGTTGATAGCCCCATAGACCGGGCGAATCCAGACCACATCATCAGTGAAAAAAAGAAAAGGCGTATCCTCTTCCACACCAGGATAGAGGGTCGATGTCAGGGTGTTGCACTCACGAAAATAGAGGCTCGTGTTTTCAGGTTCTTCTTGCTCCGCGCGCAACAGCATCCGTTTTCTGTAACCGGGCAACACATCGACTTCAGTAACCCGGAAACGGTCTTTCACAAGGCCAAACAGGCGGAAAGGGATAAAGCCAAAATCTTCACCCGGCACGATTCCCCCCCCCAGCGCTTCTGTAATCCGTTCCTGGCTTTGAAATGGGGCATTGATATTCTGAATGAGTTCGGTGGCACAATTGTAGTTGATCAGGTTATACGGGTAGGAGCGCTTCAATTGAGCATTATAGATGTCCCGGTTCAGGCGGGCTTCGGTCAGTAATTGGTTTATGGTCTGTTGTGGAAGGCTGGGGGCGGGCAGGGGGGTCATGCCTGAACGGGACGGTATGAGTCTACCGTAGGCAACCCGGATGGTGTTACCGGTCAAACGCCCCTTTTCCAGCTCGGCAAAACGCCCGGCACCCTCCTCCAATCGACTATAGGTCCTCTCATCCAGGGGCCCCTTGTCCAGGGCACGCTCATCCAAAGATGGGCCGGCAAAGGCACTTCGACGGATATCCCAGTATTTTCGCCACGCACGATCAGCCAGTCTTGCGGTTACGGTGGGGTCTTCCGCTAATGTTTGGGGGGGGACGGATTTTGCGGACTCCGGAAAAGGGTCCAATAGATAGAGCCTGTTTCGTTTAAGGGACCACATGACCGCCTGATATCTGGCATTGGCCAAGAGCAAAGGATATCCCCAGTCAGGTCGGCTGGAGGCCGGCAGATGGATCACGGACGTTTTGAGGGTTTCGGCATAGGCTGAAAGTTTGTTTCGCTCATTTCTTGTCAATCCCCTTCGGTCACTGGGACGAATGAAATGGTCCATGTCCGTCAATTCGATTTTTCGGACTGGCAATGCCCGATCTAAAACCCACAGGGCAGTCCGCTTAAGTCGGTTTTCCGCATATTTTCTTGATAAACTCTTTATTGGAGGCGGATAGATGTCATTGTTGATGTTAATCGGTTCCACGCTGGAGACAACAAGGGGTATTTTTGACAGCTCCCGGTTCAGAGTTTCCATGGCGCGCTCTAAATACTTTTCTCCATAGGTATCGATAACCGCGGATCGAAGTTGGGTACTGACCTCATCGGAGGGGCTGTCAAAGGAAAATAGCCCCGCGCCATTGACGGGCATCTGAAAATGGCCACGGCTCAAATCATTTAAGAGTTTCGTGTCTGCAGAAAGTTCGCCCAGGCGCGACATATGGGCCTTCTGAATCAGATAGTATCGGTCCAGATACTCCTGAAGCGTCTGAAGATCGCGGTTTGCAATATGAATGTGGGCCACATAAAGTGTTCGGTTTTCCAGATCGTTATAGATATACCGGAAATAGGGCCATCGTTCCCGAACCAGTTTGAAGAGCCCGTCGGGAAAATATTGAAAATGATAGACGGTGTTGTTGATGCGCAAGGCGCTGTGCCCGCCGCTTGAGCCGCCCACATTGGCATCAATGTAGATGAATTGAAAGGGTGGTGAAGAGGACGAAGACTCTCCCTCGGCCAGAACCGGCCAAGGGAGAGACATCAACTGAATGAGGAAAATCCCTATAAAAAAGGCATGAAAGGCAGATTTTCGGGATACAGGCATCTTGTTGGTCCGTTACCCCTCTGTATCCTGATACCCGTCTGATTCAGGGCTGGTAACTTTCAAGAATGAGGACAAGGGCGTTTTTTTCTTTTGCTGCCAGGTCCTGGATGAAATAAACATTTTTGACTTCATCCCGGCTGATGCCGGCTCGTCTGAGGCCGGTACCGATGGCATTGTATGTGGCCGTGTCCCGTTCCCAATCGGTGATACCGTGTCGTTCGGCAATGCTGCCCAACTCCCGCAGATAATCTTGAGCGTCACCGCCTTTTGCGGCACTGGTTGTATAAGCGCTGACATCACCCATAAAGCTTTTTTTTGCATCCTTCGGGTCTGATTCCGATGCGCCTGATGAGGCCGAACTGGATTTGCTCGAATCGCTGGATGTGCCGCTCGAATCACTGGATGCGCCGCTGGAGTAGGAAAGTGAACATCCGGCCAGGAGGGCCAGAATACCCAGAAGGGCGATTGCGTTTTTCAGTGCGTGTTGCATGTGGAAACTCCTTTCCTCGGTAAAGTTGACGGTCATTATTATTGATGGAGATTTCTAACACAGAAATTGAAAAAATGTCAACTTGCGGAAGCCTGGAGACCCGTACTGCTATCAGAAAAAGCAAAAGAGAATGCTTCTATGATTTCGGCTTCGGAAAGGTTGTCCCTGATTGCCTGTTTTGAAAGCCGGTGACGGGCCAGGAACAACCGCCTTCGCTCGGCGGGTAAGAGATCATCGTGGAGCATCTTGAGGTTGTCGTTTCTGTACATGGGGCAGGAGTGTTCAAGGGCACCAAAAACCTGGCTGATGTGTCCCATGACGTCCCCAGATGCCATGGTGCGGTGCTGCCACTGATCCATGTAGCCGGTCAACCCAAACTTCTGGCGTATTTCGGGTTCATAGACGGGACT
>CAZPQA010000244.1:0-2856 GCA_964588535.1 uncultured Desulfobacteraceae bacterium
AAAACTGCCAAACCGCTTTTCTCTTTTCATGCTCCCTCCTTTTTTCTAAATGGTTTACTGTTAAAAATGCCGCTATAATAAAATTGAATAACACCATAGATTCCCTGCTTTTGTCAAACGGATTCTGTTTTCATCGGCCAAAAGCAGGAAGGATTTCAAGGGGGTGCCAGGCTTATCCGACAGCCAATCCCTTTGAGGTTGGGGGTGCCGAACTCCCGGCCCAGACCCTCCGTGGTGGTGAGCATGTTGAAGTTGGCGCGGGTCCAGTTGCCTTTTTGGGTAATATCTTCTTCCGGGAACCACCAGCCATAGGCGGCGCTGATCACACGCGGGTGAATATGGGGGGTCAGCCGGGCTGTCTGGCGGATTTGGCCCGCCCGGGTTTCAATCCTGACCGCATCACCCTCGGAAATACCTAAGGCTGCGGCGGTTTCCGGATGAATTTCCACCATCGGTTCGGGGCTTTTTTCCCGCAATGTTTTTACCCACCGGTAGGCGGAATGAAGATAAAACCGGTCTTTGCTACTGATCAAAACCAGCGGATAGTCCGGATCGTCCCGAAGCAGATCAAAGGCTTGGGGCAAAGGCTTAAGCTTGAACTTTTCGGCCGTGCTCAGGCGAAACTCCACCTTTTTTGTGGGGGTCCTGAATCCATTGGCTTCATATTTCTTAAACTGTTCTTCCCCTTTCAAATATCCCAGTTCGGCAAAGGCTTTGAAGGTCAGGCCGCTTGGTTTCATCACCATTTCAACAAGTTCATGATAATCATCAAACCAGTGCTCCTTTGGGGTCATGGCCAACCCTAAATCATTCAGGATTTGAATATCGGGGCGGCACGCTTCGGGCGGATCAACCACCTTCGGCCTGGCTAAAACATAACCGTGCCCCAGTCCGTAATGCCCGATGTCGTCAAATTCGAAACTTGTGGCAGCGGGCAGTACGATGTCTGCAAGGGCCGCGGTGGGGGTCATGAAAAGATCACTCACTGCCAGAAAATCGAGACGGTTCAAGGCCTCAAAAGTCAGGTTGCTGTCGGCATAGGCCATAACAGGGTTTGCACACTGGACATAAGCGCCTTTCACCGGATAGGGGTTTTGTTCCAGAACGGCTTTTCTGAAAAAAGCGGGTGGAACGGTCATGAGCCTGGGTATGGTCCCGTGGGCTGCGTGAATCATCTCTTTTCGTTTGTCGGGCAAAAGATCCGCCCGCACGTACTTCCCCAGGGGCAATATCCTCGGTTCACCCGCCTGAATGTTCCCACCGGGGATATCCAGGTTGCCGCAAAGGGCCATAAGGCAGGTGATGGCCCTTGCGGTATCAAAGGTATGGCAGTTCTGCTCCAGAGCGTTTCCCCAGTGAATGGCGGCAGGATGACTTTTTGCATATAACCGTGCGGCTTTTCGAATGAGATCCGGTTCAACCCAAACGACGTCGTTCACTTTTTCAGGGGCAAAATCCTTGACATGACCCGTTAGATCATCAAACCCGTGGGTCCAGGTTTCCACAAAGGACTTGTCAAAAAGATTTTCTTCAATAATAACATTCAAAAATGCGAGCGCCAGAAAGTGGTCCGTGGCCGGCCGGGGCTGAAGCCAGAACCGGGCTCTTTTGGCCAGGTCGGTTTTTCTGGGGTCGATGACGATCAACCGGGTTCCCTGTTTCAGCTGGTCCAGGAGCAGGCTGCAGATCTCCCCTTCTTCATGGGTGTGGGTGGCATTACTGCCCCATACCAGTACGGTTTTGCTTTGGTGGTGGAAATCCGTCACCGGATAAAACCCACAGGTATGCATCCCGGTCACTTCCCGGGGGGCGTGACAGACATCCTGCACCGCCACCACATTGGGGGAACCGAACAGATTGGCCAGCCGAATCAGCACAAAGTGTTCCATGCCCTTGGGCATCCCCTGGCAGAACGCAACCCCTTTGGCGCCGTATTCTTCTTTGATCTCAAGGAAACGCTTTGCGATGGTCCCAGTGGCCTCTCCCCAGGAAATTTTTTCCCATTCTCCCCCACCTCTTTTCCCTTTTCGCCGCATGGGGTATCTGAGACGATCCGGATGGGTGAGGCGCTCCGGAGAGGCCAATCCCTTGGGGCAGATGTAGCCCTTGTTGAGAAAGCCGTCAGGGTCCCCCTTTATTTTGACAATCCGGTTGTTTTTCGTCCCCACCACAATGGCACATCCGCCGTGGTCCATTCTGGCACAATGGGTTTTGGTCCACCGTATATCTGTTTCCATCATATCAAATCCTTTAAAGAAAGCTCTGAACCCGGTTCAGCCGTTTCTACCCGGCACGTTAACCGTCCCCCCCCCAGCAGAACCATCACCTGATCCCCCTGACGCACAGCGGAAACCTCTTTTAAAATCCGTTTCTCCGGCAGGTGAAATGCAATGCTGTATCCCCTGTTCAAAATCGCCATGGGGTTCAGGTCCCCCAATCCTTTTTTCAGCACAATGAGACGCATTCGAAGTTCCCGAAGCTTTGCTTCCGTGGCGCGGACGAGGGAGGTCTTTTGAAAATCGAGATTTTGTCTGCGGGAAGCGATCATGCCCTTAGGAGAATGGATCCGCAGGGCATTTAATTTCTCACTCAGGGCCATGCGGTTGTGGTGAAGAGCCAGGCGCATCAAGCGGAATAGTCGCTGTTGCAAATCATCTAAGTGAATCCAGGCATCGGCAAGCCGTTTTCTCGGGTCCCGAAGGCGGTTTTTCAGTTTTTCCAAAACCTCTCTGTGATGGCTTTGATGCTGCCCCATCATTGCCACCAATCGGGATTGCAAGTCATTGAGGTGTTTTGAAAGGGCTTCTTTTTCCGATACCATCAGTTCGGCGGCTGCGGAAGGGGTCGGGGCCCTGA
>CAZPQA010000245.1:0-2831 GCA_964588535.1 uncultured Desulfobacteraceae bacterium
CTGAACCTGACGCCCTGGCTGGCTGCGGAACATCCGGTGTATGATCCCGACGCGCTGACTTACACCGTAAAAATGAGGCCTGCAAAATGGTCTGACGGATCCGAACTGACCGCCGAAGATGTGGCTTACACGGGCCATCTCATCAAAACACTGAAGGTCCCCCGATATCTATCCAGTTGGGAATTCGTAGAAAAAATTGAGACCCTGGATAAGCACACCGTCCGGTTCACCCTCAGAGAGCCCAAGGCCATTTTCCTGTCCCGGACCCTCACCACGCCCATTGTTCAAAAAAAATGCTGGTGCGTGATTCTGGAACGGGTAAAGAACCTTGAAAAGCCACTTCTGGAAATCCTGAAACAAAAAATTACGAACCCCATTAGCAGCGGTCCTTTTGTGCTCAAGGAGTGGCGCAGAGGGGCCTATGTGTTCCTGGAGAAAAACGAACATTTTTTCGGGCAGGGGCAGGAGATCGCCGGATACCATCTGGGTCCCCATATCGATGGGATCATTTTTAAGTTTTTTGGTACCAGCGACGCCGCTGTCCTGGCGCTTCGCAAAGGCAGCATTGACATGTTCTGGTGGGGGTTGCAGCAGGGGTATCTGGCAGCCCTGGAGGATGATGAAAACGTAAAAATTTACACCAGTGAAAAAAGTGCGCTCTATTATATGGGGTTCAATCTCAGGAAGAAGCCATTCAATGACCTTCACTTCAGGAAGGCCGTTGCCTTTGCCACGGACAAGCGTTTCATTGTGAAAAGGATCCTTCAAGGATACGCCCTGCAGGCCGACTCTATTGTTCCCTCCAGCAATGCCTTTTGGTATGATCCCAATGTGCCCGGTTATGGTGAGGGACTGACCCGGGATGAAAGAATCAGAAAGGCCCATCAGCTGTTGAAGGAAGGGGGCTATACATGGGAAGATCCTCCGGTGAATGCCGAAGGAGAGGTCGTTCAGGGGGAGGATATACGCCTGCCGGACGGCAGTGAAATGAAAAGGCTGACCATCCTGACGCCCCCTGCGGATTATGACCCCCAGAGGGCCATGGTGGGGATCATGATTCAGGAATGGCTCAAAATGCTGGGTATTTCTGTCACCTCCAAACCCATGCCCCTGGGTTCCCTCATTCAACAGGTGAAAACCCGCCATGATTTTGATCTTTTCGTCCTGGGGTACGGAAACCTCTCCCTGGATCCGGACTATTTGAGGAATTTCTTCATCTCAAAAAACAGCAAGCCCAAGGGCTGGAACACCAGTGGTTACAACAATCCCCGCTTTGATCGCATTGCCGATGCCAGTGCCGATGCCATGAACCGCGAAAAACGCAGGCAACTCATCTGGGAAATGCAGGAAATCCTGATGAATGATCTGCCATGGTTTCCCCTTTACACACCCAAACTGGCTGAAGGGGTTCGAGGGGACCGTTTCACGGGATGGGTCAACATGGTGGGAGGTATCGGGAATCGCTGGTCTTTCTGCAGCATCAAGCCGGTGAAAAAAGAGTAGGGGCACGATGCATCGTGCCCCTACTGGTTGAAAAGGGAAGCTGCTATCTTTTTAAAATGAGGTTTTTCATAGAATGGATGATGTGTTAGAGGAGCTTTAGGATGGCAAACAAATTCAAGTCTTCGGCGACTGTCATTCCCATTGACCAGTCCGTGGGAACCATCCTGGCCCACGATATCACCGAAATCAGACCCGGGCAATTTAAGGGCCCGGCCTTTAAAAAAGGTCATATCATTGGGGAAGCGGATGTGCCCCATTTGAAAAGGGTCGGAAAAGAGCATCTGTACGTTTTGCACCTGGAACCGGGAGAAGTCCACGAGGACGATGCGGCGCTCCGCCTGGCAACGGCCCTGGCCGGGAGCGGCGTATCTTTCGATCCCCATCCTTCCGAGGGAAAAATTCAGCTGAAAGCGAGTCATCGAGGCCTTTTTAAGGTGGACGTGGCAGCGCTTACCCGCATCAATCTGGTGCCGGATATCAGTTGTTCAGCCAGGCATACCAATGCGCTGGTTGAAAAGGGGGACGTCATTTGCGGCGTGAGGGCCATTCCCCTTATAATTGATGAGGAAAACCTTCAAGCTGCTGAAAAAATTGCCCTGGCAGTGGACGACTTTTTCTCCGTAAAACCTTTTCTTACCCCCAGATGTGGCATTGTGATCACCGGCAACGAAGTGTTTTCAGGGCTCATCGACGATAAATTTGCACCCATCATTCGGAAGAAACTGCAAAGCTATGATTGCAGTATCATGGGGATCGCTTTTGCCCCCGACGACAGGCATCGTATTGCGGCTGAAATCAATCAATACCTTCAAAACGGTGCTGAAATGATTGTGGTGGCCGGTGGCATGAGCGTTGATCCCGACGACATTACGCGCGTGGCTATTGCGGATGCCGGGGCTGAGGACGTGGTTTACGGGACTCCCGTGCTGCCGGGGGCCATGTTTCTGTATGGACGTTTCGGAGATGTTCCCGTCATGGGACTGCCGGCCTGCGTTCTTTTTTTCCGGGCCACGGTTCTGGACCTCATTCTGCCCAGGGTGCTGGCAGGCGAGCGGATTACCCGGGAAGATCTTGCAGGCATGGCCCACGGAGGCATGTGCCTGGAATGCGAACCGTGCCATTTTCCCCGGTGTTCATTTGGGAAGTAGGTTAAAATCTTTTTGACCAAAAATGTGGTGGGAGATTCAAACATGTTCAGCCAAAAACGAATCGTCATCAAGGGGGCCGGGGACCTCGCCACCGGTGTGGCCGCCCGGTTGTGGCGAAGCGGTTTCCCTGTTATGATGACCGAAATCGAGCAGCCCCTGACCGTTCGCCGGAGTGTTTCG
>CAZPQA010000246.1:0-2794 GCA_964588535.1 uncultured Desulfobacteraceae bacterium
CGCTGACCGCCTGAAAGACCGGCCCCCTGCTCCCCCAGTTCCTGCCCAAACCCATTTTCCAGGTTCTCGATGAACCCCAGTGCATTGGCGGTTTGGGCGGCGCGGCGTACCGCGTCGTCTTCAAGATCCCCCCTTCCAAGAGAAATGTTTTCCGACACGGTTCCGGCAAATATGAACACGTCCTGAAGACATAGGCTCACGGCATTTCGGAGACTTTTGTTGGACCACTCCCTTAGATCAATGCCATCCAGGGTAATGTTCCCCTGATCCGGGTCATAAAACCGCTCCACCAGGCTCACCACCGTTGTCTTTCCGGAACCTGTAGCGCCCACGATGGCAACGGTTTCGCCCGGTTTCACCTGAAAAGAAACGTCATGGAGGATCCTTTTTTCAGGGTCATAGCCGAAAGATACGTGATCAAACACCAGATGACCCTGGAGGCGAGACGGATTCCGGGGAGATGGAGATTGGTGCAGCACCTCCTTTTTGTCCATGAATTCAAAAATCCGTTCCATGGAGGCCATGGCCATCTGCATGATATTGTATTTCTCGGAAATATCCCGAATGGGTTTGAAGAACATCTGGATGTAACCGATAAACGCCACCAGGACCCCCAGTGTCATTTCTTCCTGCAACACCTGCCCCCCACCGTGCCAGATCAAAAAGCCGATGGCCAAAGACGACAACAGTTCCATCAACGGCATGAACAGCGCAAAAACACGGATCTGCTTCATGCCCGCCAGATAATTCTCCCGGTTGAGGCCGGCAAAAAGCTTCATTTGAGATGCTTCCCTGACGAACAACTGGATAATGGCCATACCACTGATCCGCTCCTGCAGAAAGGCATTTATTCTGGCAACCGTGCTGCGAAGTTCCCGGAACGCCTCACGGGCCATGAAACTGAAAATAAAGGTCAGGCCAAAAATAATGGGGAGCAGGATGAAACAGAGAAGTGCCAGGCGCCAGTTGAGGTAAAGCAGGACCGCCAGAATACCCACGATCATGAACAGGTCCTTGAAAACGGTAATCAGAACGGATTTGAACATTTCATTGAGGTTGCCGATATCATTGGTGACCCGGGTGACCAGCGTGCCCACCGGGTAGCGGTCGAAAAATCGCAATGTCTGGGCCTGCATCCGGTCAAAGAGTTTCATGCGCATGTCCTGCATGATCCGCTGGCCCGTTAACTCCATAATATAATATTCCGCATAACTGAGCCCCAGGGAGAGCAGGAGCAGGACAAAGAAAACCCCTGCCAACAGTGTCACCCCGCTGATATCGCCTTCCCTGATCTGGAGGAGCTCTTTTCTGGGCAGGCGCTCCAGTTGTTCATAGGGAACCATTGTGGCGCCGTCCGCCATTTTCGTAAGGGCACGGTGCGCCGTGCCCCTACCATGATCTCCCTGGAACCATCGGGTGATATCCCTCTCCGGTCCGATCCGGTAAAACCGTTCGGAACCGAGCAGCCCCTGATCTTTCAGAAGGTGTATATCCGCAGGGTCGATCTTCTTCAGGTTCAGGTTGGAGATGTAGTAAACGGAAGGAACAGCGCTTTTATCCATCAGTGACCTATAGCGATTTTTTAATTCCCCGTTGGCTGAATCCGACACCATCCTCCCGCTTATTTCATACCAGGACACCAGGATATACCGATCAATGGCAATCTTGGTCAGATACGGCACACATAGATCAAACAGGGCCACCAGGATCGACAGCATGAGCCCTGCCACAACTTTTTTTGTATAGGGACGCGCAAAATGGGCCAGCCTTTTCATCAACTTGAGATTGTAAGGCTTTCCCAGTTTGCCTTCCTCGGCGTACCCGTATTCCCCCATCATGACGAGTTCACGCCTCCGTTTTCAAGGGATTCCCCCAGAAGCTGTTCTTCGTACAGGGCAGCATAGATCCCTTTTAGATGAATCAGGCTTTGGTGGGTCCCTTCCTCTTTCAAGGACCCATGGTCAAAGACAAATATCCGATCCGCCCGGCGAATGGTGGAAACCCGGTGGGAAACGATCACATTGGTCCGGTCCCGCCGAAGGTCCAGGATCCGGTTCAGGATTCCCTCTTCGGTACGGGTATCCACCATGGAAAGGGCGTCATCCAGTATGAGGATTGAAAAATCCCCCACCACGGCGCGCGCAATGGTGAGCCGTTGCCGCTGGCCGCCTGAAAGGGTGATGCCCCTTTCGCCCAGAAGGGTTCCCAAACCATTGTCCAGGGCCTCCATTTCCTCTCGTATGCCGGCAACGCTCAGGGCCTGCTTCACCTCTTGATCGGTGACATCATCGGTTCCGAACGCCACATTGTTGTAAACGGTGTCAGAGAAAATAAAGACGTCCTGACTCACGAACCCGATTTTTTTCCTCAGGGTGTTAAGCGGCAGATTTCGAATATCCCGGCCATCCACGAAAACCATATTCTCGGGCGCTTCCAGGAGCCGGGGTAGGATCTGTAACAGGGTGGTTTTGCCAGACCCCACGCGCCCCACAATGGCGATGGTTTCTCCGGCGCGGATTTTGAGGTTGACATCCTTGAGCACATATTCCCTTTGGCCGGGGTATCGAAAGCTAAGCTCGGAGAAGTCAATGGACCCTTTGGTTTTTTCTGAACCCCCTTTTTCCCATTTGCCTTGAGGACCCCGTCCGTTTTCGCCACTGGGATCCTGAATTTCAGGAACCGTTTCAAGGATACCGTTGATGCGCCGCATGGAGGCCGATCCCCGCTGGATCAGGCTGACCACCCACCCCATGGCCATTACGGGCCAGGTGAGCAGGTTCAAATAGCTGATAAA
>CAZPQA010000247.1:0-2785 GCA_964588535.1 uncultured Desulfobacteraceae bacterium
GTATGGGTGTCCGGCTGACACCCCGGCGACTGCCATTACCTGGAAGGTAATTATTACGCAAGACGGAAATTCGCACTCTTAAAGGGTCTTCTGGAACATGTCGGCCTTGAACCGGGCAGGCTCCATTTTTCCTGGATATCGTCAGCTGAAGCAACCAAGTTTGTTGAAGTGGCAAACACGGTGGCCGGCGACGTAAAGGCCCTGGGCCCGACCCGCTATTTCGTTAAATCGAGAGCCGAGGTGGCATAATGCTCAAATACACTGAAAAAATCAGGGAAACTGCAAAAAGGCTGCTTGCAGAGGAAAAGGTGGATGTCTTCATCGGCTACCAGAAGGGAACGGTGCCCATGATGAACGAGCCTCTGCTGGTGAACCACCCTGACAAAGTGGACCCACTCTACTGGGACAACTTTTGCGGTCTGAACCTTTGCAATTACCTGACCAAGCGAACCGACAAAATCGGCATCATCGCCAATGGGTGCAACTCGAGAAACATCGTCACCCATATTATTGAAAATCAGATCAAGCGGGATCAACTCTATATTGTGGGCATCCCCTGTGAAGGGATGATCGACCACCGGGCCGTGGCCCGAGCGGTCAAGTTTAAGGAAATTCTGGATGTTCATCAGGACGGGGCTGAATTTACGGTTAAGGGTCACGATTTTGAGGAAACCTTTGAGAAAGAAAAGTTTCTTCAAAGCAACTGCGCGGTCTGCACCCACCGCAATCCCGTCATACACGATGAAATGCTGGGCGACCCGGTGGATGAACAGACCGATGTCAACCCCTATTCGGATGTGGAAAAAATTGAGGGGATGGACCCCGAAAAGAAACAGGGGTTTTTCACACGGCTCATTTCAAGGTGCATTCGATGCTACGCCTGCAGGAACTCCTGCCCGCTTTGCTATTGCCCCACCTGTTTCGTAGATGAATCGGCCCCCCAGTGGGTGGGGAAAAGCATTGATCCCACGGACACCATGACCTTTCACTTTCTGAGGGCTTATCACTGCGCGGGACGATGTACCGATTGCGGGGCCTGTGAGCGCGTCTGCCCCATGAGCATCTCCATGAGACAGTTTACCAAGAAGCTCAACAAGGATACCCAGGAACTTTTCTCGTGGGAAGCCGGACTTGATCCGGAGAAAAGACCACCCCTGGATGTTTACCAGCCCGATGACTATAACGATTTTATCAAATAGGCCATAAACGGAACCAACAGACATCATCAATAGATGAAGGTAGCTGATATGACTGAGAAAGTATTCACCAAGGAAGAATGGCTGGGAACCCTGGAGACCTTGAAGGAGTCCTATAGACTCTTCGGTCCGGTGAAGGATGGTGATTTTCATACATTCATGCCCCTTGACGGGAACAAAAAGCCGGACTTTGATTATGAAAACACCAGGCACTCCCCCAAAACCGTTATTTATCCGGAATCGGAAAGGATGTTTGAATACTCTCTGGACGAAACCAAAGACGATGCCCACATCCTGAAGGAATCACCCAAGGACTATTCGCCCTGTGCGGTGTTGGGCATCAGACCCTGTGACGCCCAAGCATTTCAAATTGTAAAACGCAACTTTGACAATCCTGAATATCAGGACCCCTGGTGGACGCAGCATTTTGAGGCCACCACCCTGGTGGGGCTCGGATGCAATACGCCCTGCGCCTCATGCTTCTGCACACAGGTGGGAGGGGGTCCATTCCATGAAGCGGGATTGGATGTGCTGCTCTTTGATCTGGGAGACCGATTCCTGGCGAAAGCCTTCACAGACAAAGGAGAAGCGTTGCTGGAGAAAACGGCTGGAAGCCCGGCCGACGACGGGGCGCTTACGGCGGCCCAAGATCTGAAGCAGCCGGCTCATGAAAAAATCACCGCCACGGTCCCCACGGATCAATTGAAAGAGAAGGTAACCAACGAACTTTTTGACGCCCCGTTCTGGGAAGAGGTGGCGTTTGCATGTCTGAACTGCGGTACCTGCACCTATCTCTGCCCCACCTGCTGGTGTTTCGACATCCAGGATGAGGTTCAGGGAAACCAAGGTGACCGGATTCGCAACTGGGATTCGTGCATGTTTCCCCTCTTTTCCCTTCACGGATCGGGGCATAACCCCAGGGACAACAAATTCCAGCGGGTTCGGCAGCGTTTTATGCACAAACTCAAGTATTATGTGGATAAATACGAAAACGGCGTTCAATGCTCCGGGTGCGGCCGCTGCGTCAGGTATTGTCCGGTGAATATTGATATCCGGGAAGTCTGCAGGTTGATGAATGAGTTTGGGTAGGTTTAAGGTTTAAAGTTTAAGGTTTCAGGTGCTGACAGCACTGAATTTTAGAAGATTGTAAGCAATGTGCCTGGCGCGATGCTTGGTGCAAAAAAGAGGGGGGTTCAATTGGGAAATCCTTATTTACCCTATCCTGTTCGCATTGACAGGATTGTCACGGAAACAGAGGATAAAAACCTCAAAACTTTCAGGTTTGTGTTTCTCAATCCGGAAGACGAGAAAAAATTCGCCTATACGCCGGGGCAATTTGGAGAATTGTCCATTGCCGGAAAGGGAGAGATCCCCATCGGCATCGCGTCCTCGCCAACGGAAAAGGGTTTCGTGGCCTTTACGGTCAACAAGGTGGGCCTTGTCACCACCCATCTGCATAACATGAAAGAGGGCGATATCATGGGGCTCCGGGGACCTTTGGGCAACTGGTATCCCTGGGACGAGATGGAAGGGAAGCATGTGGTGATCGTGGGCGGTGGTTTCGCTTTCACCACCCTGCGCTCCAGCAT
>CAZPQA010000248.1:0-2761 GCA_964588535.1 uncultured Desulfobacteraceae bacterium
GCCCAGTTCATGGCGCTCATGACCGTTGCCAAGGGATGGAGCATGTTCCGGGAAACGGTATTTGAAAACCGTTTCATCCATGTGAGCGAACTCAGGCGTCTCGGTGCCGACATTGAAATCAACGGAAACCAGGCCCTGGTAAAAGGCCGGGGAAAGCTACTTTCGGCGCCGGTCATGGCAACGGATTTGAGAGCCAGCGCCTCCCTCATTCTGGCCGGATTGGTGGCCGAAGGGGGACCCACGGAAGTACACCGGATCTACCACCTGGACAGGGGATACGAGGCCATTGAAAACAAATTCAGGGGACTGGGCGCCAAAATTCGACGCGAAAAAGGACCGTCTGTTTAATCGGCCTTTGTTCAATCGCCCTCTGATACCCTGCCTGGTCTCATTCGCCGGGGGCATTCTTGCGGCACACCCTGTTTTTCCTGCCGGTCACACCTTAAGTTTACCCATACTCCTAACCCTTTCCCTATGCCTGCTGCTCTCCCTTTTTTGCCCCGGACATTCACGGGCTTATCTTCTGCTGGTGGTTTTTTTCCTGGTCGGTACTTTGCTGACGCCGGAGAAGCTTTTGCCATCCCGGTTGCGGCCCCTGGCGGTGGATCACGGGAAAGTCACCATCGAAGGGGTTGTCCTGGAACCGCCAACAAAACCCCGTTCGGGGATGGCCCGAGTGAAACTGCTGGCGAAAAGCCTTGTTTCGGGCAACAACGTTTTCCCCATCAACGAGAAGATCCTTCTCACCGTATACCGAAACGCCATTCCCTTGCGGCCCGGGGAAAAAATCCGTTTTCCCGCACGCCTACGAACCTTTAAGAGTTTCCAAAATCCAGGCCACTACGACTACGAAAAATCCATGACATTTTCGGGGTTCACATGCGCCGCTGCCGTTAACGACGGGCGATACATTGTTCCCATGGGACCGGGGGAACTTCCCTATTTCCAAGGATTAATTGAAAGGCTACAGGCCCCGGTCAGAACATTTTTCAGGGAAACGGTCGATCATCAAAACGCCGTTCTTTTTCGCGCGCTCATTTTGGGAGAACGGCAGGGAATTGACCCGGCCCTGAGAGAAACGTTTAACAAATCGGGCCTGGGGCATCTGCTGGCGGTCTCCGGCCTCCACATCGGATTGGTGGCATGGGCCACTTTTTTCATCTTTAAATGGGGGCTTTCACAATCATACCGTTTAATTCTCGCCATTGATATTCGAAAGTGGAGCGCTTTCCTCACCTGCTTTCCCGTGGTCGGATACACCCTCCTTGCAGGATGCCGGGTGCCGTCTCAACGGGCCATGATCATGGTCCTGGCGTACCTGATATCCCTTATTCTGGGAAAAGAAAAAGAGGTCTGGTCCACATTTGCCCTGGCCGGTCTGGTGATATTATTTCTGGATCCCGGGGCAATTTTCACTCCTTCATTCCAGCTTTCATTTGTTGCAGTAACCGGCATTTTATGGCTGACGCCCTCAATCCTCAACAAGGTGGGTTATAAAAAGAATGCGCCAACCGAAAACCATGCTTTTGCGAGATCGGCTCTCACCTATGTCATAGGTCTGGCAGCGGTCAGCGCATCTGCCATCTATTTTCTTCTGCCCATTACCGCATTTTATTTTCACCGTATTCCCCTGGTCTCTATTCCGGCAAACCTCACGACCATTCCCATCTTAGGCTTATGGGTATTGCCCTTGGGCCTTTTATCGGTTTTGGCGTTACAGATTTCATCCCAACTGGCGGCTTTTTTTCTGCAGTGCGGTACCTGGGGCCTGGACGTCATGATGGAAATCATCCGTTTCTGGTCAAGTCTTTCGTGGGCATCCATCTGGAGTTTTACACCGAATTTTTTTGAAATTTCTCTTTTCTATGCCTTTACATTTTTCGCCTTTTTTTCCAGGCACAGGAGATGGGCGAAACTCGGCCTGGCCGCGATGGTGTTTCTGATCATCATTGATGTGGGCTTCTGGGTTCACCGGGTGGGGTTCAACCGGGATCTGGAAGTGGTTTTTCTGGATGTGGGAAAAGGCAACGCCGCACTGGTTTCCTTCCCCGGTGGAGAGAAAATGATGATTGACGGCGGGGGATTTTCCAGTAATCACTTTGACGTGGGCAAAATGGTGGTCGCACCATTTTTGTGGCACAGAAAAATTCGCACCATCGATTATCTGGTATTAAGCCATCCCCAGGCGGATCATATGAACGGCCTTCGATTCATTGCCGAGGCGTTTCATCCAAAAGAATTCTGGTACAGCGGGGACCCGGTGGAAACCCCGAGCTACAAAAACCTTATGAGGACCCTGGAGGAAAATAACATTTCAATAAAGCTGCCGGAGCAACTTCAGGAAAAAATTCGCATTAACGGCGCGGAAATCGAAGTCCTTTATCCCGAACCCGGTACGAAAATGAGTGTCATGCCACCTAAAGGGAAAGAACTGAACAATCGTTCAATGGTCCTCAGGATATCTTATGCCGGGACATCTATTCTTTTTCCCGGCGACCTTGAAGAAATCGGGGAAAAAAGGCTTTTGGACAGCGCCGGAAACCGGGTTAAAAGCGATATACTACTTTCTCCCCACCACGGAAGTAAGAATTCCAGTTCAGAACCGTTTCTCAAAATGGTAGCGCCAAAGGTCTGCGTCATTTCTTCAGGTGAAGACCGCTTTGGCCGATTCCCACATCCTTCCGTACTGAAACGGCTCACGCAAATGGGATGCGAAAGCATTTGCATCTCCGCTTCAGGCGCGGTTACCGTGAGGGTGGCG
>CAZPQA010000249.1:0-2741 GCA_964588535.1 uncultured Desulfobacteraceae bacterium
TCTGCAGATTGACCGCCAGGAGAATGCAGAACCACACGGGATCAAACCCGAATTCCAGCATGATGGGGGCCAGAACCGGCACATGGATAAAGGTGATTTCAATGAAATCGAGGAAAAAACCGATGAAGAAGATGACGGCCATTACGATGGCCAGAACAACGAACTTGCCGTGGGCTGAAGCCAGGGAACCGAGGAATTCCCGAACCAGCTCGTCTCCGCCGAGGCCCCTGAAAACCAGGCCGAAGGCCGCGGCGCCGCAGAGGATGATGAAGACCATGCAGGTAAGATTGGTGGTTTGCCGCATGACCTGGTTGAGCATTTCCAGGTTGAACTTTTTGTTGGCAATGGCCAAAAGCGTTGCTCCCACTGCACCCACGGCGGCGGCTTCAGTGGGGGAGGCGATGCCGGCAAAGATGGAGCCCAGAACCGAGATCATGAGAAAAAGCGGGGGGAAGAGGGCCTTTCCCACCCGGGCGGCCAGTTCGCGTCCTGAAATGGCGTCCAGTTCTGCCCTGGGGATGGGCGGCGCAATCCCCGGTCGAAGATTTGCCGCCAGAAGGATGTAAATGATGTAGAGGGTGACCAGGAGCAGTCCGGGCAACACCGCGCCCATGAACAGATCCCCCACGGAAACCCCCACAATGTCGCCGATCAGTACCAGCACGATGCTGGGGGGGATAATCTGTCCCAGGGTTCCGGAAGCGGAAACCGTGCCGCAGGCGATTTCTTTCTGGTAGTTGCGTCTCAGCATGGTGGGAACCGCCAGAAGACCCATGGTGACCACGGTGGCACCCACAATACCGGTGGAAGCGCCCAGCAAGGCGCCCACCACCACCACGGAGATGGCCAGCCCCCCCTTAAGACGTCCGAACAGGATGGCCATGGTATCCAGAAGTTTTTCCGCCAAGCCCGAACGTTCCAGCATTACCCCCATGAACACGAAAAGGGGGACGGCGATGAGGGTCACATTGGTCATGCGGCCAAAGATGCGAAGGGGAAGCAGATCAAAGAAAGACCAGCCGAAACCGATGAGCCCGAAGAAAAGGGATGTGCCCAGCAGTGTGAAGGCTACGGGAAAACCGGCCATCAGCAGGATGGTCAAGGCCAGGAACATCCAGGCAGCCAGGTATTCCATCAGGATGTTTCCTCCTCGAATGCTTCCAGGCCGACCAGCTGAAGAAGACTGTGCAGGCCCAGGGAGAGCCCTTGCAGGGAGAGGAGCGTAAATCCCACGGTGATGGTCCCCTTGATCAGGAATCGGTAGGGGATGCCGCCGGGATCCGGAGACCCTTCCATGATGGCCCAGGCATTGTGGGTGAATTTCCATGAGGTGATGATGACCATGAGGCAACCGGGAAGCATGAAGAGAAAGACGCCGAGCAGGTTGGTCCAGGCCTGACCCCTGGGTCCCAGGCGTTGATAGATGATGTCCACGCGAACATGGCCGTTATGGAGCAGGGTGTATCCGGCGCCCATGAGAAAAATAAATCCAAAGAGCCACCATTCCAGTTCCTGGGTAAATACGTAGCTGGTGTTGAACAGATATCGCATGACCACGTCCACGAAGACCACTGCTACGAGGAGCGTGGTCACCCAGGCTACGCCGCGTCCCACCCGCTCATTGAGCCAGTCGATACCATGGCAAAGCTTCTTGATCATATTCATAAAGTCAATGCTCCGGCAAAAAGAACTTTTCGCGTGGCTAAAATACCAGTCTTCCTCTAATTTCGAATGACTATAAGAAAAATCAACAAATGGGTCAAGCGGTAAAATGGTATTGGCGGTGTTCTTATTTCTGGTTGAAGGATTGCTGAATTTTCTCATAGGTATGAAGGAGCGAGAGCAGATTTTCAGTTGGTACATCTCTGGTGATATTCCCGAGTATTCCGTATCCTTCAGCCTTTTCATCCACCTCCGAATCGGAAAGATCGGTGACCATGATGATCGATGTCATGGGTGTGGCCATGACAAACGCTTTCATGACATCAATGGGATCTTCATGCTCCGCGTTATGGCCGGCAATAATAAGATCAAAAAGAGTTTGTTTTGATGCTTTGAGGGCTTCATTGCTGCTGGAAAAACTGGTTTTTTCATAGGATCTCTCCTCTAATGCCAACTGAATTTTATCCAGTACAGCGGGATCATTTTCGAGCAGCAGTACTTTTATTCTTGTTTCCTGGTTCACCATATAACCTCCTGAATTTTAAAACGAGCAGATTGCCGTGGCGGGATCTGCTGAAAGGATCAATCTTTTTTTAAAAAAAAGCCGATAATAGCCAGTAAGAAAACAGCAAAACCAAATCCAAAGTAAAGCCATGGAAAGAAGGGGGATTGTTTTGTGCCTGCTTCCAGTATATATGCTCGGTCAAATACATAGGCCCAGTAAAGGGTGAAGAGATAGTTGATCAAGAGGGCAATTTTCGGATTACCGAAAATGAGTGCTAAAGTGCTGAGGCCCAGCAGCAGGAAGATTTGATAGAAGGGTGCACAGAATTTGATTGAACTGATGAACTCGAACATCTCTAACATGATGTCCTCCCATTGGACCCGGCCGTCGTGCCATTAGCTACTTTGGCGGAGTCGGCTTGTTGATTGGTGATTGAAAAATAAACATCAAAATCAACTTGCTTTTGACTTTTGCCCTCTGTCCTGCCACAGGTACAGCATGATACCCGTTGCCATGGCGGCATTCAAGGATTCAATGCCGTTTGCCATGGGTATTGAAACTTTGCGGGCCCCTT
>CAZPQA010000250.1:0-2736 GCA_964588535.1 uncultured Desulfobacteraceae bacterium
AGGCAAAACACCCTTGACAAAAGGAATCCCTTTTAAGTAAAAGGTGGCTAAATTTCATGGGTGGGCTTTTTCAAATACCCCATGCTCGTTAGAAATCACACTGCAATGTGGGAACTTAAGGAAAATCATCATGGATAACAAGGCTCTTCGAACCGTCGCCTACTGCCTGGCAGCGGCTTTTCTGTTAATTGGCGTGGTTTGTTACACGGCATTCGCAAAAAAAGCCCCGGAAAATCCCATCAGGATCATGTTCAAGAATACGGGCGGCAACGTGCTCTTTGATCATAAGGAACATTTTTTCGAAGATGGCTACGGCATTGAATGTATTGATTGCCATCACGATCTTGAAAACGAAGGCGATACCCCTGCCTCGTGCAGCGAATGCCATGACGAGGAAGGGGAAGATGCGCCGAAGCGGGTGGATGTATTGCACTCTCAATGCAAAGACTGCCATGATGAGGGGGGCAGCGGGCCGGTGAATTGCGCTGAGTGTCATGTGATGTAGCCTTCTCCTTTAAAGTATCTGTTACCCATGGACAGATCGGATGTTTTTTTCATGGGCGGGAGGGAAATATGATAAAAAAACCGTTTTTCGGTTTTGGAAAACCCAAACTGGATTATGCCGGCACTGAAGGGGTTGAGCAGGGTGAAATGAAAGACATCCCCCTTCCAAAGCAGGCCGTTTTATTTGTGGAAGCGCCTCATCCCACCGTCAGTGACGTTTCATTCCAGGTGGGCGATGAAATCAAAACCGGACAGAATCTGAAGGTTTCACCCTTTTCAAAGTCGACGTTCACTTCAACGGTAACGGGAACCATTATAGATATTTCAAAAAAGACGGGTTACCTGGGAAAAACGTTTCTTTCGGTGAGCATTGACGTCTCCGAAACGGACCAGTGGGACGATGCCTTTTCTCTGGCGGTCCAAACATCCGAACTGGAAAAAGCGGATCCCTACCTCAATGGTCTGCCGGGAATCTCAGATATGGACGCGTTGATTCATCCCGAAACGCCGTTAAAGACCATCGTGGTCAATGGAATGGACAAAGACCTTCTGGTAACGACCCAGCAGATGGTCATAAAATCCCAGGCGGCGGATCTCAAAGAAGGCATAGACTATCTGAAAAAAATAACCGGGGATCCCGAAGTCATCCTCGTTGTGCCGCCCGACCTCAGTGCTGAAGCGGCAAAATCAGGCGCCCAAGTCCAAACCATAACACCATCCTACCCCAACAGCCTGCCTGAAATGATCATGAAGGATGTCTTAAATCAGGTCGTGCCGGCCGGTGCGGACTGTTCATCCCTGGGGGTGGGGTTCATTAACGCCGAAGGGGTGGCGGCGCTGAAATCCGCCATTACGGAAGGAAAACCCCCTGTCACCAAGATAGTTACCGTTATCGGGAAGAGTGAAAACACCCAAGTGATCAGGGCCCGTATGGGAACCCCCATCCAGGCTGTTTTGAGCGCTCTTGAAATTCCCTTGGAGCAGGGCGACAGGCTTGTGATCGGCGGCCCCATGACAGGAAGAAGCATTTATACGGAAGACATGCCCGTTTTGCAGGATACGGATGCCATCATGGTACAGGGCAAAGACCAGCTCGCCCTCAATGCCGATGATCCGTGTGTAAATTGCGGAGAATGCATCAGGGCATGCCCTGTCCGCATTCCCGTCAATATGCTGGTGCGCCTCCTTGAGAACAGCCAATATGAGGAAGCTGCCAATGACTACGACCTCCTTTCCTGTATTGAATGCGGGCTCTGCGGTTATGTGTGCGAAGCAAAAATCCCTGTTTTTCACTATATCATGCTGGGGAAATATGAACTGTCGCTGATGGAAGAAGCGGAGGAAAGCGTTAATGGATAATCGTAAGCTGTTTGTCAGCTCACATGCCCCTTACTGGCACAATGGGAGCAGCATTGCCATAAAGAGCTACAATATCATGCTGGCCGCCCTTCCCGCCGTACTTCTGGGCATCTATCAATACGGGATGCCGGCCCTGGGTGTGGTCGCTTTTTCCATATCCTGCGCCATGATCTGGGAACTCGTCATGAACGTTGTCATGAGACGGCCTGTCAGCATCGGCGACGGCAATGCCGCCGTCATTGGGCTTATGTTCGCCATGCTCCTGCCCGCCGCCACCCCCTGGTGGGTGGTCCTCATCGGCACATTCATTGCCGTTGTGGTGGGAAAGCAGATTTTTGGCGGCATCGGGTGTAACCCGCTTAATCCGGCCCTGGTGGCCATTGCCATGATTTTTCTTTCCTGGAAAAGCATCCTGGACTTTGACGAGGCCCTGCTCAATTACGAACTGGGGTTTCCCATGATCTATCCCCTGGCCACCCTGAAATACTTCGGCATGGAAGCGGTTTCGGACTTTGGCATAGGCGACCTGCTCATGGGCTCTCATACCGGGGGCATCGGCTCCACTTTCGGTCTGGGCCTGATCCTGGGGGGCGTTTATCTGATCCTGCGCGGCCTCATCCGTTGGGAAATCACCATCTCCTTTCTGGCCGGCGTATTCATCACCGCCCTTCTGTTTAACGTGGCCAACCCTGACGTCTATGCGGGACCGGTTTTTCATCTTCTGACCGGTTACACGCTGATCGGCGCATTTTTTCTGGCCACCGAAGACTCATCTTCACCCGTGAATTTTGTTCCCATGCTGCTTTATGGTGCGCTGGCCGGTCTTCTCACGGTGCTCATCCGCAATATCGGCGCCATGGTGGACGGCGTTGT
>CAZPQA010000251.1:0-2723 GCA_964588535.1 uncultured Desulfobacteraceae bacterium
GCTGGGCCGACGATCATGGCGCAGGCGTTCTCATGGCCTCAAAAATGAAGCGACATCTGGGTGAGGCGCTCAACGCTTTCGTGGATGCGGGTAACCTGATTCTGGGAATATGCAATGGTTTTCAGGCGCTGGTCAATCTGGGCCTGCTGCCGGGTTTCGACGGCCGATACCAGGATCGGGAGGTGGCCCTTACCCATAATGACTCGGGAAACTTTATCGATGCGTGGGTAAACCTTACGGTTAACCCGCAATCACCCAATGTTTTCACCAAAGGGCTTAATCATGCTGAATTCCCGGTCCGGCATGGGGAAGGGAAATTTTACGCGGCCGATGATACCATTGAGCGGCTTTTTCAGAACAAGCAGGTTGTGCTGCAATACGCGGATCCTACTGGAAACCCTGCGGGTGGCCGCTGGCCCTTAAATCCCAATGGGTCCCTTTCGGATATTGCCGGCATATGCGATCCCACCGGGCGCATCTTCGGGCTCATGCCCCACCCGGAGGCTTTCAACCATTTCACCAATCATCCGGACTGGACCCGGCGAAAACTGGCGCTCGCCCGCCGTGGAGAAAGCATTGAAATGGAAGAAGGGGGGGGAATCGCTATCTTTCGGAATGCGGTGGAATATTTCAGGGGTTAGAAATCGGGTACAAGGTGCTGATGTTCCTTGATTTTGCTCAGCATGAAATCAAAAATTTCATTGCCGATCTTTTTCCGATATTTGTTCCATACCGGGACCATTGCCTTCTGAAATGCCTGACGCTCTTCCGGGGTCAGCCCAATCACTTCAATCCCGTTTTTCTTACAGTATTCCGCGATGCTGATACCGCTCTTGGGGAGTTTGTTGTGCAATTCGGCATTCACCCTCCGATTGGTCTCAATGGCCACCCTGGCGGCTTCCCTGAAAATCTGCTGATCTTCCGGTGAAAGGGTTTCCCAGTAATCGGGGGACACAATGATGATACACTCGGTCAGGCAGTGGTTGGTAATGGTTACATTTTTGGTGACTTCCGTAAACTTCATCAAGACTGATGTGAGGATGGGATTTTCTTGCGCATCAATTACACCGGTCTGAAGTGCATTATAGATTTCCGGAAAGGGAATACCCACCGGGGATGCGCCCAGTTGCTTGAATGTATCCATATAAACGGGGGAGTTCATGACCCGAACTTTGAGGCCCTTGATATCTGCAGGCGTGCGAATCGGCCGTTTGTTGTTGGTGAAATCCCTGAATTCGTTTTCAGTCCAGCCAATGGCCATAAATCCTTTTTTGGGAAAATAGGAGAATATCTTTTTTTGCACTTCCGGGTCATCCAGGGTGGCGTATGCGGTTATTCTGTCCGGAAAAATAAAGGGCATATCCAGGATGGCCGCCTCGGGCACGAAGTTCTGAAGTACAGCTGAACTGATGGCCGCAATCTGCAGCGTTCCCATCTGGACCTGTTCCGCCATGGAACGTTCTCCACCCAGCTCGCCCATGGGGGCCGTCGAGATATCGATTCTGCCATCCGTTTTTTCTTTAACATAGGCCGCGAATGTATCCACGCCCTTGCTCTGCCCGTGAAAGGGAGGTGCCACATGACCAAATTTTATTTGAGCCGGGGGTTCGGCAACAGCCTCAACCGGCAGCCCCACCATAAAGGCCATCAAACTCAATACCAACAGAATGCAAACTCCGATTTTCATGGTATCCACTTTACGCCGGCTTCCTTAAAACCTTTCTTCCTCAAAAGACAGCTGTCACAAAGACCGCACGCTTTTCCGTTCGGTGCCGGGTCATAACAACTGTGTGTCAATTTGTAATCAACTCCCAGCTTGAGCCCTGTTTTGATGATTTCAGCTTTGCTCATTTCAATGATCGGGGTTCTAATTTTGATGTGCCGGCCGGCTGTTACCCCCGCCTTTGTGGCCAGATTGGCCATTCGCTCAAATGCTGCCATGTATTCCGGTCGACAGTCGGGATAGCCGCTGTAGTCCACAGCATTGACACCGACAAAGATATCCCAGGCACCCAGTACTTCCGCCCATGCCAGAGCATATGAGAGAAATATGGTATTGCGCGCGGGCACGTAAGTTACGGGAATCTCATTTTCTTCTGCACCCTCACTGCGGCCCTTGGGCACCTCAATACGGTCTGTGAGCGCGGAACCCCCTATTTTTCTGAGGTCCATGTCCATGACCAGGTGCTTTGTTACCCCCAGGCTATCGGCCACCCTTGCCGCCGCTTCCAGTTCCACTGCGTGGCGCTGCCCGTAACGAAAGCTGAGACCGAAAACATCATATCCTTCAGAACGGGCAATGGCTGCAACAGTGGTGGAATCCAGACCTCCGCTTAACAGCACCACGGCTTTCTCTTTGGTCCCCGTCATCTGCCTTTAAACCCCATAGCCGTCAGGCTAAGAAATATCGGTATTAAATACAAAAAAACCTGAACATCGAACGTCCAACGTCCAACATTGAACATCGAATAAGGTATTCTACCAATTTATAGTAGGTTTCCTGCCGCTCTGCTGTCTGAGCCCCTGAACCTATTCATCCTCAATCCTTCATCCTTTTTCCCCTTCTTCATTCGATGTTGGACGTTCGATGTTCGATGTTCAAGAATATCACTTTCTTAGCCTGACGGCTATGTCCTAAACCCCTCTTGCATCAGGCCCCCAGATATACTTATGGAGCTGGAGGTGCAGCCGACACGCCAGATGATCCGCCAGGATCCATTCCG
>CAZPQA010000252.1:0-2704 GCA_964588535.1 uncultured Desulfobacteraceae bacterium
CCTGTTTTCACCAGGTCTTCCAGTATATCCGTTGGAACCGGTTTCGCTTGGTAGTTTCTGCAGGAACGCCTGGATTGCATGAGGTTGACCAGTTCCTGGATGTTTCCTTTTCCGAAAGGGAGCCATGCGGATTTGGCTTCAAAACTCTTGAAGGTGGACAGGGCCGGGTCGAGAGATGCCACCTGCACCGCACCGGTCGGGCACACGGCCAGACAATGACCGCAATTTTGGGATTCAGTACCGGTGACCACGGCCTTTTCCCCTTTCATGGTGATGGTGTCTGATGGGCAGACCGTCACACACAGGCCGCATCCGTTGCAGCGCTCTTCGTCAATTGTTGTTGTGACGGTTTTATCCATGATCTCTTAGCCTTACAGATGGGTCGAGGTTCGATTTTCAATGACGGCGTCTTGGATCTTGACTAATATAAGGTTCGGGTACATAATGCGGCGCTGAAACGGATTTGTCTTCAATCAGCAAATTATTATTGGTTAATGTGGGCATGTTGTCAAGGGAATGCCGGGCTCGTCAAAAAACCCATAGGGAGAAGGGTCGTGGATGATAAGCCATTGAAGCAATATCTGCTGATCGCCGTCCGTGCATCCATGATGGCGGCGTCAGCAATCATGGATGTATATTCACGGGCCGATTTCAATGTGGATATGAAGTCCGATGATTCACCCCTGACGGATGCGGACCGGAAAGCCCACCAGATTATTGTGGATGCATTGAACCCCACCCCGATTCCCATTCTCAGCGAGGAAGGACGTGATATCTCCTACGGTGAACGAAAGGGATGGGATCAGTTGTGGATCGTAGATCCTTTGGACGGTACAAAAGAATTTATCAAGAGAAACGGTGAATTTACGGTCAATATTGCCCTTATTCAAGATGGAACCCCCGTTTTCGGTGTGATTTATGCCCCTGTTTTAAAACGGCTCTATTTTGGCGGCCGGAATCTTGGTGACTGGAATCTTGGTGCTTATGGCTGTACACGGGAAATGGAAGATGTTCCCGATGATTTGGGTGAATTGATCAAGCAGTGTGAAAAACTGCCGTTGACGGTTTCCCGTTCTTCCTATGTGATTATGGGTTCCCGTTCCCATGCGACCCCGGAGCTTGCAGCCTTTGTTGAAAAAAAACGAAAGGAAGTTGACGCGGTTGAATTTATATCGGCGGGCAGTTCTCTAAAGATATGTCGTGTGGCGGAAGGGGCTGCGGATATTTATCCGCGCCTCGGGCCCACCATGGAATGGGATACTGCCGCGGGGCAGGGCATTGCTGAAGGGGCAGGGCGAAGTGTGACGGTATGGGAGACCCATGAACCGCTCATGTACAACCGGGAAAATCTGTTGAATCCGTGGTTTGTGGTTCAATAGCCAACAAAGGAAGGGGTTCTGAAATGAAAGGAATTATTTTAGCCGGCGGTTCCGGGACGCGTCTTTATCCCATCACCCGTGTGGTCAGCAAGCAGCTGATGCCGGTATATGACAAGCCCATGATTTATTATCCGCTCTCCGTCTTAATGCTGGCGGGCATTCGGGAAATATTGGTCATTTCAACCCCTGAAGATCTGCCCCGGTTCAGGGAGCTTCTAGGCGACGGCGACCAAATCGGAATTTCCCTTTCATATCGTGAGCAACCCAGGCCCGAAGGGCTGGCCCAGGCGTTTATCATTGGAAAAGATTTCATTGGAAAAGAGAACGTCGTCCTTGTTCTGGGGGATAATATTTTTTATGGGCACAGCCTGTCCGCCATTTTAAAAAGAGCGGCGGCCCTTGAAAGCGGCGGAGTTATTTTCGGCTATCTGGTGCGGGATCCGGAGCGGTATGGGGTGGTGGATTTTGACAAAAATGGGAAGGTTACCAGTATTGAGGAAAAACCGGAAAACCCCAGATCAAAATATGCGGTTCCGGGGCTTTATTTCTATGATAACCATGTGGTCGATATCGCTGAAAACCTGAAGCCGTCGCCCAGGGGGGAGCTGGAAATTACCGATGTTAATCTGGAGTATTTAAGGCGGGGTGCCCTTCGGGTCGAGCCTCTGGGGCGTGGTTTTGCCTGGCTTGATACGGGAACCCATGAATCGTTGCTGCAGGCGGGGGATTTTGTTAAATCGATCCAGGACCGGCAGGGGTTGAAAATCGGCTGCATCGAAGAAATTGCCTTTCGCCTTGGCTATATCGATGCCGATCAGATCAGGACGATCGCAGAAGATTTGCTCAAAAATGAATATGGCCATTACCTGATGGAAATTATTGAAAGTGAGAGCATCCAGAAAAATGACCCTGAAATTTACTGAAAAATCGCTTCCCCATGTGGTTTTGATTGAACCGATGACCTTTGAGGATGACCGAGGGTTTTTCATGGAAACCTTCCATTCTGAAAAATATGCAGAGATCGGCATTTCACGGCCGTTTTTGCAGGATAACCATTCCCATTCGCGGCGTGGTACCCTGCGGGGGCTTCACTACCAGCTCAAGAATCCTCAAGGAAAACTGGTCTATGTGGTGAAAGGGGAAATTTTCGATGTGGCGGTGGACATTCGCCGGGGTTCCCCCGGTTTTGGAAAATGGACCGGGGATCTGCTTTCAGAAAAAAATAGGCGCCAGCTGTATATCCCTGAAGGTTTTGCCCACGGTTTCTGTGTTTTGAGCGAAACGGCTGATGTGATTTACAAGTGTACGGACCTTTACGCGCCCGG
>CAZPQA010000253.1:0-2695 GCA_964588535.1 uncultured Desulfobacteraceae bacterium
AATGAAACCCGCAAGCCCGATCAGAGGGATATCGTGCCATCTGGGGGGAATCCCCGACAAAACAACCAGAGAAGACCCGATAATCAATGCCGCCAGCACAATGGCAAAAACCAATCTGTTGGCACTTCGATTGTAAGTGTTGAGCAGGGGTTCAAGACCGGAATGGCGGAATTCAATCTTCATTTTGCCTTCCCTGGCCTGCTTAAGGATTGACCTTAACTCTCCCGGTATTTCCCGCCCCAGCTGGATCAGTTCCGAACCGATCTCCAGCATATCCCCGGCGATCCGTTTGGGATTCATCCGTTCCTCTTGAATTTGTCGAACAAAGGGTTCAGCCTGTTTCAGGATGTCAATAGCCGGATCCAGCATTTTAGCAATACCCTCGATGGTTCCCAGGGCTTTCATCATCAGGTAAAGATCCGGTTTGATCGTTAACCCATGGGTGGTAACGGTCTCAATCAGCTTCTGGAACAGTTTTCCCATCTCCAGTTTGCCCTGGCGCCCGTAAACCTGTTCCTCCAGGAGATCCGTGAGGTCCCGTTCCAGCCTCTCCCGATCCGGTTCCTGATCATAAACAGAGAGCCTCAAGACGGACTCCGTGATTTTTCGTTCGTTTTTGCCGGCGAGGCTGATGACGAAATCCGTAAAGTCCTCCTGCTCATCCTGGCGGATGCGACCCATCATGCCGAAATCCAGAAAACAGACGATATTGTTTGACAGGATAAAGATATTCCCCGGATGGGGATCCGCATGGAAAAATCCATGGACAAAAATCTGTTTCATAACCAGGTCGGCGCCGTTTTCAGCCAGGGTATTAAGATTGCATCCATTTTTTTCGAGCGCCTCGAAATCCGTAACTTTGATGCCTTCAATATATTCGATGGTCAGCACGCGGGATGAGTTGAATTCTCTATAAATTTTCGGGACATAAATCGTATGCTCTCCCAAAAACTGCCGTGAAAAGCGCTCCGTTTGATAGGCTTCTATGGTGTAGTCAATTTCCTTTTCCAGGCTTCGGGCAAATTCTTCCACAATGCGAGTGGGGCGCTGGACCTCCATTTCCTCCACATGACGTTCCATAAGGGACGCCAGGTGAAGCAGGATTTCCAGGTCCACTTCCACAATCTTTCGAATGCCGGGTCTCTGAACCTTGACCACCACCTCATCACCATCCGCCAACCGTGCCCGGTGCACCTGGCCGATGGAGGCCGCAGCCAGGGGCTCGGTTTCAAAATGGGAAAACAATTCCTCCGGCGCCCCCCCGAGCTCTTCGGTAATGATGGTTCTGACCTCCTCGTAGGGGAAAGACGGCACATGATCCTGGAGTTTGCTCAATTCGCGGGAATATTCCAGGGGGACCAGGTCCGGCCGCGTTGAGAGGATCTGTCCCAGTTTGATAAATGTGGGTCCCAGCTCTTCCACCGCCATTCGAACCCTTTCAGCCCGGGACAGCTTTTCGATCTGCTCGCGCCGTTTTCTGGAAATCATCTGGAGACCGATTTCAATATATTGTTCAATTTTAAGGGTTTCTACCATATCCCCAAACCCATACTTGAACAATACACTCAGGATTTCCCGATACCGGTTGAGGTGTCGATAGGTACGACCCACGATGCCTATTTTGCGGATGCTCAACATGCCGGCTCTCCTTTCAGTGAGGGTTTTTCCCATGTATTCCAGAGCGCATATTGCAGTCCAAAGCGAAGGAATGTCAATTTAAAAGATGATTTATGGCGTCATCTTCTGATATAAGTGCGACATTGAATGTTTATAGTGTTCGAGGAAAAACCATGAAAAAAACCCTTGCAGTCCTGGAAGGCGACGGTATCGGCCCTGAAATCATGCGGGAAGCCATCAAGGTCCTGAAAGCCATTGAAAAGAAATACGGCCATACCTTTAAACTGATTTACGCACCTTTTGGCGCCGCAGCCTACTTCACCCATGGATCGCCATTTCCGGAAAAGACCCAACACGTCTGTGACGAGGTCGACTTCATTGTTAAAGGCCCCGTTGGACTGGCCGTAGAAGAGATGCACAAAATACCCCAGGAACATCGTCCGGAACATGCAGCACTTCTGCCCCTTCGACAACGGTATGACACATTTGCCAATTTCCGGCCCGTAAAGCTCCCGGCCGGGCTCAAATCCTTCTCGCCCCTCAAAGAGGAGATCATCGGAGAAGGCATTGACATTCTCATGATTCGTGAACTGGTGGGGGGCATCTACTTTGGCGATAAAGTTGAGGGGACGTCCACCGAAATGAGATTTGCCCGGGATGACTGCATCTATACCGAAAATGACGTACGGCGTGTGGCCATTGTGGCATTCGAAGAAGCCAGAAAGCGAAACACCGGGTTGACCAATGTCCATAAGGCCAATGTTCTGGCGACTGGCCGGTTCTGGCGGGAAATTGTGGAAGCGGTCGGCAAAGACTATCCGGATGTGCCCTATCGCTCCGTCCTGGTGGACAATGCCGCCTTTCAACTGGTGGTCAACCCCACACAGTTTAACGGGGTAATGCTGCTGGAAAATATGCAGGGTGACATCCTCACGGACCAGGCGGGCGGTATTATCGGATCTCTGGGCCTTATGCCTTCTGCCTGCATCGGGCCGGAAAAGGGATATGTGGAGCCGGCTCACGGTTCCGCCCCGGATATCGCCGGAAAGAATATGGCCAATCCCTATTCCATGATCGG
>CAZPQA010000254.1:0-2652 GCA_964588535.1 uncultured Desulfobacteraceae bacterium
ATCCGGCGTGGTTCCATGAACCGGTGGCGTAGAAATCGTTTTATTTGAAGACGTTTTTGGGGGAGGCGCTTTTTTAAGGAGGGTATGAACTGCTTGAACCAGGTTTTTTAACAATAATTTTTCCTTTCCCATGAATACCCTTAATTAACAACCAGGGCATATGGACGGCTAAGATAGAAATTGCGTCAGAAAGAAGGGCTCAAAGGCCAGCATAATTCCTTATTTACGCTGAAACCCGCAAGCCTTTCCGTCAGACTTGATTTACCTTTTGGGGATAAATATTTCTGATTGTCCAAGATCTATTCGTTGGCAGCGGACGGTGCTTCGCTCTCCTGCGGTTCGTCCGGATCAATATCCATCATTTTCTCTTTCAGCAGAGTGCCCAGATTACTGGTGGCCTTTTCCTTGTTATTCACATAATTGGTATAGACCTTTTTCTCAGGACTTTCCTGAAGCTTTCGGATGGAAAGCCCGATCCGTTTATCTTTCTGGGAAACATTCACGACCTCAGCATCGAGTTCATCTCCCACCTGAAAATCCTTGAGTTCCTTGGCATCCTGCTGGCCTTTGGGCAGTTGGGAAACATGGATCAATCCTTCAATACCTTCCTCCAACTCAACAAAAAGACCAAAATCGGTAATGTTGGTGACCTTTCCCGAAACCCGTGTGCCGGGTTTGTACTTCTCAGGAATTTCATTCCATGGATCGGGGGTCAGATGTTTGATGCCGAGAGAAAAATGTTCATTCTCTTTATCGATACGAAGGATCACCGCTCTCACGTCGTCGCCCTTCTTGTAAAGCTCTGACGGATGTTTGATCTGCTTGGTCCAGGAAATATCAGAAATATGAACCAGACCGTCAATGCCCTTGTCAATGCCCACAAAAACTCCGAAATCCGTAATATTCTTGATCTTTCCTTCAATAATGGCACCAATGGGATATTCTTCCGTAATGACATCCCAGGGGTTCGGCTCAAGCTGTTTAACGCTCAAGGAAATCCGCTTTTTGGCCACATCCATGCTTAAAACCATGGTTTCAACCGTATCACCGACGCGGAAGAGTTCTGAAGGGTGCATGACCTTACGAGTCCAGGACATTTCGGAAATATGAACAAGGCCTTCCACGCCCTCTTCCAACTCCACAAAAGCGCCATATTTTTTCAAAGTGGCGATACGCCCCGGAATCTGGGATCCCTCAGGATATTTTTCTTCTATCCCGGTCCATGGATCTGCGGTCAGTTGTTTGATGCCCAGAGATACGCGTTCCTTTTCCCGATCAAAGCTCAAAACTTTCACCGTGATCTTATCGCCGATCTGGTAGAGCTCCGAAGGATGCCCGGTCTTACTCCAGGCAATGTTGGTTACGTGGACAAGGCCGTCAATACCGCCCAGATCGATAAACAGACCATAATCGGTAATGTTGGTGACCGCCCCCTCAACCACAGCGCCTTCCTCCAAGTTCTCAAGCACTTTTTCACGCAGGGCCGCTCGCTCAACCTCCAGAACAGCCCGTCGCGACAATACAATATTTCCCTGACGCCGTTCATATTTGATAATTTTGAAATCATGCTCAACGCCCACCAGCGTATCCAGATCCTTGACCGGCCTCAGATCAGCCTGGGAACCGGGCAAAAAGGCCTGAAGACCCACATCCACTGAGAGGCCACCCTTCACCCTGGAAATGATCTTGCCTTTGATGGTTTCATTATCTTTGTAGGCTTTTTCAATATCATCCCATATTTTGACCCGCGCAGCCTTTTCCTTGGACAAAATGATGTTCCCGTCTTTGTCCTCTTTGCGCACCAGAAGGACTTCAACCGTGTCGCCCACCTGTGCCGTGAGGTTACCCTCAAGATCCTTAAATTCGTTGATACGGATTTGTCCTTCCGATTTGTATCCAATGTCAACCAGCACGAATTCACTGTCGATTTGAACAATTTCCCCACTGACGATTTTACCTTCCTGAATACTCTTCATGCTTTCTTCGAACATTTCCATGAAAGAGCGATCGTCATCCATGTTCTCTCCGCTTTCGCTGGAATCGGCTGAGAATTCGTCAGTAAAACCATCTGGGTCTTCCCAAATGGCGGCATCTGTGTTTTCTGTTTGTAACAATCCACTTTCGGACATTTCGTCTGTTCCTTTACTCATCAACTTGCGTCCCCCCGGTTTAATTAAAATTCTTGATTCTCATAATTTAATGATCAATCAAAAAAACAAGGGCATCCCGTGTCAACGCACCAAGATGCCCCTTGCCAACATTCCAGAAATCCAATTCTAAAGGTTTTCGACCCGCTGAAATTATTTCTCCACGGGCCTTCAATTATCTTCTTCGACTTCAAAACACACTCAGCCACCTTACATCAAGATACTTGATTTCGGGTGGGAAGGATGGTGAAGGGGCAAAAAAGAGGCCTCTTCATCGTTAAATAACTTAAATGAGCCTTATTCCATAATCAAAAAATATCTCTTTAGACTAAACATTTCGAATTATAATGTCAACAAAAAACCAATAAACCCACTAAAAAGCATTCTACCCTGCACCGGGCCTTTCAGAAAGTCGAACATCACTTAGGGCCCTTTTCTTCTTGCGTTAAAGGTCGGGATGGTTATTGTGGTGCTGATGCTTGGGAGCCAGATACACCATAACCAA
>CAZPQA010000255.1:0-2634 GCA_964588535.1 uncultured Desulfobacteraceae bacterium
TTGATTTTATAAAAAAAACGGTATGGCGATATAATCACCTCCCGGTAGGGAAGTTCTGGAAATTCTGGTATGATTCTTCCGGATTCAGGAAAGCCCTCAAGCCTTCGCAAAACTGTTTCGGAATGTTCTCGAAAACGGGTTGCTGCAGAAGGTTTATCCCGCCGAATATATGCGAGAGCAGACAGAAACTGGGATCTGGCAGAAGGCGTAAAGCGGACTTTCACGATGGCTCCCGGGATAGGATTAAATCGGCTTCAGCAAGAACAGTATCAAGATCATAACCCTTTCCTACTTCTATTTCCTTATTTCCCTTAGCCAAAAGCCGAAGGAGCTCTTTATCGTGTTCAAATTTTTCATATGCCTCGACACCGATTATGACGGCAGCCGCCCGACCTCTTTGTGTAATGATAATGGGTTCCTTGTTGTCTCGTAATTTTTTCAGGACCTTGGCAGCGTCCTGCCTCAAATCACTTATCGGAAGGATTTCCATAAGTTTTCCCATTGCGTACCTCCTATTGTATTTTTACACGTACCACCAATTGAGGTATAAAGCAAGCGGTTACTTGACCCCCGCCACGTTAGCCCAAGGTTTCTAGCATGCTCAAGAATTCTGTAGGCGTAAATGCTGGTATTTCCGATTTTTTAAAGTCTTTGATGTTTCTGGTGACGATATATTCTGCTCCAGCATGTCTTGCAGATTCATGAAGAACTGAATCTTCAAAATCAGTAAATTTTGATTTTAAAGCATTTTCAATGACCAACCGGTTTACCGAGGCCACTTCAAATAGTGCCATTAACGAATTAATGCTTTTTATTGCTCCTTCTTTATCTAGAAATTTTGACAAGAGATAGTGAATTGTTGTTACTGTTGTAGCACAAAGCAAACCATCTATTTCTGAACGCTCTACTTTGGACATTAAGTCTGCAGCATGCTCGGAGAAAGGAACACGATCTAGAAGAACATCTAATATAATATTGGTATCAAAGAGAATTTTCATAAATATTTTTTTTCTAAATAGTCTTTGTAGTCATTTTCAGAAAACTTAGAATTTTTCAAGATGCCTTTTAAGGATTGAACAGTTGGTGTTATGGGCTTGCTCCCTTCTAATTTTTCGTTTTTTATAATTACAAAAAAATCAGAGACGATTTTAGAGACTGATTTGCCAGTTTTTGCGGAATATTCTTTTGCTGATTTTATTAAATGATCTTCAAGTCTTAATGTCAGTTTTGTATTCATATCTACCCTCCGATTGTCAAAGTGACGGATTGTTTGAATAAAAATATACGGCAGAAAGAAATGGTTGTCAATCTCTGAATTGCTTTCCAGGTAGAGTAATGGTTATCCTATTGATTTGGCGTATTTTCTAATATATCAGGGATAATATTTGAAATGGGAATTAAGTCAAAGAAAATTGAATAGGGACCACTCGAAGCGCGGGGGTTTGGATGAAATCTTCATTTGTTGCTTCCGCTGCGTTAACGTGGTAATAAAACCGGCAACCGTGAACAGGTTTTTTATAAGGAGACACTTGTCTTGAACGAGCTTTCTTCAGCAATAGACGATACGTTGATGGAATCAAAAATATTTGAGGCTTTTGTGGCCGGTGTGGATCGTGTTTCCGCCTGGGCCGATCTTTTGGACAGCATCAATGTTTTTCCTGTGGCGGATGGCGATACCGGCAGGAATCTAGTGATCAGCCTTCAACCGCTCAAGCAGTCATTTGAAAGCCGGGAAGAATTGATTGAAGCACTGCTGCTGTCGGCGAGGGGCAATTCGGGAAACATTGCTGCCCAGTTTTTCAGTGCGTTTGTTTTAATTGAAAGCCTCGATGAACTAAACGAGATAGCGGAACGGGGGCGGGACTTGGCCTGGAAAGCCGTCAGGGAGCCCAAATCCGGAACCATGTTGTCAATTTTCGATGCGCTGATCGAGGCGCTTCATCACCATGATATGGCGCTGAATTCAGATGGTATTGAACATGTCCTGGATATTTTAGAGCGAGCGGTTTTCAACACAACTGAACAATTGGAAGAATTGGCGACCGCAGGCGTGGTCGATGCCGGTGCCCTGGGCATGTTTATTTTCTTTGACGGTTTCTTTAGCATATTGTTCAACCGCAAGGTCAAATTCCGCTCTATTGCGGAAATATTTGAAAACCTGCTTCATGTGGATCCATCATGGCGGGCAGACGGTGACGAGGGATACTGTATAGATGCGGTATTGAAACTGGCTCCGGGGGATCCGAAAGATTCTTTTGCAGCCATTTCAGAAGCGGGCAATGAAGTGGTGACCATGGGGCACGGGGATTTTGTCAAGGTCCACCTGCACGCCGCCGATGAATCCGGGGCAAGGCGGCAGCTTGAAGGGATCGGCAATCTGGTGAACTGGGTATCAGACGACCTGAAGGCGCAGACGGCGCAATATCTCTCCATGCCCAAAACCCAGGCGCTTCATATCATGAGCGATGCAGCCGGCTCAATTACCAGAATGGATGCAAAGCAGCTCGGGGTCACACTGCTTGAAAGCTACATCAACCTCGGTCCAAAAAGTTATCCTGAAACTCACATGGACCAGGGAAAGCTCTATGGGGAAATGCGAAAAGGAACCGCCGCATCTACTGCCCAGGCATCTGT
>CAZPQA010000256.1:0-2625 GCA_964588535.1 uncultured Desulfobacteraceae bacterium
AAAAATTTATGAGCCTTTACGACGAATCCAGTAAGGCTCTGGAAATATATCGCTCCTTTCTTCTTTCCTCAGCGGACGCAATTGTTCTTTACGATATGGCGGGAAGGGCTCAATATATCAATCGGGCGTTTACGGAAATATTCGGCTGGACCGAGAAGGAGGTGCTTAATCAACGGGTTCCATTTTTGCCTGAATCGGAGAAGGAAAAGGCAATGGCGGTTATCAGCGATATTGTAACCAACGGAACGCCCTGCCACAACCATATCACCCAACGCCTTACAAAGGATGGCCGCTTGCTGGATGTGAGCATCAGTGCCTCCCGATTTGAGACATATGAGGGTAAAGCATCCGGATTGTTTGTGATCCTTCGGGATATTTCTGAGAAGAAAGCCCTTGAGGCTCAATTTTATGAAGCTCAGAAGATGGAATCCGTCGGTACTCTGGCAGGGGGTATCGCTCATGATTTCAACAATCTGCTCATGGCAATCCAGGGAAATGTTTCAATCATCCTTTTAAACCATGACTTGGATGATGGAGAATATGAAAGAATAAAGAACATCGAGCGATATGTACAAAAGGGTGCACATCTTACAAAACAGCTGCTGGGGTTTGCGAGGGGGGGGAAATATGAGGTAAAATCCACCGACTTAAATGACCTGATCAAAAATGGTGTTGCCATGTTTACCCAGGCAAAGAAAGAGATTACCGTCCATATGGAATTGGAGAAACATATCTGGATGGTGTCAGCGGACCGGGGCCAGATCGATCAGGTGCTGCTGAATCTTTATCTGAACGCAGCGCAGGCCATGCCCGAAGGGGGAGAGATGATTGTCCATACAGAGAATTTATTTTTGCCCCGGGACCATACGAAAGCATCTGATCTTGAACCGGGTCG
This sequence comes from uncultured Desulfobacteraceae bacterium, assembly GCA_964588535.1. Taxonomy (GTDB): domain Bacteria; phylum Desulfobacterota; class DSM-4660; order Desulfatiglandales; family Desulfatiglandaceae; genus NaphS2. The sequence continues at coordinate 896 of CAZPQA010000256.1, forward strand.
ATATGTCAGGGTTTCAGTGGTTGATGCAGGGGTGGGCATGGACGATGCGACCCGGAAAAAGATTTTTGACCCGTTTTTTACAACGAGGCCCGTGGGTGAAGGCACCGGGCTCGGGCTTGCTTCAGCGTACGGCATTATTCGGAATCATGGCGGTGTCATCAATGTGGAAAGTGAGGCGGGTATGTGGACCGCCATAAGTTTTTTACTGCCCGCGGTTGCCACCAACAAAGATTCGAGAGGTTTTAGACCCACCTGAGACAATTCCCCTGATGCAACAGAATGAAGCCCTAACGCGCGCCTCATGCAAAGGCGCCAGGTTTTAAGAAAATATTTCTTTTTTCTTGACCTAGATCAAGGTGTTTTCCTTTTTTCAGGTCATAATGAGGTCAAATATTGACGCAATTAAGTTTGCCATTCAACAAAATGTATCTAAATTAATACAAAAAACGAACAATTGAAAATTCAATAAGGGGGATATCATGAAATGCCCGGGACAGGACAGTCAGTATTGGAAACCGGGGGCGGTCTTTGATGTCAAATGCCCGGAATGCGGGAACGAAGTTGAGTTTTTTAAAGACGACCCCACAAGGAAATGCTCTAAGTGCGGCCATCGTTTTCTTAATCCCGATCTCGATTTCGGGTGCGCCTCTTACTGCCCGCACGCGGAACAATGCATCGGAAACCTCCCTCCCGAGCTCCTCAAAGGAAAGGAAGATTTGCTTAAAGACAGGGTGGCCATTGAAATGAAGCGCTATTTCAAAGTGGATTTTAAAAGAATCGGTCACGCAAGCCGTGTGGCGCGATACGCGGAACAGATTGGACGGGAAGAGCAGGGGAATCTGGCTGTTATCCTCTCCGCGGCGTATCTTCACGACATCGGTATCAAGGAGGCGGAAAGAAAACATAACAGTACTGCTGCCCCATATCAGGAAAAAGAAGGACCTCCCATCGCCAGGGAGATTCTGGTCAAGCTGGGAGCTGCCGAAGAAATTATTGACGAGGTTTGTCATATCATCGGCCACCACCATCATCCCGAAAAAGAGGAAACCGTTAATTTCAAGAGTCTTTATGATGCGGATTTAATTGCCAATCTGGAAGAAGCACAAAAGGAGAAACCCTCTGACAGGGAACAATTGGACCGCATTCTGAAAAAATCATTCCTGACGGATAGTGGCCGAAAACTTGCTGAAAAAACACTGTTGAAATAGGTAAAGGAGAAAGCCCATGAAAGTCATGCGAAAGATAATCGAAATAGATGAGGAACTCTGCGACGGATGCGGCGAATGCGTGCCTGCCTGTGCCGAAGGCGCCATAGAGGTGGTGGACGGAAAAGCCCGCGTGGTGGCGGAAAAATATTGTGATGGATTGGGTGCCTGCATGGGTGATTGTCCCAATGATGCACTCCGGATTGTGGAGCGCGAGGCAGAGGATTTCGATGAAGAGGCGGTGGAAGTGTATTTGAAGGAAAAGGAAAAGAATTCGGAGAAAACCCTTCCGGTTGCCGGGTGTCCCTCCTCACAGATCCAGACTTTTATTCCCACGGGTGCAAAAGACGGCGGCACCTCGAAGCTTGCTCACGGGAACCTCTCTCACTGGCCGGTTCAGATTCATCTCATCCAGCCCCAGGCCCCTTTTCTGAAAGGCGCGGATCTGCTGGTTGCGGCGGATTGCACAGCAGTTGCTTACGCCAATTTTCACCAGGATTACCTTAAGGGAAAGGTGGTCATGAT
>CAZPQA010000257.1:0-2604 GCA_964588535.1 uncultured Desulfobacteraceae bacterium
TCAATAATCGTATTGAATAAGGAGAAACCCCGATGGCTCATTTAATCTCATTTTCACGAAGCCGGTGCACAACGGTGGAGGAATCTTCAGACGGCATCATGACCTGCACCTGCCGGGTAACGGACAATATTCTTGATGCGCGGGTTCAGATTCAGGCAACCCTTCCCGATCTTGAAATCATGACCGCAGACAGCCGCATTGACCACTCTCTTATAGAGGGCATGCCGACTGCGGAGGAGAGGCTTCAGAATCTTCTGGGCGTTCGGATCGGTCCGGGTATGCTCAAGATTATCGAAGGGCTCATGGGTGATGACCCGGCCTGTGTGGAACTGGCCTATATGGCGGAGGAGTGCTGCCACGGGGCCATTTTGAGTCTGACCAAAAAGGCGCTCAATAAAGCGCCCCTTGACCCTGCTGAAAGCCGGGACTTTTTTTCAAAAATGGTTCAGAAAAACACACGGTTGCACAACCGGTGCGCGGCCTTTGCCGACGGGAGTTCGCTGTTGGAAGGTGTTGAAATTTCCTAAACCTCATAGAAAGAGATCAAACAAAATGTTGACATACATGCGAAACAAGTTGGTGAACATTGAAATCCCGGCTGACGATATTTACGTGGCCTATGGTTTTTTAGACGATCATATTTACAGTCTGGAGACGACTTTTCAAGTGAACGGGGCCGACATGACCATAAAATGGCTCAAAGGCCGCTGGAACCGGTACACCACACCCGACTGCCCGCGGGCCGTAGAACCCCTTCAGGGAGCTGTGGGACTATGTCTGACGGATGAAGGGTTTAACCAGAGCATTCACAGGATTGTCGGACGTAAGGCCTGCCGGCACTTTGCCACTCTGATTCTGGAATGTTGCGATGCCATTGTTAAAGCCAAACAGATACTTGAAACCCCGGGAAAAGAACCGGAAAAAAATGTCAAACCTTCCATGCCGCCGTCCTCAGACCCGCGGATGGAAACTGCTGCTCCCAAGCGGATCAGAAAAAATGCAAAAATCCCCTTTGATCAGCTGGAGAAGGCGCCCAACGGATTCACCATAGACCTTCATATGCACACCTCTCCCGCTTCCTCCTGCGCCTCATCGCCGGTGGATGAGATGATTGAAGAAGCCAAGCAGATCGGGCTTGACGGCATCTGTCTCACGGATCACAATTATCGATGGGATCCAAAGGATATTCAGAAACTCCGAGATAAACATCAGTTTCTGGTGCTGGGCGGCAACGAAATCACCACCGTTCAGGGGGATATTGTGGTATTCGGATTGGATGAGGATATCCAGGGGATCATTGCGCTGAAAGATCTGGCGGAAAAAGTAGCCGCGGTGGGCGGCTTTATGATCGCGGCCCATCCCTTTAGGGGTTTTCTGGCGGTGAGCGGCGACAAGCTGGGCCTGGATATTGAAAGGGCCGCAAATCGACCCATGTTCTCCCTGGTGGACGGCATAGAGACCCTGAACAGCAAGGTGACAGTGGATGAAAACCGTTTTTGCGGCCAGGTGGCAAAGTCGCTGAACCTGCCCGCCACCGGCGGAAGCGATGCGCATCTGACGGGGGAAGTGGGTGTTTACGCCACAAAATTCAGCAGGGTCATCAAAAATGAAGAAGAACTCATCGCCGCCCTCAGGGCCGGCGACGGGGTTCCTGTTGATTTCAGAAATAATAAATAAGGAGAAATGAAAATGACCCAAGAAAAAGGAAAATGGGAAAAGCTGGTGCGCCGAATGGAAATCCTACTCAGGCTCAGGTCCTTTCCGGTGGCCATGAAAATGCTGGAAAACAAGGAGCAACTGAAGGATGTTCCTTTTCTGAGACGACCCGAGCATAAAGTCACCATGTGCCAGCTCATCTCTCTTGTTCGTAACTGTGACTGGACCGTGGGCGCGGATGTTCAGGATTTTGGATTGCCCACCTGTTCTTCCATCCTGGGTTTGACCGAACTTCCTTCCTTTTATGCTGACGGCACATTTCGCTCCATTGTCTGGGTTCAGACCAAGGAAGACGGCAAGCGATATGAAGCGGCCATCCCGAGGATCCAAACCGGACAATATGAAGCGGTGGCCATGGCCCCACTGGTGTACGACCCTTTTGAACCGGACATTGTGCTCATTTACGGCAACCCGGCCCAGATGATCCTCTTAATTAATGCTCTTCAGTTCGAAAACTATGAAGTGATGAATTTTCACTGTGTGGGTGAATCCTCCTGTTCCGACGCCATTGCCCGCTGCTATCTGGACGGGAAACCATCCCTTTCCATTCCCTGTTACGGGGAACGGCGTTACGGGCATGCTCAGGATGATGAGCTGGTTATGGCCCTGCCGGCGAGCTATATGGAAAAAGCTCTGCGGGGCCTGGAGATACTTTACCGGAAAGGGGTCCGCTACCCCATCAGTTTCGCGGGAGCCGAAGGGGATTTGGATGCGGCTCTCCCTGTGGCCTACACAACCCTTGAAGAACGGATCGAAAAAGTGCGGGGCGCCGTTCCCAAAGGCGTAGTGGCCGGGCTTACCGGTGTTATTGCCAGCGGAAAAAGCACGGTTTCCACTAAACTGGCGGAACTGGGGGCCAAATTGATCGATTTTGACCTCATCGCCCGG
>CAZPQA010000258.1:0-2568 GCA_964588535.1 uncultured Desulfobacteraceae bacterium
ATGGAAGGAATCAAATCACACAACATAACCTAACCGGCAACATAACGTGCATTAAACTTCTGTATCATATCTTCCAAAATTTCGCAAAGCTGCCAGATGAATTGTTGCGTTCTGAAAAAATGGCTTGCAACAAAGATAATATAGGGAAAGTTCCGTCTGCGTGATAACCGTCCACCAGGGTGGCTACCATAACATGCAAGATTCCATTTTATAGCTGGAACTCTTACCTCAGCTGACAAAGAGATCAAGCTAGTTTTGTCATCTTTCCTTTCCAGCTCCTCTTTCAGTTTTTGAGCAAAAGATGAAATCAAAAACGATTTCTTTATGAATCTATCAGCGCCTGCATAAAGGATGTCCTGGGCAGAGCCATATATTTGACAAAGCGCTTCAAAGACCCCTCAGAGGTCCTGGGGAGCTTACGTTATTTCAAACCCTGGATTGATATCTCACCGCTGGGATCGTTATAAAGGATTTAGTCCCAGCAACAGGGGACAATTGCGTTAAAACCACCATTCATTTCCACCCAACCTATTGGGACTTATAAAAAGGTAAAATGAACTTTCATTTTTTGTTGTGCCGCTTGCAGCATAGGGGTTTATAGAACCTTTGAACCTCTTGCGCCTATTTCAACTGGTTTATGTCGGGCGATAAAAAAAAGCTCCCACAAGACATGTTATCCATGGCCAAAATATGCAAATAACCTGAAGTGCATTGCCAACGGGAGGTCGAATGATCAAAGAGCAAATCAATTTTTATGGTATTATCGCCCATCTTCTCGGTGATACATAGATAAGGGCTTTTATTTTTTTCCCAGTCCTCTGGATTAGACTTATCACAGGCCGATGTAAAAAGGGGTGTTACCGACTTATTGTCAACTGTTGCTGAAATAATGAAGGTATACTTCTGCTGTATTGGTTCGCATGGTATCAAAAAATGCCAGCTGCGGTCGGTATCTTTGACAACTTTCACCCCCGGAACATCTGCTGTCATGGTAACATTGCAGGTGAATTGTTTTGTTTTGTAATCTTTCAAGTCCTGTGCTGAACCTGAATAGGACCAGTCATAACCGCCGGCATCGGCTGCAGGCTTGGTTTTTTTCGCCCCGGTTTTTTCGCCCCACCCAACGTAGGGCTTCTTGGAATTCTTCGCGTGGGTCCATTGATATTTAGGCGTCAGTTTGTCTTTCGCGTAGGCGATCTTCTTGGGGATCAGGCAAAGATTTCCGGTGTTCAAGGTGTCAACGACGTAGACCTTGCCTTTGATCCGTATTTCGATCCAGCCATGAAGACCTCTTTCGCCCTTTTTGTTGGTGGCACTTCCAGAGACACAGATGAAATCTGTAAAATTGGGATTCTTTTTGGCCAGGAGAACGGACGCCACGTAGTTGGTTGCGCCAAAACAATCGGCATCATCTCGTGAGATCATGGTTTCCCCATTGGGCACAAGTATGCGGGGCCACCATGTTTTCCCAGTGGGATCAAAATATCCGGGGCGGTTAACAAAGGATTTCAGGTTCAAAGAAGTGGGACTGGTGCTATTTAGTCTGTCGGGATCAGGCAATTTTATGCCCTTGGCATGCCGGATCACTTTAGAGCTGTTTGGCGTAATGAACTGCCAAGGCCTTTTCCACTCGTCAGCTCTCCAGAGCACTGCCGCTCCCCCAACCACACCCACCCCAATGATCGTGGCAATGGTTACAAAGGCAGAAAAATGATCGGTTTCAAAATAGATGGTCCCTTTATCATCGCTCCGCGATTCCAAAACGGGCTGCCAGGTTTTTCCATTCCAGTACCCTACTTCAAGTTCCGCACCCTTTTTAAGGTATTCTCGAAACTGCAGGGACGGGTTGACGGAAACCTGGACCGGCTTTTGAAAAAGGAGACCCGATGGGCCTAAATCAAAGGTTGGTCCTTCTATGATCCGGATACCTTCCGGTGGCGGGGTTTCCAGAAGCGGCGGTGATGCCTTCACCGGAGAAATGGTGATACGGGTGGATTTGGTCAAACTTTCAGGGCCTATGGTGACTTGCACCCCCAAAGCGGCATCCGCCACAATTCCACCGTTATTCCCAACAAGCCCTTCGGCGCTTTTTGAAGGGGTCAATGGCGTCGCAACCGGGCTTTCATTTCTTATCGGTGCCCATTCCCCATTTGTTTTTCTGGATGGGGCTATTTTGCTGCTGCGCGACCCTGCTTTATTCAACGGTTCCCATCCTTCGGACCGAGCCAGGAATATACCATTCGCCTCAACCAACCTTTTTCCCTGCGACGAAGGGGAAACCGAGGCCAGAGGTGGGGTGGTAGGTTCCGAGGCTGGAAAAGCGAACGCAGCTTTTCCAAAGGGTAAAATCTGTGTCAGAAAAGTCACGGCCACTACCAAACTAACGTTCGGAGTTAGAAATTTATTCATAATGCCCATGGTCTCCTCCTAATAGTCTATGTGCACGCTGAAGGGAGTGATGCGTTATTTTGGGTCCACAGTTTGTTCCTATTTTCATAAACAACGATTCCAGTGTTCGTGCATTATGTTGTGTGTTGCCGTAACCCCCTGAAAACGTGTCAGTTTTCA
>CAZPQA010000259.1:0-2499 GCA_964588535.1 uncultured Desulfobacteraceae bacterium
AAGGGCAGGGTGGCCCTGTACAACCGCACCACCGGCTGATCAAACCGGGAACTGGCAATGAACAGGTTCAGGCCCACAGGAGGAGTGTTGTAACCGATGGCCAGATTGGCCAGAAAGATGATGCCCAGGTGGACCGGGTCAACCCCGAACCGGTCGGCCAGGGGAATGATCAGGGGGACCACCACTAAAATGGCGCTGAAAATGTCCATCATGCAACCCACCAGGATGAGGAAAATATTGAGGGCGATGAGAAAACCGATTTTGGTTTCCACTAAGCCCTCCATAAATTCCAGTATTTTCATGGGAATAAAAGCGTCCACCAGATAATTGGTGAATGCGAGGGCCGCTCCCAGAATGATCATGATGCCCCCCACCATTTGCATGCTTTCCTTCATGATTCCAGGAAGATCGGTGAAAATATTGAGTTCCCGAAAGACCACCGTTTTGATTAACAGCACGTAACCCACCGTCAGTGCAGCAGCTTCCGTGGCGGTGCAGAACCCGGAATAGATGCCACCCAGGATGAGGATGGGAATGGGCAACTCCCATGCGGCCTCTTTAAACGCCGACCAAAATGCGTGTCCTGAAAACGCGGGACGCGCAATGCGCCATTTTCGGCCCATGTAAACGGAATAAAGACAAAGAATCCCCACCATGAGCGTCCCCGGCAGAAGTCCTGCCATGAACAGCTGTTCGATGCTGACGCCTGAAATAAAGCCATAGAGGATGATGGGCAGGCTCGGGGGAAAATGGAGCCCCAGGCTTCCGGAAGTGGTCATCAGGCCCAGGGAGAAGTCTTCACTGTAGTTATCGGAGATGAGCGCTGGAAAGAGAAGCCCGCCCAGGGCAATGATGGTGATGCCGGTGGCGCCGGTGATGGCGGTGAAAAAGGCACAAGAAACCAGGGCCACAACCCCGAGACCTCCCGGTATCCAACCGAAAAGACTCCTGGAAAATTTTACCAGGCGGGCGGATGTACCCCCTTGGGCGAGAAGGTATCCGGCAAATGTAAACAAGGGGATTGCCAGCAGGATGGGCGTGTTGGCCAGCCTGAATATTTCAATTGGGATTGCTCCGAAAGGCACATCCGTGGTCAGAAATCCCAGCATGGCGGCCGCCAAGATGCCCACAAAAAGCGGCAGGCCCAGAATGATACACAAAATAAGGACGATCACCATAGTGAGTATCATTTCAAAAGGCCTCGAATCACCTGGGTTCCCTCATGGATGGCCATGATCAGGAATCGGAAAAAAAGCAGCGTGAACCCGAGCGGCAGGATCATTTGTCCCACCCAGCTGGGCAGATAAAACAGGCTGGTGCCGCCAAATTCCATCTCCATGATCACATAATCAATGCATACCTTGACCATGATGCCCATGATGAACACGGAAACCACTGCCAGAACAAACCCTCTGACCGGAAGCCATTTGGGTGGCAGAAGCGCCCCAAAAAGATCAATTTTGATGTGTTTCCCTTTTCTGGTAAGAAGTGATGCTCCAAGGAAAGTGAGCCACAGGACCAGCAGCTGAACCAACGGACCCGACCAATCCAGGCTTCCCAGCATTTGATTGGCCCAGAGAAAATGGCCGTGGGTATAAAGGCTTCTGAAAACCACCTGAACAAATGTCAGCACCACCATGGCCCAGAGTAGCGCGATGATGAGCCATCCTTCAACCTTCGCCAGGGCCCGGTCGATGCGATCGAGTGTTTTCATGGGTTGTCCTTGGCCGAGGCTTTTCAGGAACCGGGTCTGTTCAGAATTTGATAAACCCTTAGAAGGAGTTCTTCAGGATAAATTTTATGGGTCAGTTTTCGGGCTACTTCTGTGTGCGTGCGGTAAAAGGGTTTACGCGCTTCTTCCGAAGGTACTGGAATTACGGTGATGCCGCTTTTCTGAATCACCTGGATGGCTTCTTCCCTTTGATGGCGCAGCATTTTGGTGAGGTCCGCCATGGCGCTTTTCATGGTCTTTTGAAGCAGGGTGGCCAAATCCGGGGGCAGTTTTCTGTAGTACCTGGTGGAAATCAAAATGGCGCCTGTGGCGTGAACCAGGGGAAGCGCCATCATGAATGAAAGTTTGGTGTGCCACTGAAGGGCCAGTGCGCCAAGCGGCGGCGCATATACCGTGTCGATCATTCCCGTGTTCAGTGCCGTGTTGACATCCGTTATGGCGAGGGGGATGGGATTGACCCCCATGGTTACAAACGTTTCTTTCGCAATGGGATCACCCGCCCATGCCCATATCTTGAGACCTGTAAGATCGTCCAGGCCGCGAACCGCTTTTTTAGAGAAAATATTGACATTTCCCACTTCGGTCCAGGCCAGAAGCTTGAAGCCTTTTTTCTGGAACTCTTCTGCAAAAAAGTTGAAGAGCGCCTGGTGAACCTTGTCTACTTCCTGATCATTTCTGAAGAGATAGGGGAGATCCAGCACGCGGACCATGGGCAGAATTTTTCCAAAACCGACTCCTGAAAAAGCCGCACACTGAATCTGGCCGAT
>CAZPQA010000260.1:0-2478 GCA_964588535.1 uncultured Desulfobacteraceae bacterium
AAGGGTACCGAGCGGAACTGGAACAACGAATCTATTGCCTGGACCACGGGAACCGCCTGGGATATCCAGTTCAACGAGATGACGTTTTACATCGTGCCGGAAACCTATACCCTGTTGCAGACGCTGCGGGGGTCCTACCGGCAGGCGGCCAGAGCCGTAGCGCTGGACAAGGAATTCTGGAACTGGCGCCAGGTGGAACGTCGGGCCTGGTTCGTTAAAGAGGTGATGGTCCGATACATGCCCAAAGAAATTTTACCGGGCGATCTGATTGCCGGCGGCAGGTTTAATGTTCAAACCTCTTTGTGCCTGGACCAAAGTGAGCAACAAGCGTTCGACAGGGCGTTGCTCGGCAAAAACGGGGCGCGGGCCGGCATGAAATGGTTTCATGATCACGGCTACGGCAATGCCGGCGCCACCAGCGGGCACCTGGTCCCGGACCACGAACGAACCCTCAAAATCGGTTGGAAAGGCATTTCCGCCGATCTGGAAACCCATTACAATCAATTGAGTGATGAGGACAGAAATGGGGACAAAGGCGCTCAGCTAAGGGCCATGATGACGGCCGCAACCATGCCGGGTGATCTGGCAGCCGGTTACGCGGATCTTTGTCAGGACCTGGCCGACCGTGAAACCGACATCCACCGCCGGGAAGAGCTTTTGCAAATGGCGCAAAACCTGGCCCGGGTTCCCTGGGAACCGGCCACAACCTTCTGGGAAGCCCTGCAGGCCCTGTGGATCAATCACATGCTGATCATGAGCGACGAAAATTATCCCGGCCCCGGCGTCAGTTTCGGCCGCATGGACCAATACCTGCTGCCGCACTGGGAATATTCTTTACATAATGGCATGGCGCGGGAATTCGGCAAAGAACTGTTAAAATGTTTCTGGATGCACTGCAACACCGTTTATGACGCCATGATTAAAAACGGCAACCAGGGTATCACTTCCGGATTTGGTCAGTTGATCACGCTGTCGGGTATGGGGCCGAACGGCACCGACATGACCAACGATCTGACCTATGCCATTTTAGAGGTCATCGACGAAATGAGTCCCATTCTGGAGCCCAAACCCAACGTGCGACTGCACCGAAATTCCCCGGATCAATTGTTGGACCAGTTGGTTCAAATGATTTCCGTCAGTCAGGGCTCCCCTTTTCTGCTGAACTTTGACGAACGGTCCATGGCCGGCATGATGCTTGAGGCCGAAAAGGCCGGTCTCAGCCACTTGATTAAAGAGGAGAATGTTCATGATTACGCGCCGGTGGGGTGCCTTGAAAACACCATGGTGGGAAATGACCGGTCCGGCACGGTGGACGTGAATCTCAACCTGCTCAAGGGGGTCGAACTCGCCCTCACCGGTGGCAAAGACCTCATACCGTTTCTGAATCCCATGACTGGCAGAGAAGAAGCCATCAACCAGGACGGACCGGATACGGGAGCGGCGACCCATTGCGAAACCTGGGACGATTTCTGGGAGCGCTACGCCAGACAGACCGGATATATCATCCGAAAAAGTGTTGCGGTGTATGAGACATCGGAATCCCTCAGGGCGAAATATTTCCCCACCCCCTATCTTTCGTGCCTGGTCCGTGGTTGTGCCAAAAAGGGTCTGGATATCACCAACGGGGGTGCGGAAATTAATTTGACCACCCTTGAAACCGTCACCTATGCCACGACCGTTGATTCCCTGCTGGCCATCAAATATCTTGTTTTTGACCGGAAGAAATGCACCATGGCCGAACTCATCGGAGCGTTGAAAGACAATTGGGCGGGACACGATGTCCTTCAGGCCTTCGCTAAAAATAAAGCACCCAAATACGGGCGGGATGATGACGAGGCTGATGCCACGGCCAAACGGGTGATGGATCTGTGGTGCAACGAAGCCTGGAAACACAAAACCGTTTCAACCGGGCGGCAGTTCAGGCCCGGCATGCTCAGCTGGAACTACTGGGCCGGGGACGGTTTTGTCATGGCTGCCAGCGCCGACGGCCGACACAAAGGGCAATTTCTGTCCAACGCCATCTGTCCTTCAAACGGAGCGGATATCAACGGCCCCACGTCCAATGCCAACTCCGTGGGCAAGGTTATGGGCGGCAAGGCCGCCGACGGCAACGGCGATTGGGGCGAATATTTAAACTGTCTGCCCAATGGCGCAAGCCATACCATCACCTTCAACCCGTCGATTATCCGGGACCCCGAGCACCAGGAAAAGTTCAAGGCGTTTTTAAAGGGCTACTGTGAGAACGGCGGCAGCGCTTTGCAGATCAACATGCTTGATCCGGATGTGCTGCGCGATGCTCAGAAAAATCCGCGAGACTACCGCCACCTGCTTGTGAGAGTCACCGGTTATAATGCATACTTTACAACCGTGGGCAGAGAGCTGCAGGATGAAGTTATTCAGAGGGTGAGTCATGGGCGGTTCTAGTTCGTGCCCATCCACAAATGGCCAATTTGCCCGATTTCGGCGTCAGGCTCAAAT
>CAZPQA010000261.1:0-2478 GCA_964588535.1 uncultured Desulfobacteraceae bacterium
TTGACATGGTCATGCCCAAAGGGATCAACGGGCGTGAGACTTACCAGCAGATCATCAAGATCCGTCCCGGCCAGAAGGCGGTCATCGCCAGCGGGTATGCCAAAACAAAAGAGGTGGATATGGCCCAGGAATTAGGCGCAGGCAAATACATAAGAAAGCCCTATACCCTGGAAAAAATAGGGGTTGCGGTTAAGAAAGAATTGGAAAAATAGGCGGTTTTCATTCCAACCCCTTAAATCGGCGTGTAAGGTAACCCCACGCTTTCGGCCACGGCTTTGTACACCACATTTCCCTTGATCACGTTCATCCCTCTGGCAATCTGTGGGTTTTCTTTCATGGCTGTTTCATAACCCGAATTGGCGATTTCAAGGGCGTAGGGCAGGGTGGCGTTTGTGAGCGCCATGGTGGCGGTTCGGGGCACGGCGCCGGGCATGTTGTTGACGCAGTAATGGACGACGTCCTCTTCCACATAGGTGGGATCCTCGTGGGTGGTGGGACGGCTGGTCTCGCAGGCACCCCCCTGGTCGATGGAGATATCCACGATGGCGGCCCCCGGCTTCATCTTTTTGAGCAGCTTTCTTGAGATCAGCTTGGGCGCTGCGGCCCCGGGGATCAGCACCGAACAGACGACCAGGTCCGCTTGGATGACTTCCTCTTCCAGGATCCCTTCATTGCTCATGAGCGTGGTAACGCTTCCCCGCATGACGTCGTTGATGTAATCCAGGCGCTCCTGATTGATGTCCAGTATGGTGACACGCGCCCCGGTGCCAACAGCGCTGAAACAGGCGTGCAGTCCGGAAACCCCCGCCCCGATGATCACCACATAAGCCGGCCTGACGCCCGGCACGCCACTCAGCAGAACCCCCATGCCGCCGGATTTGGCTTCAAGGCAATAAGCGCCCGCCTGTATGGACAAACGTCCTGCCACTGCGCTCATGGGTGCCAGAAGGGGGAGGGCGCCGCTGTCTGTCTGAATGGTTTCGTAGGCAATACCCACCACCTTTTTTTCAACCATTTTTTCAGCCAGGGCTTTGGCAGCTGCCAGGTGAAGGTAGGTGAAAATGATTTGATCCTCTTTCATCAGGTCATACTCAATGGGAAGGGGTTCTTTAACCTTCATGATCATATGAGCATCAGCCCATATATCTTTCTGGTGAACAATGATTTGTGCCCCCGCCTGGATATATTGTTCATTGGGAAAGCCGCTGCCAAGCCCCGCGTTGGATTGGAGTAGAACCGTGTGGCCGTTCTGTACGAGGGTCCTGACGCCGGAAGGGGTAACCGCTACCCTTTTTTCAGCCACCTTTACTTCCGTGGGAATGCCGATAATCATGGCTCCTACCTCCTTTAAAGACAATCAGGTGACAAAAATTTTGGGCACCCGTTTTCCAATGGAGCAGACGATTTCATAGTTGATGGTATCCAGTTGATCGGCCAGTTCATCCACGGTGGGTTTTTCGCCGAAAAGAACCGCTTCATCCCCGGGTTGAACATCCTTGATATCTGTGACGTCAAACATGCACATGTCCATGCATACGCGTCCTAACAGGGGCGCGTGTTGATTTCGGATCATGGCATACCCGCGATTGGACAACCCCCGGCTGTAACCGTCGGCGTAACCGATGGGAAGGGTCGCAATGTGCATGGATTTTTCGCAACAAAACGTATGGCCGTAACTGATGGGGGTTCCTGCGGACACCCGTTTCAGGTAGGCGATTCTGGTTTTGAGGGTCATGGCTGGTACGAGGGCCACGCTGCGGCGTACATGTGGGGAGGGGTAGAGGCCGTACATCATGATTCCGGGCCTGACAAGATCAAAATAGGATTCGGGGAAATCCAGAATGCCCGCACTGTTGGCCAGATGTTTCTGAGGTATTTTGACACCCGATGCGGCAATTTCCCGTACAAGTCCACTGAAGCGTTCAATCTGGCCGCGGGTAAATGTTTGCTCCGCGTGATCCGCGCAGGGCAGATGACTGAATATGCCTTTTAAATGGAGATTCTTATGGCGGCTGATTTTCTGAACAAAGGCCGGGGTATCCCGGGGGGCAAGTCCGATGCGGCCCATGCCGGTGTCCACCTTGATGTGAACGCTGATTTTGCTGGAAGATGCTTCGGCCGCCTGATTCAGGGCTTCGGCCAGTTCCAGGGTGCAAAGGGTCTGTTCCAGCCGGGACTGGACCACTTTGGAGGCTTCTTTGGGGTGGATGGTTCCCAGAACCAGCACAGGCGCCTCGATCCCGCTCGATCGAAGGAATTCCCCTTCTTCGGGCAGGGCGACCCCCAGACAGGTGGCACCGCTTTCCAGCGCGGTTCGACTCACGTTTACAGCCCCGTGCCCGTAGGCATCGGCTTTGACGACGGCCATCAGATTTCTACGATGGCCGATGACGCTTCGAACCGCCGCCACATTAGAGGCGATGGCGTTCAGATTTATGATGGTCCTGGTTGCCCTTTCCATGGTTGTCAATATGTTCT
>CAZPQA010000262.1:0-2478 GCA_964588535.1 uncultured Desulfobacteraceae bacterium
CCACCCACCCCATGGCCATTACGGGCCAGGTGAGCAGGTTCAAATAGCTGATAAAGGCCACAAAATCTCCCGGTGTGATGGTTCCCAGAATCGTATACCGTCCCCCCAGAAGAATCACGACCGCAAGTCCCGCATTGGTGATCAGGGTCATGAGGGGGAAAAAGAGGGCAAGGGTCTTGGCCAGATGCATGCTCTCCCCCACATATCGCTCTCCCCTGGCCTTCATTCTCTCGTATTCCCATCCTTCCCGCTGGTGGGCTTTGATCACCCGGATGCCTGCGAAGCTTTCGCGTGCCTGTTCCGTGAGGTCGGAAAAGCTCTTCTGGACCCGTTCAAACCGTGCCGACATCTGGTTGGCTATCATCCGGGTGAGTACCACTACAACAGGCGCGGGAATCAGTGAAATAAGGGTCAACCGCCAATCAATGCTCATCATAAAGCCGATGGCCGCGGTACCGAGAACAAACCCGTCCACCAGGGCCACCAGCCCCATTCCGCAGGCCATGCGCACTGCATTGATATCGTTGATAGCCCGGGCCATCAGATCGCCGGTCTTTGTATTTTGGAAAAATGAGAGGGAGAGGGTTTGAATATGCCCGTACAGCCGGTTTCGCAACCCTTGTTCCACTTTCCTGGAATGACCCAGAAGCAGATGGCGCCACACATAGCGAAACAGGGCGATCAACAGGGCAATCATGCCGATCGTAATCCCCTGCTTTACCAGGAGGGCGCCGGTTCCGGATGTCTGAACGACCAGGATATTGATGGCCTCCTTAATGATCAAGGGGATAATAAGCAGGAGGAAGTCCACCATGAGCAGGCTCAGAACACCTGCCGCCAGGGCCCATCGATTCTTTACAAAATATATCCAGAGGGGTCGGAAATTGTTGAGTGTGGGTTTAAAGGAGGTCGTCAGGTTTCTCAAGGATGGCATTATTGATTTTTTTATTGTCAAAACCGTATCCTGTTATTATATTTACATATTGTCAAGATGAAAGTTGGGACTTGCATTCAGTGCCATGAAACGAATCATCAAAAAATATCTCTTCTTACTGGTGGCTTCCACACTGGCCCTTAGTTTTTTCGGGCCTTTGGCGTCAACCTCATGGGCCCATGGTGAAATTGTCATCATTTCAGCAAAATACGGTCTTCCGGGACATTACCATGACGTGACCCATGTGGTCAGAGATTTTGTATCGGGCGATTCCATCAGCATGAAGGTGTCCAACCAAAATCTGGGTACGGACCCGGCTCCCGGCAAAGAAAAAGAGATGGCGGTGGTTTTCGAAAAAAACGGCAACAAAAAGGAATTGCACATCCGGGAAGGGGACTGGTTCGTGGTTCCCGGCCCCGCAGAGGGATATAACCCCCCGCACCATGGCGCCGGCCAGTTGGAAATCATTAGAGCGCTTTACGGTTCCGGGGGAAAATACCGTATTGTGACCGGCGATGTTCAGAATCATGTGCGCGACGACAATATCAACATGCTGGTTTCCAATGAGAACCTCGGCGGCGACCCCGCACCCAACCGGAAAAAAGAATTCCTGGTGATTTACAGAAAACAGGGCCGTGAACATAGCGCTCACCTGCAGGAAGGCAACTGGTTCATCGTAACCGACTAAATAGTGCCCATCCACAAATGGCCAATTTACCCGATTTCGGCGTCAGGCTCAAATTGTAATCCTCGAAATACCTTAAATGTATTCCTGTGGTTACAATCATCGCCTTCCTTGAACTCGAACAAATTTTCTCATTCGTGGACGGGCACTGAAACCTCAGGCAAATAGGCCATTGCCCAGGCTCCCGGGCCGCAGTGGGTGCCGGTGGTAAGGCTGAGCGGTTGGAGAAAAACCTCCGCCTGCGGGAAAGCCTTCTCAATAACCACCTTGAATTCATCTTCCACCAGACGACGATTATCCGTATATTGGAGCATGATCAAGGGACATTCCGTCTCCTTAAATGCTTCTTTCAGCTTTTCAAGGGCAAATTTGATCTGCTGGTCTTTGTTTCGTACTACCCCAACCTTCTTCACCCCATCGGGTGCCGGGCTGACCACCGGTTTTACATGAAGCATATCGCCAAAAAAAGCGCCGGTTTTTGAAATTCGGCCTCCTCTGGCAAGATAGTGAAGCTTTTCAATAAAAATCAGCTCCTCAATAAGGGTTTGCGCTTTTTTGGCATATTTAACAACCGAATCGGGTTCCTGAGCTTTCAGGGAAAAACGGGCTGTGGCAATGGTCAGCAACCCCAACTTCCCGCTGGCGGCTCCCGTATCCACAACCATCAACTTGGCATCTGGGTCGTTAAGGGATTTCCAGTCCATGACGGTCTGATAATTTCCGGTGTATCCGGACCCCACGCATAAATAGAGAACGTGAGGATGCAGACTGGCCGCCTGCTGATAACGTTGATGACGTTCAAAAACAGATGCCTGGGCAGTAGATGCGGCGGTTCCTTTTCGCATTTCCCCATAGAGCT
>CAZPQA010000263.1:0-2459 GCA_964588535.1 uncultured Desulfobacteraceae bacterium
GTTGTACGAAAAGCGGTGCATCCCGCGGGTCTCTTCCCTGCAATATAATTTCAATGCCCCGGAACATCTGCGCGGAGCTCCAGGCATTGACGACTTTTCCGCCTGAAACTTCAGCCTCGATTTTTAAATGGCCCTCTATTCGGGTAATCGGATCGACGATAATTCTCTTGCCCATATTTTCTCCTCTCTTTTCTTAAGAGTATATTTTTATTCAGAACTCGATGGTCGTTCCGGTTAGCTTTTTTCTTGAAAAAACGGGGTCATGGTGTCCCAGAAATTGGGCTCACTGCACCCGATACAGGGATGTCCCGCTTCAACAGGCCAGCTGGTCCCGTCATTGTATTTGGCTATGGCACAGTTGTTGTAGGTATCAGGGCCTTTGCAGCCCATTTCGAAAAGGCAGTATCCCATTTTGGCTTCTTCGGAGCCGAATGCTGTCACGAATTCACCGTTTTCATAATGGGATCTTCTGGGGCACGAATCGTGTATGGTCTTTTCATAAGCAAAAAGCGGTCTTCCCAGATCGTCCAGGGCGGGCAATTTGCCCAGCAGCAGGAAGTTGACGATGGTACCCACCAGGTTGATGGGGTTGGGAGGGCAGCCGGGGATATTGACGGTTTTGACACCCAAAGCGTCGCTGACACTTTTGTATCCACCGGGATTGGGTTTGGCCGCCTGGATGCCTCCGAAGGAAGAACAGCTGCCGATACAAACAGTAGCGGCGGCATTGGGCACGATTTCTTTGGCAATATCCATGAAAGTCCGGCCGGCGATTTTACCATAGGCACCGTTGTACTTGGTGGCAATGGCCCCTTCCACCACACAGATATATTTTCCCTTGTATTTCTTGGCCGCGGCATGCAGCGCATCTTCAGCCTGGTATCCTGCTGCGGCCATGATGGTTTCATGGTAGGCGATATCCAGTATTTCAAGGACCAGCTCATCGATCCAGGGATACATGGACCTGAGTGTGGCCTCGGAACAACCGGTGCATTCCGCAAGGTGCAGCCATATGACCGGCTGTCGCTGTTTGGGGGCCGCGAATACTTCCGCAACCCCGGGTATAAAGGAAGAAGAGAGTCCCATGGTGGCGGTTAGCACCCCACAGTACTTCATGAAATCCCTTCGTGAGATTCCTTTCCTTTCCAACCTTTCGTAGAATTCCTTTTCCTCTTTCATTCGGCGCCTCCTCATGTGAGTTAATGGAAACCTTCTTGGGTTAATCTCCCTATTTTACCTCATAAACACCTGTTATGCTAAAATTTTACAAGCAAACACTATGCTAAAAAAATCAAAGCAAGTTCGCCTTGCTATAAGCAAATACTACGTTAAAAGATCAAAGCAAGTCCATCTTGCCACAAACAAAGTTTATGCCAAAAATGAGAGCTTTGTCAAGGATTTATTAAAACAGGCATCGATAAGATACGCCTGAAACACCAACGCTGTTGATGGCAGACGGCACAAAAAAAAGAGGCCCCCGGTGGACCTCTTTTTTCCTGCTGCTTTTCTTCTTACGGGGTTTGGCTGGTCTTATACGCTCAGTTTGCCTATCAACTCCGCGGATACTTCCTGCAGGGCATTTTCTCCGTCCAGATCTACGATTTTGGGAACACCGTTATTTTTGGCGGAGACCTCTTTATAAAACAGCAACCCGACCGTGGTGCCCGTTTCCGCGTCATAATAGATATTGTGCCGTTGATCAATGACGTCAGCATCCTGGTCTTCGTCCCTGGTCTTCAGGTCTCCGCCGCAGACCCGGCATTTATCGCCATCGGGTTTGATCGGTGGGCCGAAAGAAAATCCACAGGCAAAAATATTTATTTACAATCAGATGTTTACAGCCTAGACTAAGTCACTACGCTAAAGAAGGGGAACCAGAAACAGTGACTTTCGGGTGGTTACGATTTCCCCTATACAGATATGCTGAAAAGCTATGATTTGGCGAGAACTGATATCTTGGAAGAGATGAAACGCTATTCCTTGATGGTCTAGTAAAAAGTCTCCAAGGCCGTCCCTCCCGCAAAGCTTGTCCTCGACTCCGATCGGGGAGCGGGAGTCTCCCGCGGGATTGATTCCCATGGATTTCCGCGTTCGCGGGAATGGCAATAAGGGGCACTTTCTGACTTCCAAAGAAGTCGCTGGCATAAATCAAGAAATTGTGCCTGAGCATACTTCGTTTCCGATAGGATGCCGCTCGCCGGTATGACTTAGCTTTTAACAGGTTTGTCAACCTTGAACCATGTACGCCCATCAAAAAAGGAGATGAAATATGATCCAGGATCTCGTACAGCACATCGACCGGTTGATCCAGCAAAGACCTGCCGCTAAAACCGCTTTAGCCCCGTTCCGTGAGCTCGCACTCCTCATGATACAGGTAGATCCCCAAGCAAAACTGGTCGAACAGGAAAAAGGGGTTATGGATATCAAGCAGCAGGAGGGATTTCCTCTCTTTTCAAAAG
>CAZPQA010000264.1:0-2458 GCA_964588535.1 uncultured Desulfobacteraceae bacterium
CCTTCAAGCGGTAAGGAAGAACAATGAAAAGAGTTGTTTTTCAACTGGTCATTTTGATGGTGGCGGCCTCTTTGTGTATCGGGGTATTTTTCTTTGTGCAGCGGATTTTTCAAATACCCTTTAGATCTGCCAACGACACCCTCCATAAAAAGGGAACCGCCCTGACCCTGGATTTTCTGATTCCGGCAGGGACCCATATCGATGAAAACATCACCATTGGTCAGGTGATAAAAATTCGAATGACCCAAAAAAGAAGCCCTTATGAGGCAGCTGTCCGTGCATTGTCCGATTTGATTCCCCCCCGATATGTATGGCTGGGAAACGTCCTCCTTTTTTTCTTCTGGTCTTTCTGTGTCCTGACCCTTTTGAGGATTTTCACATTCATGGGATATGGCCGGGCACTTCGGACGAGCTTGCTGCTGGGCGGGGTCATCTACTATTTCATGCCTGATTTTTCGCCGTATAGCCTGGATGATATCCTTTTTGTGGTCTGTCCTTTACTGGTGATCTTTCTGACTTATCGGGTTCGCAGGAAAAAAAACGTGGCTAAGGATTGATCGTCGTTTTTCAATAATGTATCCAATTACCGTATTCCTTATGAGGAGGGGTTAATGAACTATAAACGACTGTTTGAACCGGAGAGCATGGTTGTGGTCGGGGTATCGCTTCATAACGACCGGCATCCTGCCAACATTGTGTATCGGAAGAACCGCCTGCGCTATCCAGTCAGGGTTTTCGCCGTCAATCCCAACGGGGGTCTGATTCAAGGAGAAATGGTCTATAAACGGGTGGCGGATATCCCCGGAAAAGTAGACCTGGCGGTCATTGCCGTTCGGGCCGACCTGGTGCCCGATACCCTGGCCCAATGTATTTCAGCCGGGGTCGGCGGTGCCGTGGTGATTTCCGGAGGATTCGCGGAAGTGGGGCAGACGGAACTGGAGGATCGCCTCGTAAAAATAGCCCGGGAGGCGGACTTTCCATTTGTGGGACCGAACTGCCTGGGCATTTTCTCTCCGGGACGTGTGGATACTTTTTTTCTGCCGCCCGAACGGACCGTACAACCGGAGTTCGGTAATGTGGCGCTGATCAGTCAGAGCGGCGGTGTACTGGTCGACCAGATGGTTAATTTTGCAGGCGGAGGGGTGGGACTTTCTGTGGGGGTCAGCATCGGCAACAAGGCTTTGGTGGATGAGGTGGCGTTGCTTGAATATCTGAGTGAGGATCCCAATACGGATGCCATCGCCTTTTATCTGGAGGGTTTCAAGAAAAATGGGGGCCGGGCATTCATGGATGCAGCCTGCCATTGTCAAAAACCGATTGTGGTGCTGAAATCCGGCAAAAGTCCGGAAGGGGGGCGTGCCGTTTCGAGCCATACGGCTTCTCTTGCCGGCGATTACAAGGTGTTTTCGCAGGTGATGGCGCAATTCGGGGTTATTGAGGCGCGTACCCAGTTTGAACTGGTTTCCTTCTGCGAAGCGCTCAGTTGTTACCAGGATACCATCCATGGAAACATCGGTATCATCACCGGTAGTGGAGGCCATGGTGCACTGACCGTTGATTTTTGTGCTTCCCACGGGCTAAAGGTTCCTTTGCTGAGCCAGGGATTGCAATCAGAACTCAAAAGCAGGCTTTCTCTCAGCGTTCAACCCATTGCGGCAACGGGCAATCCGGTGGATCTCACCGGAAGCGCTGTTGATGATGATTTTGTTGCGGCGGCCGATTGTCTCAGCAAAAGCCCTGAGGTGGATTGTCTGGTGCTCCTGGTTTTGCCCTATTCGCCCGGTACCACTTCAGATCTGGGTGCCAGATTGAGTGAAGTCTGCCACAGAGAAGGCAAACCCATGGTGGCTTATGTTCCGAACCTGGAAAGATACCGTATGCTGATCGAAGGATTTGAATTGAACCACATTCCGGTGTCTCCGGCCATCGAGGGTGCGGTTCTGATGGCCGGGGCCATGAGGAGGGAATCATGTTAAACTCTGAGATCCTTGAGATACTGTCAAAATCCAAATCCTGGGGTTGGGTCCTGGAACCTGATGCCAAGCGGATATTAGCCCTCGTAGGGATAAACGTGCCCCCTTTTATATGGGCTCAGAACCTTGAAGAAGCCCTTCAGTTTGCGGAAGAAAACGAATATCCGGTGGTGGCCAAGGTGGTGTCCCCCAAGGTGGTTCACAAGACAGAGGTAAAAGGCGTTGCCTTAGGTATAGACAACAAAATAGCCCTGGCGGAAGCGTTTCATCGTTACAGTTCGTTTGACGGTGCCAAAGGGGTTTTGGTTGAGAAACCCATCGAAGGGCTCGAAATGATTATCGGTGCCAAGATCGATTTTCAGTTTGGTCCGGTGATCCTGATGGGGATGGGGGGCACCGGGGTGGAAATATACCAGGATGCCTCCCTGAGGATGGCCCCCATTACGCCCGAAGATGCGGCATCCATGCTCAAGGGCCTTAAAGCG
>CAZPQA010000265.1:0-2385 GCA_964588535.1 uncultured Desulfobacteraceae bacterium
CTTTTAGCTGGGCCTTGAATACCCTGGTAATGGTGGCATAACCGGCCCACCATTCTGCCGGGTCAGTACCAATCGCGAGTACGCTATCCTTTTGCGAAAAGTAGCGTTCGAAAAATGAATAGTCTCCGTTTGACTGGGCCTCGCAACAACGAAGATAAAGCTCCTTCAACTCGGTTGATTGTTCCATAGCTAGTCCTCCTTGACCGGATTGGGGATGGGCGGGACGTTCTCAACTATTAAACATTATTTTTTTCATGATAGCAAAATGTTTAAGAGACGAGTTAACCGAGGGACGTCTATGATTTTATGCGTTTCTGCCCCTTCCTAAATTGGCTGTGGGTATTTATGCTGAATAAAATTCTCGAAATGCATATTTGCATGGATGTCCCCATTCTCCACAAACGCAGTCCAAAGAGGACAACTCGTAGGAAAATTCACCCAACTCCTTCACTAAAGCGAAAGTTGAAGCTGTCAGTTCCATTGCCCCTCCATTCCCATATGTCTTATAGTCGCCTATTTCTGCCGAACCATTAAGCTGAGTGGCGGCGTTTTTTGTTGCTGCCCATTCAAGCGACTTGATTGATTTCATATTTCAAATCTTATGCCTTGACAGGCTTCTTTTTCAGCACTTTTAATCCATAGGGGCAGACTGCTGAGCAAATTCCACAGTTGTGCCCTTTGTGGAATTGAAAATAGTGTTCCTTTTTCCATCGATCGCATGCTCGTACATCCAATATCTCTTCGCGCGGCAATCCTGGATACCATGCGTTACCTGTCAATGCCTTTGCAGGGCAGACTTCTACGCAGCGCGTACAACTACCGCAGAAGTTTCTTTCTATCGGTGGCCCACATGGAAGTTCAATGTCGGTGAAAATAGTTCCCAATCGAATCCATGATCCGAACGGGCGCGTAATAAGCTGGCAATGACGACCTACCCAGCCCAACCCTGCTCTTGTTGCTGCAGTTTTGTGAGGAAAGTCCCCCTTGATATTAACCGTATCAGTACGATCCGAAGCCGCCAGCGGTTTAGATCGAAAACCTCTGACTTTAATTTCGGCTGCTAATGTTCCTGATAATTCATTGATATGGTTATTCACTTTGGCGTACTCATCAGCGTATGTTTGGTTATGTCAGGGCCGTTCTGGATGCTGACCATTATCTGAGGGTTCATTGGAATAGCCCATGAAAGGGCAAAAGGCAATCTATGTCCTGTTTCATCCCGAGGTGTGGAAAAATCCCGAAGATCAGCCGTACCCCATAGAGCAATCTTCTGCGCTTCCATCCACTCAGTCAGCCAGGCAGGGAAAGCTGTTGAGAGAACAGGCAATTCATACCTCCACATTTCTGAAGTTTTAGTGGTATTATGAAGCCAACGTCATAGAAACTTTTTCTTTTTCCGAGGCCTTTACTACCAGATAAAAGGAATGAGCCGATAACGTGTTTTTTCCATGTATTCAGGGTAGCCGAGCAGATTCTCTTGTAGCGTCTTTTCTTCAATGAAGATTCGGGCGATCAAGATACCCACAATGAGCGGTACCTCAAGTGCACTCACATAGCTTTCGAGCAAAAGCGCCAGGCCGATGAAATAGGGGATGAGTCCCAGATACATCGGATGACGCACGAGGCCGTAAAGTCCGGTGTCGATGACGACCTGCCCCTCTTCCGTTTGATCTTCGACGATCGGTGCGGCGAACGAATTTTGGTAAAGCGTTGCCAAAATAATCCCGAAACCGATAAGAAGCATCACGCCCCCCAGAACCGAGGTCAGCAGACTTGGTTTGGGGAACAATTGGAAGTGAAAGATGTCGATCGGGATCAGCGCAACCCAGGCAAACATCATGGTAAAAAGAATCGACGAGACCGCGCGATCCGCCACAGGCTGTTTTTTGGTGATCGGCGGTTTGAATCGTACTTCCAAACTGGCCGGTGCGACTCGGGAAAGCCAGATGATTGATACCTCTACCAGAATGCCATATCCTGCAAGAAACCAAATCGCGCGAGGCCAATACCAAGTTCCGCCCCAGATCCTGGCTGGGACGAGAAGAAAAACGGCAAAAAGCGCTATTTGGAATAATCCACCAATAAGTCCTTTAGCCATTAACACAAGCTGCATTCCTCTCTTGTTGTCAGCGATGATGGTCAAAACGGCCTGATGTTAGCCGTCTGAGTTAAGCGTCTGGTTCGCCTTCATTCCTTCAATTTCTGAAGTGCATCTACGAATTCTTTGGCATTATCACCACGAAGGTTTTCTGCGAGACCGATTAGCCCATCTGTGAGATATTTTGCATTAATGCCTTTTGAGCGAAGATAAACCATGGCAATCGTTGCACGGTCTTTGTGAGGACACGCGGTTACAATAATTTTGTTCCTATCAATCTCTGAAAG
>CAZPQA010000266.1:0-2374 GCA_964588535.1 uncultured Desulfobacteraceae bacterium
TGGAATACCATCGGGACCATCTGGATGATCTTTACCCGGCCGGATATCGGTCTGTTCGGCGCCGGGATGAACGAACTGCTCGGCATTCCTTTCGATCACACGGATAACTGGCTCGATGCCTGGATCACCGTGATGTTGATGGAGGTCTGGCATTGGACCCCCCTGGTAGCGCTTCTGGCCTATGCGGGACTGCGGGCCATCCCGGAGGTCTACTACCAGGCAGCCCGCATTGACGGCGCGTCGGCCTGGTCCACCTTCCTTTACATCCAGTTGCCCAAAATGCGCGGTGTGCTCACCATCGCCTTTCTGCTTCGATTCATGGATAGTTTCCTGATCTACGCCGAGCCCTTTGTGTTGACAGGAGGCGGTCCCGGTAATTCCACCACGTTCCTCTCTATTTATCTGGTCAAGATTGCCCTATTGCAATTCGACCTGGGACCGGGCGGGGCCTTTTCGCTCATCTACTTCGTCATTGTGCTGCTGTTCAGCTTTATCTTCTACCAGGCCCTTCAGCGGGTCGGAAAAGGAGAGACGGTATGAAAGGAAAGAAAAAAACCATCGGCCTTGTCATCTACTTCATCCTGTTGCTCATGCCCATCTACTGGATGCTCAGTATGAGCCTCAGGTCCAACGCCGACATCCTTGCGTCCTTTGCCCTGTACCCGAAAGGCCTCACATTCATGAACTACATGAGGATATTTACCGATTCATCCTGGTACATGGGTTATGTTAATTCCATGATCTACGTGGCCATGAACACGGTTATATCGCTCTCCGTGGCCCTTCCTGCGGCCTATGCCTTTTCACGCTACAGTTTCGTCGGCGACAAGCAGATGTTTTTCTGGCTGCTCACCAACCGCATGGCCCCGGCGGCTGTTTTTGCTCTTCCCTTTTTCCAGCTCTATTCCACAATCGGTCTTCTGGACACCCATTTCGCGGTGGCACTTGCGCACTGTCTGTTTAATGTGCCGTTGGCGGTGTGGATTTTGGAAGGCTTTATGTCGGGGGTCCCCCGTGAAATTGATGAGACCGCCTTCATCGACGGGTACAGTTTTCCGCGATTTTTTATCACCATCTTTCTCCCGTTGATCCGGTCCGGGGTCGGCGTGACAGCCTTTTTCTGTTTTATGTTCAGCTGGGTGGAGTTGCTGTTGGCCCGGACATTGACGGTAACCGAAGCGAAACCGATCTCGGCAATCATGACGCGAACCATCAGCGCCACCGGTCTCGACTTCGGTCTGCTGGCCGCGGCCGGTATTCTGACCATTGTACCAGGCGCCTTGGTGATCTGGTTCGTACGCAATCATATGGCCAAGGGCTTTGCCATGGGCCGGGTGTAAGGGGGAAGCATCATGGAGTTGACTTTTGAATGGATGAGATGGACCGTTCCAACAGCAATTTTCTGTAGCACCATTATCCTGACGGTGATTGCCATGACCGTATGGCAAACCATATCCCCTTCCCTGGAACGTCGCGGTTTCCTGCCGATCCCCACCACACCGGGCGATCGGCTCTTCATAGGAATTTTAACCAGTGTTTATATCTTTTTTGCATGGATCGGATTAACTCAATTCTCTCTCTGGATCCTGCTGGCTGTTGCCGTGTGCTGGATTGTTGTTGTGATGGTTTGGGGATAGAGAAAGAGAATTTGAAACGGAAGGGGGTGGTAGCGGCATTGAAGTGATGGGGCGGATCGAATAAAGCCTCTGGTTTGCCCTGCCGGTTTTCCTGACCGAAATACGGCTTAATGGAAAACACAACTGGGCGGGGCGTGTGCGATGAACCCAATCGATTTGAAAGGAGCAACGGCAATGAACAAGAAGAGATTACTGTTTTGCATGATTGCAGCCCTGGCGCTTGTTTTTCTCAGCGTTCCCTGCTGGTCTTCGCCGCAGATGGACGCCGCCAAGAAATGGGTGGACAACGAATTCCAGCCGTCCACACTAACCAAAGATCAACAGATGAAAGAAATGGCATGGTTTATCAAAGCATCTAAACCTTTTAAGGGGATGAAGATCAAGGTCGTCTCTGAAACCATCCCGACCCACGAATATGAGGCCAAGGTTCTCACCAAGGCATTTGAAGAGATTACCGGCATCAAGGTTGCCTTTGACCTGATTCAGGAAGGGGATGTGGTCGAAAAGCTGCAGACCCAGTGGGCTTCCGGGAAGAACATCTATGACGGTTGGGTGAACGATTCCGACCTCATCGGCACCCATATGCGTTACGGCTTTGTTGTGCCCCTGAGCGATTTCATGGCGGGCGAAGGAAAGGACGTGACCCTGCCGACCCTGGATGTTGACGATTTCATGGGAAAATCCTTTGTTACCGGTCCGGATGGAAAACTCTATCAACTTCCGGACCAGCAGTTCGC
>CAZPQA010000267.1:0-2223 GCA_964588535.1 uncultured Desulfobacteraceae bacterium
TTTTCTTCCAGCTGTCCGAAAATTTCGGCCATGGCTCTGAGGCGTATAAGGCTCTCCCTCGACTTTTCTTTGTGGGGAAGACTGAAACGATGTTCATTCAGCAACTCCACCAGGCGATTTAAGCGATGTAAACTGAAAAAATCGTTATCTTTGTAGAGAAGGTCAACCCACTCGGTTTTTATGAATTCGGGTAATTGATCACAGCCAGCCAGCAGGTCGGGATCTTCACCGAGATAGAGGGATTTATTCAGATCTTCAATCTCGCCATGTACCATTTTTGCCTGTTTTTCGTCAATCATTCCCTTGCGAATAAGTGCGTGCCACTTGTCTTCGATCTTCATTTTCAACCAGCTTTTACCCTGTTCGGGTGAAGGGTGGAGTTCGAGAAACCGGTTTTGCATCTGCATCAGGTCTGTTGTCAAATCGTTGTCTGAGACTTCTTCTATATTCAGAAGAAGTTTGTTCAGGTTTTGAATGGCGCCCCTGCGAAGGTACGCTTCCTCCGTTCCTTCAAGGAGGGTTTTTTCCCATTGATCCCTTAAAAACCCTAACTCCAGTTTGATGAGTGAAAAAATCAAGCCGGACTTGGTGATCACATTCCTGAGGGAATCGGCCAGTATATTGCAGGAATGAAGCCTGTCATCAGCCAGAGCCTGGGCCGCTTCAAGGGATTGCTCTTTTAGCTGATATGAAAGCAGCTCTGTGCCCAGGGCCCGGGACAGTCGCTTTATGATCTTGGTTTCTGTCCCTCCGATTTTGATGGAATAGGGTTGAAAGTGAATTTTAATGACCGCAGCAACAACGTAATCGCTGTTCTCCCAAATGGTCTCCCCCGCATAATTTCTGGGATAAACCATGGGCCGCATTTCGCCCAGGTATAGATCCTTTTTTCGAATCAGTACCGGTTCCATGTGATGGAAGTCTTTCCAGACGCCTTCCACCTGAAGCCTGACGCTTCGGGAATCGTTTTGTGGATCTTCGGCTGTCCAGCTGGATTGCCTTTCCACACACCAGGCCATGGCTTCCAGAGGTCGATCGGGCTCATCGCGGTAAGCAATCCATGACTTCCCTGGGGGATTATAATCTGATTCTCCTGGGAGGCCCCAAGAAATCTTCTGCCTATTTTCATCAATAATTCCCGATGTGATTCGGGTCGTCACCATCTCGGGTAGAATACCGATACGGTATACGGTTCCTTTAAAGGCATTGGGCAGACAGATCAAAATGCTTTCAATAATTTCCTTGCAAGCATTTTCAAGGGCTTTTTGTTCTATTTTAATGGCCAGCAACGATCATTCCTCAACTCATCGACCAGGGCAATCCAACACAGTGCGAAGCAGTGCTTCAGGGGGCTCTATCATAAGAAGAGCGCCCCATTTTTTTATAGATGTCGAAACACGAAATTCAACACTGTAGCGATTTTTTGGATTTTGTCAATGAATAATGAATCTGAGGTGTCAGGTATCCATTCCTTTTTTTCGTTTGACAGCCTTCACCAGCTGAGGAACGATGTCTCCGGCGTTGCCTTGAAGGAATATATCCGTGACGGTATTCGTTAGGTGGGTTTTTTCTTTGTTGATTTCAATGATTCCTGCGCCGTTGCGTTTGGCGATGGAGGGAATGGTGTTGACCGGGTAAACCACAGCGGAAGTTCCCACCACCAGGAGTGCGCCGGCAGAAGAAGCCAGGTGAAAGGAACGGTTCATGGCTTCTTCAGGAATCGCTTCTCCAAAGAATATGACATCCGGTTTCAAAATCTTTCCACATTCACATCGGGGAAGATTCTCGTTTTGTTTATCCGCTGCCGGGTATCTTCTGCCACACCACAGGCAGGAGAGGGTGCTGGCATTTCCGTGGTACTCAATAACATCCCTTGAGCCCCCGGCCTGATGAAGGTTGTCGATATTCTGGGTGATGATACAATGAAGGTAATTCATGAGCTCAAGTTCACCCATGCCCTTGTGGGCCAGGTTGGGTTCGGCACGACTGACAACCTCGCCCATTTCCCTGAGCATCTCCCATACTTTTTGAGGATTGGCCCTGAAGGCCTCAATGGTGGCATATTCAGCCGGGTCAAACTTTGACCACAGCCCTTCGGCACTCCTGAAATCCGGAATACCGGATTCTACGGAAATGCCTGCGCCGGTCAGGGCCAGGGTCAATTTAGACGTCAGAATAATCTCAGCCGCTTTTTCAAAAGACTCGGTCATGATGAAAGGCCTC
>CAZPQA010000268.1:0-2190 GCA_964588535.1 uncultured Desulfobacteraceae bacterium
GTTGCTTACCATCCCCGTCATATGGGGGGGCATTGCGTTTGCCGACCAGATCGGCACTGCTCTGCCCGAATTGTTAGGCGGCAAAAAGGCTTACAGCCCGGCCTTTTACAGCACCGGGATCTTCATTGTATCCATACTTATCGGATTGGGCGCCGGCCTGATCACCGGATGTATCGGGGCCGGTGGCGGCTTTATTATCGCACCCGCCCTGATGAGCGCCGGTATCAAGGGTATTCTGGCGGTGGGGACAGACCTCTTCCATATCTTTGCCAAAGCCATCATGGGGAGCGTCATCCACAGAAAATTGGGGAACGTCTCCGTCCCTCTGGCTGTTGTCTTCCTGATCGGCGCCATTATCGGGGCAACATTCGGAGGGTTGATCAACCGGGTGCTTTATGAAATCAACCCGGTACTGAGTGATGCATTTATCACGACGATTTATTCCCTCATGTTAGGATTCTTAGGCATCTACGCCATGACAGACTTTCTCAAAGCGAGAAAGGCCGACACGGGTGTTGACTCCCCCCATGGCGGCGGAGATGCCCACGGGGGAAAGATAGAAGGCGCCGAAATGGGTAATCTGCCCAAGAAACTCCAGGGCATGAAAATCCCTCCCATGATTAGATTCGATGCGGAAATCGTTCCCGGTGGGAGGAGTATTTCGTGGCTGTTCCTGGTCCTGAGCGGTGCGCTTGTGGGACTTGCAGCGGGTATTATGGGGGTCGGCGGCGGGTTTCTGACCTTTCCCATTTTTGTTTATATGCTGGGCGTTTCTTCCATGACCACCGTTGGAACCGACATCTTCCAGATCGTTTTTACAGCGGGGTATGCGGCGATCAGTCAGTATGCCATCTATGGGTTTATCTTTTATACCCTGGCCATGGGCATGCTCTTGGGATCGCTGATCGGCATTCAAATCGGCGCCCTGGTCACCAAGGTGGTTCCCGGTATCACGATCCGCGGGTTTTACGCCATGGCGGTGCTGGCAGGTTTTGTTAACCGTATCTTCGCCCTGCCCGCCAAGTTGGGAGAAATGGATGTTATTCCCATCTCAACGGAGACGGGGGCCGTCTTAGAGACCATTGGGGTCTGGGCCTTCTTCATCGTTATCGGAGGATTCTCCGTATGGGTAATCGGCACCTTTCTGAGAAACATCAGTGTCCTCAAGGGAGAGGAGGGAAGATCATGATTGCTAAAAAGAAAGAATTCTTTGGCGGCTCTTTGATGTTATTGGCGTTTATCGCCGTGCTGATAATCATATTTTCACCCGTCTTCAAGGGTCAGAATGGCTTGGAGTACTTAGACGCTCTTTATAACTCCATATCAAAGGGATCAGCCTATTATATTCCAAAGGTTAAGGAAGAAGCCGGCAAGTTCGCTGGAAAATCCATAGCGGTGACGCTGAGCATGACAGATGAGAAACAGGCTGAGCAAACGGCCCTGCTGTTTAAGAAGGGGGGGGCGGCAACAACGGTTACCGGGGCATCCTTGCAGATCACCGGCGATTCAGGCAAAATCCTTGAAAACGCGCTTGCGGACGCTGACGACATGTATAACAATGATGGAAAAGAGGTCTCCCTGAAATATGGCTATAATGAGAGGCAGGTCCTTTTCAACTGGTGGAAGGCCTTTAAGGAAATGGATAAAGGATTGAAGAAACAGAAGCAATTCAAGGAGGCCAAAATAGTCGCCCTGGTTGTAAAAAAGGCGATTGAACCCTCTTACAACTATTACCAGATCGAACCGCAGAAGATCTCCGACCGGTTCGGAATTGTCATATTCTCTCTGGTTTTTTATGTAATCTACACGTTGTGGTACGGCTTTGCCATAATGTACATGTTTGAGGGATGGGGCCTTAGGCTGGAACACTGATCAATTGACGATTGACTATTGACTATTGAAGGAAGCTGGAGAGATCAAAAAGGCTAAAGGCGAATGGTATTTTGACAGCCTTTAGCCTTTTTTTGTATTTCCCAATAGGAATAGGTACTACTCAACCCGCAACTCGCAACCCGAGACCTCCCATGGACCGGATCATTGGGTTTTTCAAAAACCTTTTTTTAAAGGGGCGGAAAGAGGAAGACGCGAATGTCGAAGGACTCCGCAATGCCTTTAGGGACCGTTATCACCATTTCAAGCTGCTGTTAAATGCAAATAATAAGGCCCTCAGCATTATGTCTGAAATGGAAG
>CAZPQA010000269.1:0-2189 GCA_964588535.1 uncultured Desulfobacteraceae bacterium
CGTGGGCGGTGTCATGGCCCTGGCCGCCGTGGCCCCGCATGCCCTCCATGAAATCATGGAGAATTTTGCTGCGGGAGCGCTGAACAAGGCCCGGGAAATCCAGCTCAGGCTCATAGCCGCCAATGCGGCTGTCACCACCGGTTTCGGCATTGCCGGGCTCAAAGAGGCTCTGGATTTGATGGGCATGTATGGTGGTCCGGTACGTTCCCCCTTGCGGTCACTGAACAAAGGGCAGCGTGAAGAACTGAAAGAGATACTGAAAAAATCCGGCATCTTGGGGTAATATGGTCCAGGGGATTTTCTAAACAATTCTCTTAACGGTTGTACAGGCGTAACTTGATAATCGGCGCCATGGCATCAAAATCTTTGTCATTGTGGAGGAGCAGAAGGTTTTGTTCAAGGGCGATTTGAGCAATAAGACAGTCAATGGTGCTGCGGATTGTAACGCCTTTCTTGCGGCAGTGGAAATAGATCCGCGCTGCATCCTCATAGGTTTTCACCGGGTTTTGTGGGTGAAAGAATCTTTGGCATGAAAGATAATCTTTCAAAAGGGCATATTCCTTTTCCGATTTTGCGCCTTGCAGTGCTTCCTGGTAGATGACGGATGTAATTCCAAAGGGTATGTTGTGGATCAGCACCTCACGCATCCGATTTGCCGGGCCATTGGAAATACCCTTAAAGAGGTCAATCAAAACGGATGTATCAACGAGGATCATCTTCCCTCCCGCAAACTTTTGTAATCATAGGCTTCGGAAAAATCAATTTTTCCGTCCAAATCGAGCAGATTCAATCGTTTACGGGTTATTACGAATTCCCGTAATGCATTTGAAATCACTTCCTTTTTTGTTTTAGCGCCGCTCAAAATCATCGCTTCTTCCACGAGGGCGTCATCCAGAACAATATTGGTTCTCATAATACACCTCCTTTGGTGTTTGATGATACATACGAAGGTACACCTTGTCAACCATTCGGGAGTGGAGAACGTTGGATGGTGAAATGGTGGGCCGGTTCCGCTGCCCAGTGTTCAGGACGTTTCAGGGTCAGATAAAACGGGCAATGCCAAGATCAGCAGCTTTTCCCATTGAGAGATAGGCCATTTCCTGTATCCATCGGGTGGTGTTCTTGTCGGCATATCGCCGTCAATTCTTACGCGGGCAATGTCTCCTGGGGTTGGGTCAACAGAAAATCCCCCTTTTCTATCCATTTCCTGAGGATGTTTGCAATCTCCAGCGACCGTTTGTGGGAAGAAATGGGAACTGCGGGTACGTCCTGCCCGTTAACGCGAATCATACCGTTTTTGAGATCCGCATAGTTGACCCGGGCCAGGCTTTTCCCTTCTCCCTTGGGGTAATCGTTCCCATAATCAATGACCTGAGTGTAAAGATTTTCATCTGAAACACCTGTGTATGCTGCCATTTCCGCATCCAGAATGGGGATGGGAATTCCTAAGCCCACAGCAAGGGAACAGCCGTAACCCAGCATGCTGACCCCCACAACCCATCGGGGATCCATCTCTTTCATATCGCCACTTACCATGATGGTGCCGGCAGGGGTTAAAGGGGTCCCGTTTTCATGCCTGTCAGCATTTGGATTGTGCTGTGTGCCCGGTGCAATGACATATCCTTGGGCGCCGCCCAGAAAAATTCTGGTTCCCAGACCGATGGTTCGGTAATAGGGGTCGTTAAAGAGCGGACTGAGTTCCCCAGCCGTGGCATAATTGGCGTTCCCACCGTTGGGCTTTAATACCCCCATGTAGGTATAGATGGTTTTTTTGGTCATATTGATGGCGCAGTTGTAGTTTTGATAAGCGTTCCTTGGGTTGAGCATCATGGCGTAGGGGAGATCTGAAAGGGTAATCTTTTTCTTTACCTGGGTCTTGGGGTAGCAGTCGGTTCCATAGGCCGTGGCACGCAGTTCGACTTTCTTACCCGCCACCAGATCGTGAAGTACGTGTCCGCCCCCGTATTTAAACTGCCCCGGGTGAACCCCGTTCAACGGGTCATCCTCTTTGGGTTCTGTGGCCCCGATATACAGGTCCACTGCGGCCAGACCCCCATACGCGGGCACATCGTTCAACCACGTTCGGCCGGCTTTAATGCCGGGTTTGGTGTGCCCGAAGTTAATGAAAGCCCCTGAGGAACACATGGGAGAGAAAGTTCCGGTGGTGACCACATCCACCTCCCGGGCAG
>CAZPQA010000270.1:0-2155 GCA_964588535.1 uncultured Desulfobacteraceae bacterium
TTTCTTGTCAGCCTCGGATGCGCCAAAAACCGGGTGGACAGTGAGCACATGCTGGGTATCCTCACCCGTGACGGTTATGAGGTCGTAGATGATATTGAAAAGGCCAGGTATGTGGTGATCAACACCTGCGGTTTTCTTCAAGAAGCTGCCCGGGAGGCCATTGACGTCATTCTGGATGCAGTCCGCTTTAAAGAAACGGGAGCACTTGAAAGACTGGTGGTCACCGGTTGTTTTGTGCAGCGCTACGGATACAAATTGCGAAAGGAAATCCCCGAAGTGGACGGCTGGCTCGGCACGGGTGAGTTTCATCGGATCGCAGATGTCCTGAAGGGCGTTGATAAAACCACTGTACCCATGCTGATCAGCCGCCCCGCTTTTCCAGCGGATCATGGCCTTCCCAGGGTTCAGTCGACACCCTTTTATACGGCTTACCTGAGGATTGCTGAAGGGTGCGCCAACCGGTGCTCCTATTGTCTGATTCCCAGCCTTAGAGGCCCCTTTCGAAGCTGTTTGCTGGAGGCTTTACTTGCGGAAGCAGGCAACATGGCCGCTCAAGGTGTCAAGGAAATCAATCTGGTGGCCCAGGATACAAGCCGGTACGGGGAAGATATCTATGGGGAAAGCCGCATTCTGGATTTACTCAAGGGTCTTTGCAAAATCAAAGGAATCCGGTGGATCCGCCTGCTCTATTTTCACCCCAACCGACTGACGGAGGCGCTTTTGGATTTCATGGATGCAACTGAGGCGGTTGTCCCTTATCTGGATCTGCCTTTTCAGCATTCGAACCCGGATCTTCTGAAGGCCATGAGGCGGGGAATCAGAAAAAAAACGCCCCGGGATCTGATGACCATGATCCGGAACCGCAGGCAAGAGATTTATGTACGCACCTCACTGATGGTGGGGTTTCCCGGTGAGACGGAAGAGATGTTTGAAGGGTTGTGCGATTTCGTGAAAATGTCTGAATTCGATCATCTGGGGGTGTTCGCTTTCAGCCCGGAAAAGGGGACCTCCGCAGCCCGACTTCCTGACCAGGTTGAAAGCGCCATTTCCCGTGAAAGACGAAAAAAGCTTATGGCAATTCAAGCCGGCATTTCAAAGCGGAAGAACCAGGGGATGGTCGGCCGGGTGTTGCCTGTCCTGATTGAAGGTGAAAGCCCTGAGACCGATTTGCTCCTCGCCGGAAGAACGGCAACCATGGCGCCTGATGTGGACGGCCGGGTGTTGATCAACGAAGGCGAAGGGGCTGTGGGCGAGATTATGCCGGTATTGATTACCGAAGCCCACGAATACGATCTGGTGGGCGGCATTGTCAGCTAACCCTTTTTTTGTGGCGGAAAATTAGGTTGTATTATTCATGCGGGTAAACTATCATTAAGTGTTGCACTTGCGAGGCGATGTGGGATAATGGCAGCGTCTCTGATTAAGATCACGCGCCACAAAATAAGGGACTTTGAATCACGAAGATGAATGCGGAAATATCGGATCTTGCGTTGTTTGAAACGCATTTTGAAAAAATAAACAGTGAATTGCAGAAGATTTTTGATTCACGGGTGCCGCTTGTCAAGGAAATCGGGAAGTATGCACTTCTGGGGCAGGGAAAGCGCCTGAGGCCCCTCATCTTCGTGCTTTCGTGCCAGTTGTGCGGTTTTGAGGATGAGGATTTATATGCCCTCTCAACGATTTTTGAATTTATTCACACCTCATCCCTTCTCCATGACGATGTGCTGGACAACGCCGAGACCCGGCGAAAAAAGCCTTCCAGCAATCGGATCTGGGGAAACCAGGCGGCTGTTCTGGAGGGGGACTATCTCTTTTCCAAGTCCCTGTCCCTGGCGGTTGACACCAACAGCATCCCGTTTATTGGAAGAATTACAGAAGTCACCATGGAGATGTCTGAAGGGCAGATTCTGGAACTGGTCCATACCGGAGACTTGGAAACCACTCGGGATGATTACATGAAGATCATCACCGCAAAAACCGCGGTTCTCATTTCGGCGGCCTCTGGCTGCGGAGCCATTATTTCGGGGGCCGGTGCGGAAGCGGAGAGCGATCTGACCGGATTCGGCCGCTCTGTGGGGATCGCCTTTCAAATGGTGGATGATCTCCTGGACTACACCTCCTCAGAGGCGGTGTTTGGAAAACCGGTGGGAAAGGA
>CAZPQA010000271.1:0-2123 GCA_964588535.1 uncultured Desulfobacteraceae bacterium
GAAAAATGCCTTTATGAGCGATTCGGGGATGTGGGACTGGGCAACCCGGACCCGGAACCCAAACCCCTGATTACTTTCGGGATGGTCATGCTGCCCTCAATCTTCGGCTGCGAAATCATTTACAAAGACGATGCCCTTCCCTGGGCCATGCCGCTCAATTTATCAGAAGATGACATCATGAAGCTGGAAGTCCCTGATATCTTCAACGCCTATCCCATGACGGAGATGATCAAACAGATCGAATACCTGAAAGAGAAATACGGTCACGTGGTGGGGGATATCAATACCACCGGTGTTCAGAACCTGGCCCTTAAACTAAGGGGCGATCAGCTCTATTTTGACTTTTATGAGAAACCGGAACTGTGCCGTCATCTCATGGAGATTTGTACAGAATGTATTATCCAGCTTTTTCAGTTCGATCATGAGACCACCGGCACCGGCGCCGTCGATGTGACGCCCATGTGTAATCCGGAACTTTACGTTTTTCCCAACTGCACGGCGGAGCAGATTTCTTTAGAAACCTATGAGTCTCATATTCTGGAATACGACAATCGGGTGGCGGATGCCTGTCATCCGGTGGGGATTCACCATTGCGGATCGGTTGACGAGGTGATGGAGGGGTACGCAAAGGTGCACCATCTGGAATTTATTGAGATCGGATTCGGCTCGGATGTGAAACGGACCCGGGAGGTATTCGGCCCTCATGTGGCGGTGAATGCCCGCATCAGCCCCGTGTTGATGAAGAACGGTACACCGGAAGAGGTCGCGGCAGAGGTGAGAAGCCTGATCGACAATGGTGCGCCCCTTGAAAATTTTTCAATTGATACGGTGGGGTTAACCTATGGCACGCCCGATGATAACGTCAGGACGGCGTTAAAGACGGCCGCGGAATACGGGAAAATTAGCCGGGATGCACCCACCGCATCACCCAGGCAATTCTTTCCTGGTTCCGGAAAAGTTGCTACACCTGTGGAAAGCACTGTTTCGAGTACTGAAAAAACGGTTGTCATGGGACCTTCACAGCCCCTTGTGATCATTGGGGAGCGCATCAATCCAACGGGCCGCAAAAAACTGGCGGCGTCATTGGAAGCGGGAAACCTCGATCTGGTCCGATCGGAAGCCATTCTGCAGGTGGAGGCGGGTGCTCACATACTGGATGTGAATGTGGGGGTTTCGGGTATCGACGAACCCAGGATGTTGAAAGAGGCCATTTTGGCCATTCAGGATGTGACAGACGTGCCGCTCTGCATTGATTCGGCCCTTCCAAAGGCTTTGGAGGCCGGTCTCAGTGTGTACAAAGGGAAAGCCCTGGTTAATTCGGTCAACGGCGAAACACACAAGCTTGAGCAGATCCTGCCGCTGGTCAAAGCCCACAATGCGGCCGTCATCGGGCTTACCATGGACGATAACGGCATTCCCAAGCAGGCTGAAAGGCGGCTCGAAATTGCCCGATTGATCGTGGATAAAGCGCAGGAGATCGGTATCCCCAGGGAGGATGTGATCATTGACCCCCTTGCCATGGCTGTCAGCGCCGACGATCAGGCAGGCCTTGAGACCCTTCGGGCACTTCAGCTGATACGGGATGAACTGGGTGTCAACCAGACTTTAGGACTCAGCAATATCTCCTTCGGGCTTCCAGAACGATCATCCATCAACGCGATTTTTCTGGCCATGGCGGTTCTAAATGGTTTGGCCTGTCCCATTGCGGACCCCACGGTATGGGACATGGGAAAAGCTGCGCTCCTGGTGGATCTTCTTCTGGGTAAAGATGAGTTCTGCATGAACTACCTTTCCGCTTCCGCGAAAAAAAGCAAGGGCGAAACCGTGGCAATGCCCACCGGTGAAGCGACCGCCGAGAAAACTATTGATGACGCAGCAGACCTTGAACGGATCAAAGAGGCTGTGATTTCAGGGAAAAGGAAATTAGCGGTTGAGTATACCCAAAACGCCTTGGACCGGGGCGCTGATCCTCAGAACATCATCAACCGGTACCTGATTCCGGGCTTGAACATTGTGGGAGAAAAATTCGAGAAAAAGGAAATCTTTGTTCCCGAAATGATGATGGCCGCCAAATCCATGCAGGCATGCGTGGACCTGGTGACGCCACTGCTCGAAAAACAGGA
>CAZPQA010000272.1:0-2117 GCA_964588535.1 uncultured Desulfobacteraceae bacterium
GCATTGACCGTTGACCGCGCAATAATTGTCCCACCGATGGCCCCCTGAATGGCGATTTTGAACATATGCCTCGGAATTTCCTCTTTCAGCCGGTTGCAAGAGTGAAGTGCCCGTGCCCGTGCCCCCTCTCTGTACACAATCTGGCAGAGGGCATCTACCTTTTCCCCGTTTAACAGGATGTCCAGTTTGACCAGGTCGCTTTCCCGATAATCCAGCAGGTCATAGTCAAATGACCCATAGCCCTGGGTGACAGTCTTAAGCCTGTCGTAAAAATCGTAAATGACCTCGGCCAATGGCAAATCGAACTGAATTTCGATCCGTCCCGTGGAAGGGTAACTGAATTGAGAATTGGTCCCCCGCCGTTCCAGGCAAAGCTCCATAACGGCGCCCATATATCGTTCTGGAATCATGATGCTGGCCCGGATGTAGGGTTCAAAAGCCTTTGAAATGGTGGCCGGATCTGGGTAGTAGACGGGGTTGTCTATGGTGACTTCATCGCCGTTTGTGAGCTCAAAGCGGTACTGCACCGTGGGGGAGGTCATGATGAGGGACTGGTCAAATTCCCTTTCAAGACGTTCCTGAACAATCTCCAGGTGCAACAGTCCCAGAAAACCACAGCGAAATCCCAGTCCCAGGGCAGCGGATGAATCCTTTTGAAAGATCAGGGCTGCATCATTTAATTTGTACTTTTCGAGCGCCTCCACCAAGGAGCGGTACTCATCGGATGCAACCGGGTATATGGAAGCAAACACAACCGGTTTGACTTCCTTGAACCCCGGAAGGGGCGCGGGGGCCGGGTTGTTTTCCAACGTGATGGTGTCCCCGATTCGCGTGTCACTGACCGTTTTGATGCCGGATATGATGTAGCCCACCTCTCCGGCTGAAAGGACTTTCCTGGGTTCCCGCGCCAGCCGAAAAACACCCACTTCTTCCACCCGGTAGGTGGCATTGTTGTACATGAGCCGAATGGTGTCCCCCGGGCGGACACGCCCCGAAAAGATTCGGCAGCTTACAATGGTGCCGCGAAAGGGATCATAATGGGCATCAAATATGAGGGCCTCGAGGGGGTCTTCTTCACTGCCGGCGGGGGGCGGAATCAGGTCCACGACGGCTTCCAGTACATCATCAATCCCCGTACTCTCTTTGGCGGAACAGAGGATGGCCAGATCCGAATCCAGACCCAGATCCAGTTCAATCTGCTCTTTTGTTTGTTCAATGTCGGCTGATATAAGGTCTATCTTGTTAATGACCGGGATGATTTCCAGATCATGCTCCATGGCGGCGAACAAATTGGCCAGTGTTTGCGCTTCCACACCCTGGGCCGCATCCACCAGCAGGAGGACCCCTTCGCAGGAGGCCAGAGCCCGGGAAACTTCATAAGAAAAGTCCACATGCCCGGGGGTGTCAATGAGGTTCAGTGCGTATTCTTGGCCCTCGCTGTCCACATAAGGCAGGGTGATGGCCTGGCTTTTGATGGTGATGCCCCTTTCCCTTTCAATATCCATGGTATCCAGGAGTTGATCCCGAAAATCCCGTGTCTCCACCAGTCCCGTGGCTTGAATCAGACGATCCGCCAGGGTGGATTTTCCGTGATCTATGTGTGCGATAATACTGAAGTTGCGTATCTGTTTCATTTTGGTGTTCCTTCAAATTTCGAATCCCTTGTGGAAAATTAATTTTTCCGACGGGTTACATATATGAAAACCGCGCTGGGATGTCAATGATGGTAACTGTGAACGATTACCAAGAATGCTTGACGTCATAATTTAAGATGGGATAACATGACGAGAACATTTTTTAATGAAAGGGGAATTTTTATGAAATTCAAGAAACTGATGCGGTGTCTGTTGCCGGTGGCTGTTCTGTTTATGATCTTCTCTCCCGTGGCTTATGGCGATCTCTATTGGGAATCGGTTGTGGCGAGCGGCGGTGTGCCGGAAGGACTTCCAGAAGGTTTGCCGGAACAGGTAAAACAGCAGATGCTGGCCCAGTTCAAGGACAAACAGGAAACCGTGAAGAATTATCTGAGCCCCCAGGGCAGCCGTATTGATACAAAAGAGGATATTACCATCATTTTGTTTGATGACATGATCATATACCAGCTTGATCCTTCCACC
>CAZPQA010000273.1:0-1945 GCA_964588535.1 uncultured Desulfobacteraceae bacterium
TCCATAGCCAATATGGCCTCAATGGCGCTTGAAGCCCCCATGCAGTGGCCCGTAATCGATTTGTTGGCGCTCACCGGCGGAATTTTTCTGCCGAACACCGCATCCAAGGCGTCAAATTCCACCTTGTCCCCCACCCGGGTTGACGTGGCATGGGCATTGACGCAAGCGATATCAGCCGCCTGTATTCCTGCATCCCGGATGGACTCCGAAATGGCCCGCCGAACGGTGTCCAAGTTGGGGGCCACAAAATGTCGCGCATCTGAGGTCATGCTCCAGCCGGCCAATTCAATATCGTATGGAAGTTCATGGGTATCCGCAAAATCCCGTGAGGCCAGGATGACGCAGCCTGCACCCTCGGACACCACGAATCCCCTTCGATCCATTGAAAAAGGCCGGCTGGCCCTTTCGGGCGGTTCCGGCTTTTGCCCTTCTTTGGGGTTGAAAGCACCGTTCATGGTGTAAAACCCCGCTACAATGGGTTCCACCAGAGGAAAATCCACGGCCCCGCAGATCACCAGATCGGCCCGTTCCTGATCCAGCAGCATTTTGCCCACAATCATGGAGGTCACCCCCGTGGCACAGGCCGTAATGGTGGCGGTAATCGGCCCGGTAGCACCAGTCAGAATGGATATCTTTCCGCCCACCATATTGATGCAAGCATTGGGGTTGGTAAACGGATGGGGCATTCGCCTTTCGCGAATCATCCGCCTGTCCGCTTTCAGCACTGCATCCTGCCCCCCTACCGCAGAACTGAAGGTGACGGCTGTCCTGGGGGCCAGTTCAGGGGTTATGGCCACGCCACTTTTCAGGAGAGCCCGGTGTGTCACCAGCATGGCGTTTTTAAAAACAGGGGAAGTCCATTGGGCCAGGTTTCTCGGTGACAGAAAGGGATAGGTCGACGCATCCCAATCGGCCACCTCTCCCGCAATGCGGACCGGAAATTCATCTGTCAGGGGGAAACGCGTCAGCGGACCGATCCCGCTTTTGCCCCCAACAGCATTTTCCCATTGGGTCTCCATGTCCGTTCCCAAGGGAGACACCGCATCGTAACCCAGGATAACAGCACGTTTTACCATGGGATAAACTGGTAGAGTTTGGCAAACATCTCATATACCTCAATCCACCCCTTCAGATCCTCTTCAGAACGGATGTGGGCCCGCTTGTTGACCATGACCCAGCTCATGTGGGCGGCCCCGTCCTTGCAGGTTGAACAGTCCCTGGTCTCGGAGGTGCAACATCGATGCATGGTTTTAAGATCCGATGCCCACCTGATAAAGCCGATGAGGCGCTTGGGGCCGGGATCTCGTTTATCCAGGGGTTCGGTGACGGAAGGACACTCATTCCATCCGAATGAACGATCCAGCATTTTTCCGGTGGTAATAATACGATGGTAGTATTTGGATGAAATGACCGTATCCGGGTAAAGGTCCAGCATCTGATCCATTTCGCCCCGAATGTCTTTCAATTGTTCATCGGTCCAGAAGAACTGGTCCACCCCTTCATCGTTTGAAAGAAGCTGCATATGGACCTTCAGACCCGCATCCCTGATTTTTTTGACGAGCCGCTCTGTTTTTCCCATCTGTTTGGGCGTAAGGGTGTAGAGGTAATAGGCATATGGATCGCCTGCATAATGTTTGCTGGATATGGAAAAGGTATCCCTGCCCCGAAGGGTTTTTTCATCCTCTTCATCGCCCCACAATGAAATCCCCACCATCATGTGGGGAAATCGGTCCCGCGGCACTTTGATCAGGCCGTTTGTGGCACAAAAGGTGGGCAGCCGGCTGTAAAAGGCTTCCACCCGGTCGAGACACAGGGTGGGCTCACCGCCGATCAATATGGCCAGATTGACCCCCCTTGTCATTTCCCTGTCGATGAAGTCCTCCCATTTTCGAATATCCATCTCTTCGCGGGCCGCTTCATGCTCCCCGGAGGAGAAAAAAAAGCA
>CAZPQA010000274.1:0-1931 GCA_964588535.1 uncultured Desulfobacteraceae bacterium
ACAGATTTGATTCGCCTTCAGTGCTATGAAGGTCTGGATTCATCAACAGCCCTGTATGAGTGGAATTACCCGAAGCAGCTTTTGCACATCAGGCTTCTGGAACGGGGAGAAAAGAATAAAGACGAGATTGAGGAAATGATCTACCGACCCGAATTCCTGGTGGAACGTCCTTTGCTTGAGGCCATTCGAAAATCTGATGACAAAGCCCCCGTTCTCCTCATTGACGAAATCGACCGGTCCGACGAAGAGTTTGAGGCGTTTCTTCTGGAGGTGCTCTCCGATTTTCAAATCACCATTCCCGAAATCGGTACGCTGAAAGCCAAAAAGAAACCCATGGTGGTGGTGACCTCAAACCGCACCCGGGATGTTCACGATGCCCTGAAGCGGCGCTGCTTGTATCACTGGATTGATTACCCCTCCTTCGAAAAGGAATATGAGATCATCATGGCGCGTCTGCCGGGTATTGAATCACGGTTTGCCCGGCAGGTAACCCACTTCATGCAGAAGATCCGGTCCTTTGATTTCCTGAAAAAACCCGGTGTTTCCGAGACCCTTGACTGGGCCAGGGCCCTCATGGCCATGGAAAAAAAGTATCTTGATGAAGATGTGGTCCGGGAGACCCTGGGATGCTTTCTTAAGTACCAGGAAGATATCGGGCGTTTCAATCAGGAGATCTGGGCTGATGCCCATACCCGGGGAGAATACCTGGAAAACCCGCCGGGGGAAGAATGAAATTTCAGGCCAATTCAGCATTCAGCGGTGCATCCATGAGGAATGGAGATGAAGGTCTGGTAAAGAAAATGATCGCATTTGCGGCTTTTCTCAAAGACCGCGGCTTCAGGGTCTTTCAAAGCAGTATTCACGATGCCTTGCGGGCGCTTGAGGTGGTCGGCCTCGAAAACAAAGCGGACTTTTTCTTTTGCCTCCGTTCCAATCTGGCCACGAGCGACTTGGAGTGGGCTCAGTTTAAGACCCTTTTTGACGAATTCTGGATGTGGGAGGAGGAGATCTCAAAAGAGGAGGCAGAGGTGCAACCGCGGTCTGACCCGGATGCCCGAAATGAAGGGGAAGGGGAGGAATGCCTGCTGGAAGCAAAAAATGAGGCACCTGCAGATGACAAGCGCTCCAATAACAGGGAGTGGCTTGAAGGTGTGGCCTACACCCCGGTTGTATCCGCGGTTGAAAAAAAAGACCTGGGCCGTTTTAATCAGGCCGATGTTCAGGTGGCCAATCTGGCCCTCAAAAAGATGATGGCGCCCTTTGAATTGGATAAGTCAAGACGTTTAAGGAGATCACGAAAATCCGGAGGAATGGACTTTCAACGCATTATCAGAAAAAGTATGAAAACCGGGGGAATTCCCTTTGAACTCTTTTTCAAACGGAAAAAGATGCGGCTCAAGCGATTGGTGATCCTGGCCGATGTAAGCGGTTCCATGGATCGATATGCGCAGTTTGTCATGCCCTTTCTTCTGGGCCTTCGGGGTATAGGGTCCAGGGCGGAAGTGTTCGTGTTTTCAACCTCACTGACTTCCATCACCTTCAGCGTTCGCCACATGAGTTTTGAAAAAGTTATTTCCCATATTGCTCACGAAGTACCGGATTGGTCCGGGGGCACCCGCATCGGTTTTTCTCTCCACCAATTTAACGAAATCCATGGCCAAAGGCTCCTCAGCCAAAGGACCGTTGTGGTGGTGTTGAGTGACGGATGGGATCTGGGGGCTAAAGCTATTCTGAGAAGGGAGATGGAACACTTAAGCCGCAAGTGTCATACGGTGATCTGGTTGAATCCCCTGGCGGGAGACCCGGATTATGAACCCCTCTGCCGGGGAATGAACACGGCACTGCCATACGTGGACCACTTCATGGCAGCGGACAGCCTTCAGAGCCTCAAAAGGGTCGGGCGCCTGCTTTCAAGGGTGATGGTGCGTTAG
>CAZPQA010000275.1:0-1913 GCA_964588535.1 uncultured Desulfobacteraceae bacterium
CCATGAATGAAATGGC
Source organism: uncultured Desulfobacteraceae bacterium (assembly GCA_964588535.1). Classification (GTDB taxonomy): domain Bacteria; phylum Desulfobacterota; class DSM-4660; order Desulfatiglandales; family Desulfatiglandaceae; genus NaphS2. The sequence goes on from CAZPQA010000275.1 coordinate 17, forward strand.
GCGAAAGCCCTCTTCCGCCATGAGGGGAAGCCCCCTGACACTGTAAATAATGGCCAGGTTAATCATGGCCAGGGAGACCCATCCGATGGTGCCCCTGCCGTGCTCTTTCCGGTCCTGAGCCTGTTTTTGGTCAAGTGCTTTTTGTGCCCCTCTATGGAGCGATTCTGGCATACTTACACCCCCATCCCTGCCATATGATCAAACCTTCCAGAAATGAAAGGTCTTTAGGGCCAGTTTGTATTTGTTCAGCTTTCCCAGAGAAGCTTTTTTGTCCGCACAAAAAGAATAAGTCAGTTTCAACGAAAAGATCCTCCAAAGTGCCTGCACCACGTTTGCGCGATGAATTCGCAGGACCGATCGCCTTGAGTAATGAATCTTGTAAAACAAGCTTTCGGCCGCGAACTTCTTCTTCCAAACATCTATAGCCGGTGTATTAGACTCACTCTGTCCACCCCAGTGAACAACCACGGCGCTTGATATAAATCCAATTTTCCAGCCCGCTTTCCGTATTCTCAAACAAAGATCCTGCTCCTCGCCGTATAGGAAAAAACGTTCATCAAATCCCCCCAACTCCTTGACAATAACACGTCTAGCGATCATGGCGGCGCCCAAGACCCATGCGATACCGCCCCTGAGTCCCCGCAGGTCCTGCTTCGCGCGCTTCTGCCCAGGATACTTCATTTCCACAGATGACTGGGGTGATCCATCGGGGTTCAGGAGCCGTGTGCCTGCAAGGCCCATGTCGTCATGGGTTTTCATAAAATCCAACATCGCCTCAAAGGCCCCTGACTTCACCACAGTATCAGGATTTAAGAAAAAGATATACTTTCCTTCAGAGATGTCCAAAGCTTGGTTATTTGCCCGGGAAAAACCAAGGTTCTGTTCATTGGCTATCAACCTTACCCAGGTAAAGTTATGGTTTAACAGCTGAACACTGTCATCCTCGGATGCGTTGTCAACCACAATAACTTCCATCCTCAGTTCAGGCGGAGGTATGAGCGATCTTAGACATTCGGAAAGCAATCCTGCGGTATTGTAGTTAACAATAATGACAGAGATATCAATCATCTAGGCTTCCTTAACCACGAAAAATTTCAAATCGTATTGAGTACCCAGAATGAAACCAAACTTTAGACTCTCAAGGTGGGAAATGAGATTTGAAAAAGTCTTCCGGTTCACGGGCCTGCTTCAATTTCCCTGAGTTTTACATACCGGGCAAACATAGCATAGGCATCGGTAACCGCTATAATAAGGCCGGGCAAACCGTCCATGAAGCCTCTTTTCAACACATAGACTTCCAGGAATTTGAAAAGTGGGCGAGAAAAAAGAAGCGCAAGGTGGAACCGTTTCCCCCGGTCGTACATGTCTTTGGCCAGCAGGGTTGAAAAACTGTTTACGGTCCTCAACTGTCCCGAAATCTTCCCGCCATAAGGATAATGGAGAAGCTCCTGTTTTAAATCCCCGACACGCCCTTCCACCGCCATCCGTTCATGGACCCTTCCGCCCACCCAACGCCCTTTTTCCCGCCTGAAAAGCCTGAGCTGGCGGTCCGGGTAATACCCGCTGTGGTTGATCCATCTTCCCTGGTAAAAAGAACGTCGCGGCATCCGGTAGCCGTCCAGGGCGTCCGGCCTGGCAATCTCGAACGTTATTTCATCACACAACGCTTTTGAGACCGCCTCATCTGCGTCAAGACTTAACACCCAATCCGATTCCGCCTTTGAGAGAGCGAAATTCTTCTGGGCTGTATACCCCGGCCACGGCCTTTGGAAAATTCGGTCGGTGTGCGCCCGGGCAATTTCAATGGTCCGGTCCGTGCTCATGGAATCCACCACAATAATGTCATGGACCCATTTCAGGCTATCCAAACACCGTTTGATGTTTTTTTCTTCATTGT
>CAZPQA010000276.1:0-1865 GCA_964588535.1 uncultured Desulfobacteraceae bacterium
TCAGTGACATTTCCCCTTTCGTTCCCCAATCCGTACTAAAGCTGGCGGAAAAGGACCCTGCGCTCCTGGGCCAGGAAAAAGAGAAAAAAGATGTCAGCATTCTCTTCCTTGACATCGAAGGTTACACCGAGCTCAGCGCCAAATTGCCTGAACAGGAAGTGAACCGGATTGTTGAAAGACTCTTTTCCAGCTTCGTTGATCCCATCCATAGATCCCAGGGGGATATCAATGAAACCGCCGGGGACGGTCTGATGATTATCTTTAAAGAGGACGACATCAAGGCCAATGCCATTAATTCCATCAAGGCCGCCTTTGACATTCACCAGCAGAGTCTTTCGTCCAACCAGGAACTGCCGTCCCACATTGATCCGTTGAATGTTAACATGGGAATTCACTGCGGCACGGCCCTGCTGGGCATGACGAGGTTCAAGGGATCCATCGACACCCGGATGACCTATACGGCCAGCGGGAACGTGACCAACCTGGCCGCCCGATTGGCCGCCCATGCCAGAAGTGGTGATATCATCATCGCGGATGAAACCCGAAACCTGATCAAGGGCCTCTGGCCGGTATTTGACAGGGGGAGCAAAACCTTGAAAGGGATCGAAAAGCCCGTACACATCTATTCCCTGCTGAGAGAGGGATAGTGTCCGTGTTCTAGAAACCCGAAAAAACAAGATTAGATAAAAATCAGGGAGAAGATAATAATGATCATCAGATGCCACGGCGCAAGGGGGTCCATTCCGGTTTCAGGCAAGGAGTACCTCAAATATGGCGGCGACACCACCTGCCTGGAAATCCGCACCAAGAATGATGAAATCATTATTGTAGACGCCGGAAGCGGGATTCGACGTCTGGGGAACCAGCTTATTGAGGAGGGGAAATATCACTACCAGCTCATCTTCACCCACTCCCACCTGGACCACATTCTGGGGTTCCCTTTTTTCAAACCCATCTACCACCCGGAGGCAGTCATCCACATGACGGGCTGCCCCACCACCCAGGGAAATATCCAAAAACTGCTCAGCAAGGCCATGAGTGCCCCACTCTTTCCCATACAGTTTGACGCACTTCAGGCCACCATAGAATACGATGTGGCGTGCCAACTATGTTATCAACTCGACTCCATCGAGATATTTCCCATCAACCTCAATCATCCCAATGGCGGTATGGGGTACAAATTCGTGGAGGATGGCAAATCCTTCGTATTCCTGACGGACAACGAGCTGGGGAGCAAACATCGGAACGGCCGCACCTTTGAAGAATATGCCGAGTTTTCAAAGGATGCGGACCTGCTCATTCACGATTCGGAATTCACAAAGGAAGAATATCTACTCACTCAAGGCTGGGGGCATTCCACCTACCCGGATGCCCTGCGTCTGGCCCAGGAAGCCCATGTCAAAACATTCGGACTTTTCCACCACAACCAGAACCGCAGCGACGCAGACCAGGATAGAATTGTTGCGGAATGCCGATCCATCAATGCGCACAAGCACATCAGCATGGATTGCTTTGCCCTGACCCAGACCACGACGCTGACCTTGTAAGACGAAGATAAAAAACAACCGAGAGATTGATTTCAAAAACAGGCGGGATTTAAGCAGACTTGCAGCGCGGAAAATTTCGCCCTTCAGAGCTGGTTCTCAAAACTGTTCAATAACCTTCCCCTTTTCCACAAATAACGCCATTGACTCATAGGCACCGCGCAAAGTCGAAACGGCCCCTTTCAGTTTTTCACTGAGCATATCCTCCTCTCCCAGCGCATTTTCAACCTTTTCGGAAATTTCCTCACCCTGCTCAAGATAATTTCCGATTTCTTCCAGAATCTTCTTTCTCTTTTCATGCTTTTTTCGCTCTTCTTCAAT
>CAZPQA010000277.1:0-1848 GCA_964588535.1 uncultured Desulfobacteraceae bacterium
GTTATAATCGCCTCAATTTTTGAGCCGATAAGCACATATGATGACTTACCCAAAGCAATACATCTGGCAATGGCCCTCATGGCCGAAGTTTCGGTGGGACGACGCAGCTCTTCTCGAACCACTGGGAATCTGCCGCTTTCGGCAGGGGGCGTTGTTGACCCAAATGAGGGAAATGGGATTTGAAGTTCGGCAGCAGTCCAGGGCCGAGGTTCTGATTGCGGAAACCCTGAAGACCTCCGAAATCGAAGGCGAACACCTGAACCCGGACAGTGTGCGATCTTCGGTGGCACGGCGCTTGGGTCTGCCGACGGCCGGCTTGACACCACCGGGCGATGAACATGCCGACGGCGTTATCGACACATTGCTGGATGCCACCCTGAACCATGAGCAAGCCTTGACCCCCGGGAGGCTGTTCGGTTGGCACGCGGCCCTCTTTCCCACGGGGTATTCCGGTTTGCACAAGATCCGGGTTGCCGCCTGGCGTGAGGATCGTGACGGACCCATGCGCGTGGTGTCAGTCCCCATCGGGCGTGAGAAGGTCCATTACGAAGCGCCCCCGACTGACTTGCTGGCCGGTGAGATGGACCATTTTTTTCGCTGGTGGGGACAAAAAGATAAATCCATGGATGGCCTCCTTCGGGCCGGGATGGCCCATCTATGGTTTGTTGCCATTCATCCATTCGAAGATGGCAATGGCAGGATTGCCAGGACCTTGACCGAGATGGCCCTGGCCCAGGATGAAAAACTTGCGGCCCGGTATTACAGCCTTTCTTCGCAGATCATGGCTCGGAGGGAGTCCTACTACGCGGTCCTTGAACATACCAATAGGGGGGATGGCGACATCACCGAGTGGATGGTATGGTTTCTGGAATGTCTTTCCACGGCGATTCTGAACGCAGACGACCTCCTCTCCAACGTCATGGTGAAATCCCGGTTCTGGAAGCGTTACGCTCAGACAGAACTCAAAGAACGTCAATGCAAAGTCATTAACCGTCTGCTTGAAGCCGGCCGTGGCGCCTTTGAAGGCGGATTGACAAACCGGAAGTATGCCGGGATGGGGCACGTCAGCAAGGCCACCGCCCAAAGAGAGCTGGCGGATCTTGTGCAAAAGGGCATCCTGCGCCCCAACCCCGGTGGCGGAAGAAGTACCAGTTATGATCTTTGCTGGGATGAACTGGCGAGCAGTGCCGATCAAACGGCAAAAGGGATCAACGGCGGGTAAGCGCCGAGGCACCCTTCCGCCGCCTATTCAATGGAATGTAGGCTTTCAACTTCCATGCGAATATCCTCGTTGGTTATCTCAAGGGCTTTTAGGGTTGCCGAATCAAACCGGGCCAGAAAGAGCAGGGCCTGTCTGGTACATTCTTCATCCCAGAGGTCAGGACGGCTTTGCCAGCGATCAATAACGTCTTGTGGTGTAATTGTTAGTGTTTTCTGGTTTCTCTCTAAAAACAGCGCTCCAGAAACCAGCCATGGGTCAGCTTCGGTAAGTACGGATTGCATATCGAATCGGGAAACTGAATCTTTCTGTTCATGGCCTTTAATGATCATAAGATAGTAGAAACGATCAAAGTCAATATCTGCCGAAGGTTCAGCGGTTTGATGATATGCTTGAGGTTTTTTGGGATAGAGGCCCATAAAGAGCTGCCGGATGCCGGAGCAGGTGTATACCTCTTTGCCTACGGGAAAAGAAATTTCTTTCTGAGAAATCGCGTCCAGCAGTTTTTGCCGTTTGTTTTCCAGAGTGACGTAAAAGGAGTCGACCGGTATTTCTGCGGCATACACCTCCGGTATTATCCTCAGGGCTTCTATCAATTTTCCCTCGCGTTCCAGCAGGAGCAATTGCTC
>CAZPQA010000278.1:0-1806 GCA_964588535.1 uncultured Desulfobacteraceae bacterium
TAGTCATATATAGGTCCCGTATAAGCATTTTCTGGAGGATTACTGATTTAAATGAAGCAGCGCATCCGCACAGCCTTGAAAGTTCTCGCTGATCCGAAAAGATGGACCGGTTATCCTGTAAAACCCCATTTGACCCATCATGAAGAGACAGACGCCGGTCTCCCTGTTACCCCTCTGTTTACTGTGGAGCGCCTGAATGAATCCATTCGAAGAACCAGAGATCGTTTTCTGAATATTCAGAACGAAAAAGGATACTGGGTGTTCGATCTGGAGGCGGATACAACCATTCCGTCGGAATACATTCTGCTTCAGAGATTTCTGGGGCGTGAAATCCCTGGGGATCTCAAGATGCGGTTCGGCAATTACCTGCGCAACCGGCAGCTTGATAGTGGCGGGTGGCCCTTGTATTACGAGGGTGAGGCCAATGTCAGCACTTCGGTTAAAGCTTATTTTGCCTTGAAGCAATTGGGAGATTCTCCCGATGCACCCCATATGGTCAGTGCCAGAGCCTATGTGCTGGCGCAGGGAGGTGCCGCGAACACCAATGTGTTTACCCGCATTATGCTGGCGCTTTTTGGTCAGGTCCCCTGGGAAACGACACCGGCCATGCCTATCGAGATCATGCTCTTGCCCCAATGGTTTTTCTTCCACCTCAATAAAATTTCTTACTGGTCGAGGACCGTTATTGTTCCGCTCCTCATTCTCTATGCGAAACGACCCGTGTGTCGCTTGACGTCTGAAGAGGACGTTTCAGAGCTTTTTGTATCCCCCGTAAACGAGTCTCAACACCTGGATCGTTTTGTCCAGGGCAGTTTTTTTAAGAACTGTTTTTTGCTTCTGGATCGGTTCCTGAAAAAAGTTGATCCCATGATGCCCCGGGTGCTGAGGAAAAAAGGGCTTAAGCTGGCTGAAACCTGGACCCGCGAGCGGATGAAGGGAGAGGGGGGTATCGGGGCCATTTTTCCCGCCATGGCCAATGCGGTGATGGCGTTGAAGGTTCTGGGATATCCTGATGACCACCCGGATGTTGTTCGGGGAATGAAGGCCATAGAAGATATGCTGGTCAATCAAGGCGATGAAGGCTACTGTCAACCCTGCTTGAGCCCCATATGGGATACCTGTTTGAGCCTTTCTGCCGTACTTGAAGGGGGGCTTGCCGCAAACCATAGATCAGCTCAGGGGGCCGTTCGGTGGCTTTTCAAACGGCTGATTCTTGTACCCGGGGACTGGGCTTATCGAGCGCCGGATCTTGAACCGGCCGGGTGGGCTTTTCAGTTCGAAAACACCTTTTACCCGGATGTGGACGACACGCCCATGGTTCTGATGGCGCTCTTGAGGGCCGGTGCTTTAGAAGAGACAAAATACCGGGGAAAAATCGCCAAGGCTGTGAATTGGGTGCTTGGCATGCAGAGTTCGAACGGCGGGTGGGGCGCTTTTGATATTGACAACAATTACCTATATCTGAACGAGATTCCGTTTGCCGACCATGGGGCACTCCTTGATCCCGGCACGTCTGATTTGACGGGCCGATGCATTGAGCTCCTGGCCATGTTGGGATATGGACCTGATTTCCCGCCTATTTCCAGGGCACTGGATTTCCTGAAAAGGGAACAGGAAGATTGCGGGGCCTGGTTTGGGCGCTGGGGTGTCAATTATATTTACGGCACGTGGTCCGTCTTAAAAGGTTTGGGGCGTCTGGGCGAAGATCCCTCCCAGCCCTATATCCGAAGGGCCGTTCAATGGTTAAAATCCTGCCAGAATTCAGACAATGGCTGGGGCGAGACCTGTTATTCCTATACGGATCCC
>CAZPQA010000279.1:0-1802 GCA_964588535.1 uncultured Desulfobacteraceae bacterium
GGAGACTGGCGCGCTCCCAGTGATTCGGAAGCCACCGTATGGCTTGACGAGTTACGTGGGAACGTCCCCGACTAATCAGGCTACGAAATGGGTTAGCGAAAAAGGGCAATAAAAAAAACAGCAGGGAGATGAGACAATGGCAAATAATCCTTCAGAAGCACCTCCCATTGTAAGCCTCGCGTACAATAAGGGAGACCTCATCATCAAAGAGGGGGACTACGGCGTTTCCATTTACAAAATCCTGGAAGGCAAAGCAAGCATTTATCGAGAAATAGAAGGCGAAAAAATTCTGCTGGCCATCCTTGGAACAGAAGATATTTTCGGTGAACGGACGTTTCTCAACAGGGCTACCGCCACCCGTTCGGCATCCGTTCGGGCTCTTGAAGATACGACGGTGGAAGTGTGGCATACGGCAACATTATCCCGGGAATACGATGAAATGCCGCCCATCATCAAATACATCACCGATCAAGTGATGTCACGGTCGGTCCGAATGAACAACCTTATCGTTCAGTTGGCGACAAAAGAGCAGAAGGAAAAGGCCATTAAGGACAAGGAAGATCCTTTGGCCTCAGAGCGCAAATTCTACAGAAAAAAGGTGGATTTTTTCTGCCACTACCGACCCACCGGTGCCGCTTCCAAGTTCAGTCTTGACGGGAGAATCAAAGACATCAGTCTAAACGGACTGGCGATGAAGGTCCCACGAAAAAATACGGCCGGTGTTTCCCATGCAACGGGGGACATTTTTGTCGTAACCGCTGTTTTGCCCAATAAAAAGAACCTGGAACTGGAAGCTGAAGTGGTGGCCATTCAAAAGGGTGAAATGCCCAATGAACTCGAAGTGAGCATGATGATAACCGATATTGCGGCCGGTTCAAGAAAATCGCTGGGATTTTTCTTAATGCCGTAGGGTATGGAGGAAAAAGAAATGAATATTGAACCGTTGATGAGTGCTTATCTGGCCGATCATGAAACCTATAAATCCGGTGATGTCATTATCGAGGAAGGCAGCAAGGGCGATTGGGTTTACGTTGTTCTCGAAGGACAGGTCAAAGTCACCAAAAGGACCTCAGTGGGATTGCTCACCATCGATGTGTTGAAAAAGGGAGCCATCTTTGGTGAAATGGCCCTTTTTGGAAAAGCGATGCAAACGCGCAGTGCTTCGGTGATTGCCGCGGATGGCAATGCCCGCGTGGGCGTCCTGGATACCCGTCAACTGATGGATGAATATGAATCCCTCTCCCTTGAGTTGAGGTCAGTGATAAAAGCGTTGATTACGGGACTTAAAGAATCAAATGGAAAAGCAGCGGCTCTGGTTGTCGCCGCCAATAAATAAGGGCATAAGGGCCTTTACGGTTCAAGATGGTAATATTCTGGAGGAGTGATGCCCGGGGTTTTTGAAATATACGTGCAAACGCACTTTTCCGCCGCACATGCGTTAAGGGGATATCCCGGAGATTGTGCCCGTGTTCATGGGCACAACTGGATCATCGATGTTTTTGTCCGGTGCAACAAACTCAACGAGATCGGCATCGGTCTCGATTTCAGGGAGATTAAAGAGAGCGTAAAGGGTGTTCTTCAGGACCTGGACCACTTCAATTTGAATGATCTGCCGGCGTTTCAAGACATCAACCCCACCTCCGAAAATATCGCCCGATTTTTATACCGGGAATTGAGCAAACATCTTAATTCCGACAGCATCACCGTCTCCAGAATCAAGGTCTCGGAAACCCCCGGCGCGGGCGCTTTCTATTGGGAGGAACACCCGTGACGCTTCGTGTCAATGAAATATTTTACAGCAT
>CAZPQA010000280.1:0-1729 GCA_964588535.1 uncultured Desulfobacteraceae bacterium
GGCTGTCTGTGAAGACGCATCTGCCGGCGCGATGGTGGAACTGGAAAAAAGCGATCGAGATGCCCTGGCCCTTTTGGGGGGAGGGGTTGTGGGGAAGGCCCTGCCCGCGTGGCCCATTAAGGACACTGCAAGACTGATGCCCTTGCGAAAAGGGAAATGGGCCTACCAAATTACCGCCGGAGAACGGGAAGGAAAACGCCAGGAAGCCTCCATTTCAAAAACAAAGGGGCGCCAAGGGCAGAAACAAGGGCAAGATCTCTGGCATCGGACCATCGCGGGGGATTGTACCGAGTTTTTTTCGTCGGATAGCAAGGGCGTGATCAACCTGATCTCCGAAATAGATCTTGAGCAGAATGTCATCACCCGTTACACCCCCATGTTCCCGATCATGTTTGACGGCATGAAAATAGGCGAGTCATCTCAGGTGGAAACGAAGGTAAAGGTCTACGCCCTCCATGATCCCACCCATTTGAAATACAAAGGCCGGCTCAAAGTGACCCATACCTATTTAGGGGCTTTTGAAATAACGGTTCCGGCTGGAAAATACGAAACGGTTCTGATCAGGTCTTCCTATGTGGGAAAGGTGGGACCGGCCCATGTGGTGGATGGCGGGTATACATTCTACGCCAGAGGCGTGGGCATTGTGGCCTCTGTTGAACGGATGCATGTGACGGCGTTTCTTTTTTACGACAAGCGGACCAAAACCCCTAAAGTGCTGATTTCAAAGGGCGATTTATAGGGTGTAGGGTTTCAACTGGAGGAGCTTTTTGTCCTGGGTCGCCACAATGTGATAAAACCGGTCCTGGGGTACGTAAATATAGGGCACGTCTTCCTCTCTTCGATAAAGAAAGTGGGAGAGGATCATTCGGTTTACAGCCCTGTGTCCGACAATAATAATGCTCTGGGAATCCCTGCTTAAATAGAGGGCTTTCTTGATTCCCATGTCCACGCGGTATTTCATGGACGTATATCCTTCGCCATCGGGATAAATATAATTATACTTATCTTTTTTCCTCGCCAGAAAAACATGGGGCATCTGGTTCTGGATCTCTTCATAGCTCATGCACTCACAGATGCCGCTATCGATTTCATCAAAGTCTTTCAGCTGAATGATGGCGCTTTGCTTCTGCAACGCTTTGATGGGGACAGCCGTTTGTATGGTTCTCCTTTTTTCGCTGGTAAAAATAACCGGTATTCTTTTTCTTTGAAAATAAAGGGCCAAGCCCTGGGCTTGTGCCACCCCGTTCTCTGTGAGGTCCGAATTTCCCCCAATGCGGTTTTCCAGATTGAAGTGTGTCTCGCCATGACGGAGGAGGAAGAGATTTTTGACCGTATCGGTCACCAGAAAATCCCGGATGCGGTCCCAGTAAGGAATTCTATCTGTAATCTCCTCCGCCAGGATCTTGTTGTTCAGGGAATCCAGCTTGACGTAATTCCGTTCCGCAACCAGGGGTACGTACAGACTCTGGTAATATTGAATCCTTTGACGAAAGCTCTTTACGGCCTCCTCTTTTGACAGATGGTTGAATTCCGGAAAAGCCACCTTTCTCTGGATGCTCGCCTTGAGGATTTTTTCATCGCCATTGATGCACTCAATAAAGAGTATGGGATGGTCTGTAATGGATCTGGCGATTTTCTCTCTCCGCTTCAAACTCACGTTGGTGGCATCCAGGATGGCCACATATCCCGTTCTTCCCAGATAGTCGGCAGCACGTCCCATGTTGGTGAT
>CAZPQA010000281.1:0-1623 GCA_964588535.1 uncultured Desulfobacteraceae bacterium
TGGTGGCCAGAAAAATTTCAGCGACCCTCAACAGTACGGGTACAAAATCATTTTTTCTTCACCCGGCGGAAGCCATTCATGGGGATCTTGGCATGACCACACCGGATGACGTGGTTCTTGCCATCAGCAACAGCGGTCATACCGTTGAAATCAACAAGATCCTCCCCATATTGAAACAAATGAAAGTCAAAATCATCTCTTTCACAGGGGGGCTGGACTCACCCATGGCCCATCACAGTGACCTGGTCATCGATGTGGGCGTGGAAAGGGAAGCCTGTCCACTGGGACTGGCACCCACCGCCAGCACCACCGCAGCCCTTGCCATGGGCGATGCCCTTGCAGTGGTATTGCTCAAAAGCCGTCATTTCAGCAAAAAGGATTTCAGACGTTTCCATCCGGGGGGCAGCCTGGGAGAAAGACTTTCACTCCAAGTCCGTGATATCATGGTCACCGATGACCATGTGCCAAAGGTATATCCGGATACCGGGATTCGGCCGGCACTCATTGAAATCAACAACAAAAAAATGGGCGCCACGCTGGTTGTGGACCGGGATCAAAAACTTGTGGGCATTATCAGCGACGGTGATCTACGCAGAGCGCTCACCCGAGGGGATGATATTTACCGGAAAACCGTTGAGGACATCATGAGTTCCACCCCCAAGACAATCGATCAAGATGCAACATTAGGCGAGGCGATTGCCTTAATGGAACTGAGTGCCATCACCCACCTCATCATTGTGGATTCTCATCAAAAAATTAAGGGAATGGTTCATCTTCATGATTTGTTGGGCAGGGAAGGATTCAAAGTCAATGGACTATAGCAGTGCACCCAGGGGGCTCATTGTTGATCTTATCACCCCCCTTAAAAACGGGGCCATTGATGGAACCGGGCTGAAAAAGCTTCTGGCGCGGGTGTTACCCCATGCACAGGCCTTACTGCTTGCCGGTCCCCGGCATGGGGAAGGTGAGCGCATGGAAATGGCAATGAGGGATGAATTGCTGAAAAACGCCATGGATGCCGCCGCAGGCCGCCCCGTCTCCCTTTTCGTGTGGGTCACCGGAAATACGGAAACCCAAACCAGGAATAATATCCTGGCGCTGCAGGAACGCTTTGGGGAAAATCGGCCGGAAGGCGGTCTCTTCTGGGCGGACACACCCCTCGCCTACCACAGCAACCGTGGGCTTCCCGATTATTATCGGGAGTTGCAAACAATTCTAACGGTTCCCCTCGTGCTCCACAACGACCCGCAGTGCGTGCATACCACCCGAACTTTTAAACGGCACAATATCAGGACAGCAGTCCTCAAAGAATTGGTCCAGATTGAAGGAATTTCGGGACTCATCTTTTCGGGATCACTGGAAAGAGCCCACCATTATCAAAGAGCCTGTCGCAAAAGGAAGGATTTCAGAATATACGATGGTGATGAAAAGCGTTTTCTGGAACATCCCAGCATGGGCGGTGTGGTCTCTGTTGGGGCAAACCTGGCACCAGGGGCCTGGGAAAGGATTACGCAATCCTCAATTCAGTTGCATGCACACCGGGAGAATTACCCCGATCGCCTGCAGCAGATATGGGAATCGGGGGATTATCTGAAAAACATGCTCGCGCTTTATGGTCAAACG
>CAZPQA010000282.1:0-1586 GCA_964588535.1 uncultured Desulfobacteraceae bacterium
TGGTCATGACCAAAGGGGAGATCAGTGATTCCATGTATGCCATTATTTCGGGCAGACTGGAGGTCATGGGGGGCTCAGATCGAGATATAAATGGGACCAACCGTCCTGGCCGGGTTATTGCGTCGCTTACGACGGGCGAGGTGGTCGGTGAAATGGGCATGATCCGATCCTGTGAAAGATCTGCAACCGTTGTGGCAGTGGCCTCCGCGGAACTCCTGCAAATCAATGAGCGGATGATAAAGCGGCTTCAATGGCTATATCCGCCCACAGCTCACCGGTTTTTCTTTAATCTGATGGGCATCTTGTGTGACCGGTTGCAGAATCTTACAGAATGCTATTTGGAAGAAACCAGCGGCGATAAAGAGGTGTAAGGCACAAAATCCTTGAACGATCACCCACGGTACGGCTATACTGCGCAGCTAATGGTTTCTCAAAACACACGTCAAAAAAGGTTCTTGTGATCATTTGGTGATTTAGTGAAAGAAAAACAGATAACCATCATGGGTGTGGGCAACATCCTTTTCACGGATGAGGGTGTGGGTGTTCGGGTTTTGGAAGCCCTGAACGAACAATATGATTTTCCCCCCAATGTGGCAATGGTCGATGGCGGGGTCCTGGGAATGAACCTGCTGGGGACCATTTCGGAAGCGGATCATCTGATTGTTATTGATGCGGTTCGAAACGGCCAGGCGCCTGGTACGCTCTACCGTCTTGAAGGCGAAGAGATTCCACAGCGCGTTCTGGCCAAGAACTCCCTTCACCAGGTGGATCTTCTAGAAGCCCTCACCTTCTGCCAGGCCCTGGATAAACAGCCCGAAACCCTGATCATCGGGGTCGAACCCGAGGATATCAAGACCGTTGGCCTGGATATGACACCTGCGGTGGCGAAAAAAATGCCGGCCATGGTCGAGATGGTGATTCTGGAGCTCAACCGTCTGGGCGTTGAAGCGTCACGCCGCCCGCTTCGGGTTGAAAACGGCTCGAAAGAAAATAAAGAAAATCAAACGCCCGGTATTCCGAAAATATAGAAATGGGTAAGCAATGAAATGTGTAATTTGTCGAAATGGTAATATGGAAAATGGTTTTACAACTGTTGTTTTGGAACAAAACGAAAAAACATTGGTATTTAAACGAGTTCCAGCCAATATTTGCAATAATTGCGGTGAAGAGTATATCCCATCAGATGTAAACAGGAAGCTTTTAAGTTATGCGAGGGATGAAATCAATCGTGGCATTACGCTGGAATTGCTTGATTTTGCAGCTTGACCTATTGAGTCAAAGAATAAGCTCAGGTTTGAAGATCCCATTTTCTAATAGAAAGAAGGCTTTGATCATCGTTTGTACCAGGATTGTAGGGGCGCCCCTTGTGGGCGCCCTGATCAGGGCAGGCACAAGACCTGCCCCTACAAGTGATCACAATCATACAGGTAGTGCGGGGTGGCCGAAAGGATGATCAAGGCCGGAAAGAAATAGATGAATTTCCATAAAGCAGCACATTTATGATCTCTGGAGTATAAAGATTATGTGTTTAGCCATACCGGCCAAATTAATCAGCATTGATGAACACATGGGCACCGTTGACATGG
>CAZPQA010000283.1:0-1569 GCA_964588535.1 uncultured Desulfobacteraceae bacterium
TGGAATACAAAGTGCTTTTAACCGTTTTTGCGGCAGTTTTCGTTGCCGAACTGGGTGACAAGACCCAATTGGCCACAATGCTTTTTGCATCAGACAAAGACGTCAGCAAGCTCACCGTATTTGTCGGTGCATCTTTAGCCTTAATTGTTGCATCGGGCGTTGGCGTACTCGCCGGTAGTTTTATCTCCCAGTATATCAGTGAAAAACATTTGCAGTATATTGCGGGGGCTGGATTTATCGCCATAGGCATATGGACGTTTTTTAAAGCATGAGTCACCTTGACACCCAGGCATCTCCTCAGTATAGTCCTTTTCCAAAATAAAAAGTTCCTATCCCCATTTATCATCTGTTCGGCGGTGCACGGACAAGAAAAAGAGCCATGTTTCGATTCATTCATGCGGCGGATATCCATCTGGACAGCCCGTTAAGGGGTCTGGAGAGCTATGAAGACGCCCCCGTGGATGAAATCCGAAACGCCACCCGCCGGGCCTTTGACAACCTGATAACCCTTGCCATTGAAGAGGAGGCCCGTTTTGTGCTTCTGGCCGGTGACCTCTACGACGGAGACTGGAAGGATTATAATACAGGGCTCTTTTTCACCGAACGGATGGGACGTCTGAAACGGCAAAACATTTCTGTGTTCATGGTATCGGGTAACCACGACGCCGCCAGCCGCATTTCCCCACATCTTCACCCTCCGGATAACGTGACGACCTTTTCCACTCGCAAGCCGGAGACCATCCTGCTGGACAACATCGGCGCAGCCATTCATGGGCAGGGATATTCTTCCAGGGCAGTTACCCGAAACCTGGCACAACATTATCCCCAATACCATCCCGGCTACTTCAACATCGGGCTGCTTCACACGGCCTTAAACGGCAGAGAAGGGCATGAACCCTATGCACCCTGCTCCCTGGACGACCTTAAATCCAAAGGATATGACTACTGGGCCCTGGGGCACGTTCACCAGCGGGAGGTGGTCTCTAAAGACCCCTGGGTCCTCTTTCCCGGCAACCTTCAGGGACGGCACATCCGGGAAACCGGGTCCAAAGGGGCATCGCTCATCACGGTGGAAAATGGTCAGGTCACTGACGTAACGCACCATGACCTGGATGTTCTCAGGTTTTGCATGGCCCGCGTGGATCTATCCCGCGTAAACAACATCGATGCGGTTCACGATCCGGTCCGTCAGGCACTGGAGGCCATACAGACACAATCAGATGAGCGCATCCTGGCCGTTCGGCTGGAACTTACAGGGGAAAGCCCGCTTCATGCCCATCTCCTTTCCGATGCCGCCCGCCTTACGGAATCCTTTCGCAGCGTTACGGCGGGGCTGGGGGATATGTGGCTGGAAAAGGTCCTTTTCAAAACCATGGCAAAGGGTCGCCTTCAGAGAACGCCCGGGGAAGAAACACCGCTTCACGAAATGATGGCGGCGGTGGATCAACTGAAATGGGACCCGGAGCATACGCAAGATCCCCTTTCCCTTCAAATCCCCGACATCGCCGCGCTGAAAAACAAACTGCCCCCTGACCTTCTGGGAGGCGACGATCCGTTACTTCCGAACCA